>DATMZM010000256.1:0-7471 GCA_035607445.1 Thermoanaerobaculia bacterium | reverse complement strand
CGGGCGCGGCGCGCTGCCAGACGAAGAGGAAGCGCAGGAAGTCCGCGGCGGTGACCGGCTCGATCTCGCGCCGCAGGCGCTCGATCGTCGCGCGGTGGATGCGGGCGAGGAGGCGGCGATCGCACCACTCTTCCGGTCCGAGGCCGGGCGCCGCTTCGTCCGGTTCTCCCCTTCCGCGGGCCGTGCCGCGGGCCCGATCGAAAGGAGTGAAACGCCCGCGCATCGCCGTGCCCTCTCCTTCGAGAGCGGCGAGCGCTGTCGCGGTGTCTCCCGGCGGCAGGCCGAGCGGCGCGGCGAGCGATTCCGCGGTGACCGGCCCGAGCGCGGCGAGCCGGCCGCGGAGGAGGGAGGCGGCGGCCTCCTCGGCCGACGCGGGCGGCCGGACCCGCGCGGGGGCGGAGATCGCGGGCGTCAGGTCGATGCCGGGCACCACGGCGGCGAGGTCGAGCAGCCGCTCCGCGGCGACCCAGAGCGGCTCGAGCGGCTTGAGTCGCGGCGAGCGCAGCACGGCGGCCCGGCCGGTCCGCACCAATTCGTCGAAGAGAGCGGTCCAGCCGTTGTCCATTCCCTCGGCGGCGGTCAGGAAACCGAGGATCGAGAGCGCGTCGTGCAGCTCGTCGGCGCTCTCCGGGTCGGGCCAGGCCTCGCGCCGCACGCGCTCGATCGCCTCCCTGTCGAGAGCGCCCAGGTCGGCGGCGGACTGCGGATCGAGCCAGCGGCGCATCCGCACGGCTTGCGTCCGCCGTTCCTCGAGCGGCGCGTCGTCGAGGAAAGAGTAGGGCCGCGCGTTCAGGATCTGATGCGAGAGCGGCGAGGGCTCCGAGAGGTCGCGCGCGAGGAGCCGCATCTCGCCCCGCTCGATCCGCGCGAGGATCCGCTCGAGCCCGCGGATGTCCATCGACTCCTCGAGGCAGTCGGCGAGGGTCTGGCGGACCAGCGGGTGGTCCGGGATCTCGCGCTCGCCGACGATGTTCTCGAGGCAGGCGAGCTGGTCGGGGAAGACCACCGCGGCCAGGTCTTCCGCCTGTTGGCGCAGGAGCGGCGCCGGGGTCCTCCGGCCGCCCCGGAAGCGCAGGACGGCGAGCGAGCGGGTGGCGTTCCAGCGCCAGCGGGTCGGGAAGAGCGGAGCGTCGAGAACCGCCTGCTCGAGCACCCCGCGCACGGAGTGCGACCGCAGGTAGCCGAAGACCTCCTCGAGAGCGAAGCTGTGCGTGGGGCCGAGCGAGAGGACGATCGAGTCCTCGTCCGCCGCTGCCTGCAGCTCGAAGTTGAAGCTCTGGCAGAACCGCTTGCGCAGCGCGAGCCCCCAGGCCCGGTTGATCCGGCTGCCGAACGGCGCGTGGAGGACCAGGTGCTGATCGCCCGCCTCGTCGAAGAAGCGCTCGGCGATGAGCGTCGTGTGCGTCGGCAGGGCGCCGAGCGCCGCATGGGCGGCGGCGAGCGACTCGGCGAGCTCCCGGGCCGCCGCGGGCTCGAGCCCGACCTCGCCGGTCAGCCAGGCGATCGCCGCCGCGAGCCGGCCCTGCGTTCCGGGGGCTTCGAGCCGCGCTTCGACCTCGGCGCGCAGGCGCGCGACGGCGGCCGAGAGCTCGTCCGTCCGCCCGGGCGCCTCGCCGAGCCAGAACGGGATCGTCGGCGGCGCGCCGTGGGCGTCCTCGACCCGCACCTTGCCGGGGTCGACCTTGAGGATCCGCCACGAGGTGTTGCCGAGCTGGAAGACGTCGCCGCTCAGGCTCTCGACCGCGAAGTCCTCGTGCACCGTGCCGACCACCGTGCCCGCGGGCTCGAGCACGACCTGGTAGTCCGCCGTGTCGGGGATCGCGCCGCCCGAGGTGATCGCCGCCAGCCGGGCGCCGCGCCGGGCGGTCAGCCGCTCGTTGACGGCGTCCAGATGGAGGTGCGCGCCGCGCCGGCCGCCGGTCGTGGGATAGCCGTTCGCGAGCGTCTCGACCACGGCCTCGAAGTCCTCGCGGGCGAGGTCGCGGTAGGGAGAGGTGCGCCGCACGAGCGCGAACAGCTCGTCGAGCGTCCGCTCGCCGCCGGCCACCTCGGCGGTGATCTGCTGGGCGAGGACGTCGAGCGGGGCGACCGGGATCTCCGTCCGGTCGAGCTCGCCGCGGCGGAGGGCGTCGAGGAGGGCCGCGGCCTCGGCCAGCTCGCCGAGAGTGGTCGGGAACAGGCGGACCTTGGGCGTCCCCGAAACGGCGTGGCCGGAGCGGCCCGCGCGCTGGAGGAGAGCCGCGATCGAGCGCGTCGAGCCGATCTGACAGACCAGGTCGACCGTGCCGATGTCGATCCCCAGCTCGAGCGACGCGGTGGCGACCAGGGCGGACAGCTCGCCCGCCTTGAGCCGCTGCTCGACGTCCATGCGCCGGTCTCGCGAGAGGCTGCCGTGGTGGGCGGTGACGCGCGTTTCGCCGAGCCGTTCCGCGAGATGGCGCGAGATCCGCTCCGCGAGCCGCCGCGTGTTGGTGAAGACGAGCGTCGTCCGGTGGGTCGCGATCCGCTCGGCGAGGCGGTCGTAGAGCTCGTCCCAGACCTCGTTCGCCATCACGGCGGAGAGCGGCGAAGGGGGCAGCTCGATCCCGGTGTCGATCCGCCGCCGGTGACCGACGTCGACGATCGAGCAGGGTCTCGTCGCGCCCGCCGCGTCGCAGCCGACCAAGAACCGGGCGATCTCCTCGATCGGCCGCTGCGTCGCCGAGAGGCCGATCCGGGCGAGCGAGCCGCCGTTTTTTTCCACCAGGGATTCGAGGCGGGCGAGCGAGAGGGCGAGGTGCGAGCCCCGCTTGTCGCCCGCCACGGCGTGGATCTCGTCGACGATCGCCGTCTCGGCGGAGGCGAGCATGCGCCGGCCCGATTCGCTGGTGAGGAGGATGTAGAGGCTCTCGGGCGTCGTCACCAGGACGTGCGGCGGCCGGCGGACCATCGCCGCCCGCTCGGCGGTCGGGGTGTCGCCGGTGCGGACGAGAGTGCGGATCTCCGGATCGGCGAGCCCGCGCGCGGCCAGCTCCCGGCGGATGCCGGCGAGCGGCTCGGCCAGGTTCTTCTGGATGTCGTTCGAGAGCGCCTTGAGAGGGGAGACGTAGACCACCCGGATGGCGTCCGGGAGCGGGGCGTCGAGCCCCGCCTTCACCAGGTCGTCGATCGCGGCGAGGAACGCGGCGAGCGTCTTGCCCGATCCGGTCGGGGCGGCGATCAGGGCCGAGCGCCCGGCGCGGATCTCGGGCCAGGCGAGAGCCTGGACCTCGGTCGGCGCGCCGAGCTGGCTGGCGAACCAGGCGGCGACGGCGGGATGGAATTCGGTCAGAGGATTCATCGCGAGCCTCTCCGCGGAGCCCGGGCAGAGGCTGCGGATTCGCCTAGTTTACGCCTCCCGGGCCGATCGGGCGAGGGGGGGAAGCCCGATGCGCCCCTCATTCGCCGGGCGCGGCCGGAGCCGGGGAGGCGGCGGGCACGATCGGCGTCGGGTTTCCCTGGGCGTCGACGTGGACGAAGACCACCTCGGCCTCCGTGACCTTGACCCGCACGTGCGGTTCGAGACCCCCCTGGCGCTCCGCTTCGACCAGGACGCGGACGGTCAGGGAGGTGCGGCCGATGCGGGTGGTCTCGGTGAAGAACGACACCAGGTCGCCGACGAAGACGGGCTGGTGGAAGACCACCTCCCGCATCGACACCGTGACCAGGCGGCGCGGGCCGTGGCGGTGCGCCTCGACCGCTCCGGCCTGGTCGATGTACGAGAGGATGATGCCGCCGAAGATGGTCCCGAGCGCGTTGGTGTCCTTGGGCATCATCAGGACCCGGATCGCCGGCTGCAGCATGAGCCCCCTCAGCTCGTCTTCGTTCAATCGAGACTCTCCTTGCGGGCTGGCTTTCGCGCGCGGTCGAGCATGCTATCCTAGGGCGTCGGCTCGGAGAGCCTCGGTCTCAGGCCCGCGCTGGCCCCCCTAGATCCGGCAGATGGAAATCCCCACCACTCCAGACGACCCGCTGTCGGCTCTCCCCGACCTCGTCTTGCTGCGCTCGATCGGCGAGCGCCGCCCCGAGGCCTTGCGCGAGCTGTTCCGCCGCCATGCGCCGACCCTTTTGGCGCTCGGCAAGCGTATCCTCCACGTCAGCGAAGACGCCGAAGAGGTGCTGCAAGAGGTCTTCCTCCAGATCTGGAGGGGCAGCGACCGCTACGATCCGGGGCGATCGTCGGTCGCGACCTGGCTGGTCCTGATCATGCGCAGCCGCGCGATCGACCGCTTGCGCAACCGGCAGGTGGTCGACCGGGCGCACGACGCGGCATCCCTGGACGCCGGCAACGTGCATACATCCCCCGAGGGGGCGGAAAACGTACTACTCCAACAGAGGCGAGAACGGGTCCGCGCCGAGCTCTCGGAGCTGCCGCGCGAACAGCGAGAAGTCCTCGAGATGGCCTTCTACGAGGGTCTGACCCAGAGCGAAATCTGCGAGCGGACCGGCATCCCGCTCGGAACCGTGAAGACCCGCACCCTGCTGGCGATGAAAAAGCTGCGCAAATCGTTGCGCGAAGACATTCGAGAGCTGCTGTGAACCAGGAATTCGATCGCGAAGACGAAACCATCCTCGCGGCGCTCGACGCGCTGGCGGGAGGGGGCGATGGGTCGAAGGCTCGCGCCGCGGACGGCGACGAGACCCTCCATCGGCTCTACGTCGAGCTGCTCGGGCTCCTGCCGTGCGCGCTCGAGCCCGTGGCTCCGTCGGCCGATCTGTGGCAGCGCCTCGAAGCCCAATGCGCCGCCCCGGCGGAGGGCGATGCCGCCGCTCCGTCCGAGGCGCCCACCCTCCGCCTGGTGCCGCCGGTCGTCCCGTCCGATGCTTCCGGCGCCGCGTCGAGCGCGGCGGCGGATCGGCCCGCGGTGGCGAGCCTCCCGCCGGATCGACTGCCGACGGCGCCCTACCAGAGGCCCCCCCAGGCGCCGCCCCTGCCGGCCTCGATCCGGTCGTCCCATGCGGCCTCTCCGCCGCCGCCCCGCTCGCGTCCGAGCCGGTGGCCGCTCGCCCTGGCCGCCGCCCTGGTCCTCGCTCTCGCCGGCCTCTCGGCCTGGCTCTACCAGGGCTACGTCCAGCAGCAAGAAGAGATCGCGTCGCTGACCGAAAACTTGGTCGCGACGCAGCGCAAGCTCGCGGAGCTCCACGTCGCGAAGACCGAGCTCTCGGCGCTCGAGGCCAAGTTCCAGCTCGTCACCAAGCCGACCGTGGCGGTCGGCCGGCTCGCGCCGGCCGGCGAGCGTCCGCTGCAGCCGGGCGCCCGCGGCATCCTCTTCGTGGCCGCGGATCACCAGCACTGGTTCCTGAGCCTCGAGGGCCTGGCCGCGGCGGAATCGGGCCAGCGGTACCAGCTCTGGTTCCTGGCGCCCTCCGGGCCGGTGAGCGGCGGCACGTTCACGGCGCGGCCCGGCGAGCCGGTCGAGCTCACCTCGGCCCAGATGCCCGCGGGCACCCAGGGCCTGCTCATCACCGTCGAGCCGGAAACGGGCTCGCCGGCGCCGACCGGTCCCCAGGTCCTGACCACCGTCGGCTGAGCCTCTCTCCCTCCCGCTCTCGCTTCGCCAGCCTTTTTCGCGGGGAAATGCCCGACGGGGAGAGACTGTTGAAGCCTCTCGAAGGAGGATCTCGATGTTTTTCTTCGACCCGATCTATCTCGCTTTCATCGCGCCGGCGCTGCTGCTCTCCTTCTGGGCGAGCTTCAGGACGCGCTCGGCGTTCAAGAAATACTCTCAGGTGAACAGCCTGAGGGGCCTGACCGGAGCCCAGGCCGCCGCCGAGATGCTGCGCGCCGCGGGCATTTCGGACGTCCGCATCGTGCCGCACGCCGGCACGCTCTCCGACCACTACGACCCGGCGCAAAAGACTCTCGCGCTCTCCGAGCCCGTCTACGGCTCGCGCTCGATCGCGGCGATCGGCGTCGCCTGCCACGAGGCGGGGCACGCGATCCAGGACGCTGCGCACTACGGTCCGCTCGGCCTCCGCTCGGCCCTCGTGCCCACGGCCGGCATCGGCTCGACGCTCGGCTACCTCGTGATGGCCGGCGGCCTGCTGTTCCACGCGCCGAACGTGATCCTCCTCGGCGCTCTCATCTTCTCCGCCGTCCTCGTGTTCCAGCTCGTCACCCTGCCGGTCGAATTCGACGCCTCCGCCCGCGCCAAGAAGCTGGCGGTCGACAACGGCCTGATCCTGCCCCAGGAGCGCGAGGGCATGGACCGCGTCCTCAACGCCGCGGCCATGACCTACGTGGCCGCCGTCGTCTCGTCGCTCATGACGCTCGTCTACTACCTCTTCCGCGCCGGGTTGTTCGGCGGCAGCCGCCGCACCTAGGCGAGAAAGCCGACCGCCCGCTCGATCACCGCGGCCTCCCGGAGCGGCCGGTGGTGGCCGAGCCCCTCGGTCGCCTCGAGCCGCGCGCCCGGCCACCGGCGCGCCAGCTCCTCCCCCTCCTCGAACGCCACCTCGTCGTCGCCCCGATCGTGGACGACGAGGAGAGGCAGGTCGATCGCAGGCGCGAGGAAGCGGGGCTCGGCCTCGTCGAACTTCAAGCGCAGCCAGCTCTCCGACATCCGCCGGAACCGCCGCTCGACCTCGTCCGACCAGCCGAGGCCGCGCCGCATGCGCAGGAGAAACGTCTCGAACCCGGCGGGAGGAGCCAAGAACACGGCCCGCCGCGCGGCGAGCCCCCGGCTGATCGCATAGGTCGAGGCCGCGCTGCCGAAGCTGTGCGCGACGAGCCCCGCGAGGGGAGCGAACAGCTCGCCCGCGTGCGCGATCGCGGTCGCGAAGTGGCGCAGGGAGGAGAGCGATCGCCGCGAGCTGCCATGGCCGGGCAGGTCGAGCGCCACCGCTCGGAAGCCCCGGGCGACGAGCGGCTCGACGAAGCCCGCGAACTGGCCCGCGTGGCCACCCAGCCGTGGACCAGAAGGACCGTCTCGCCCTGTCCCCACGACCAACCGACGACGGGACCGTCCGGAGTTTCGAGCTCGAAGCGCTGCGCCCGGTCGAGGAGGTCCTGCTGCTCGGGCCGCACCCGCGAGGGGGGAGGGGTAAAGAAGATCCGGCGGGCCATCCGCGCCGCGGCGCCCGGGGCGAGCCCCTCCGCGAGGCCGAACCCGGCGCGCAGCCAGCCCGGGAACGGGATCGGACGCAAACGATCGATCGTGCTTTTTTCTGGCAGGTGAGGCTCGCTCATGGTTCACTCCTTGGAGGGAAGTCGAGGCTCTTGAAGTCCTATTGGGGTTGGACGCCGGCGTCCACGAACAGGCGCTCGAACGCCGCCCGCGCGTAAGCGTAGGCGTTGGGATCGGCGACCAGCTTCGCGGCGTACTGGAGCGACATGCCGATGGCCGAGAACTCGAAAGCGAACTGGGCCGGGTCGAGGTCGGCGCGGAAATGGCCTTCGGAGACCGCGAGCGCCGTCGCCTTCGCGATCGTGCTCATCCAGTCCCGCTGGGAG
>DATMZM010000123.1:0-8827 GCA_035607445.1 Thermoanaerobaculia bacterium | reverse complement strand
TCTCGTCTCGGTGGCGCAGGCGACGTCCGTGCCGCCCTGCACTCCGATCACGCTCCGCGCGAGCGGCGTCACCGGCCGCCCTCCGCTCCAGACGTTTTGGACGCTTCCCGGAGGCGGGCGCGTCCGCTCGAATCCGGCGCGGTTCGATCCGGGACCGAAGCCTCCCGGGCTCTATACGGCGACCTTTACGGCGATCAACAGCGCCGGCCGCGCGTCGCGCAGCGTCTCGTTCACGATCGAGAGCCTCCGGTTCCGCAAGGCTCCCCACGTCGAGAATCTCGGCCAGCGGCAGGTCCGCGTCTCGGCCTCGACGGAGGGAGCGGTCGAGCTGCAGTGGATCTGGGGCGATGGCACGACCTCGTCCTGGCTTGCGCTCTGCGACGGTCTCAGCCAGACCCATCGTTATCCGAGCGCCGGCACCTACACGCTCCGCGCTCGCGCGCGCAACTGCCGCGACCCGATCCTCGAGAGCCCTCCGGTTGCGATCGAGGTCACGTCGCAGCCCGAGCCGAAGATCCTCGCCTTTGCCGCGCAGGGTTGCACGCTCGGCTTCTGTCTGTTCGCGCCCGGCGTGCCGATCTTCTTCGATCAGCGCTTTGATGGGAGCCCGACCGCCTATCTCTACGATTGGGACGGCAACGGCACGTTCGAGGAGGTCTCGGGTGTCCCCGTGCCGAGCCATGCCTATGGGAAGCCCGGGGTCTACCTCCCCGTCCTCAAGGTCACCTCCGGGCCGCTCTCGGCGACCTTCCGCCACGCGGCGCCGATCCTGGTGCAATCCAACGCCCGCAGATGACGAATTGCGTTCGACAAGCTATGCTCAGTCTCGACGACTGCCGAAGCATCCTCGGCCCTGACACTCAGCTGTCAGACAAAAACCTTGAGCTTTTGCGAGCGCAGCTGTACGGCCTCGCCGACGTAGCCATCGCCGTGTTTCTAGCGTCCCGCTACGAGGGCTCCGCCTGCGATCCAGGTGAAGCCCAGGAGGTCGACTGAGATGCCTCGCGCCGTCATCTACTGCCGCGTTTCCACCAAGGAACAAACCCAGAACCTGAGTCTCCCCGTACAGGAGCAGAGCTGCCGAGGCTTCTGCGAGCGAGAAGAGATCGAGGTGGCTCGCGTCTTCGTCGAAGAGGGCGAGAGCGCGAAGACGACCGATCGCCCGGAGCTTCAGGCGATGCTCGCCTATTGCCGCAAGCACCCCGGGTGGATTCATTTCCTCGTCGTCTACAGCATTGATCGGTTGGCGCGCGACCAATTCGACCATGCGATCCTGCGCCGGCACTTCGCCGCGCTGGGGATCACCTTTCGCTCCGTGACCCAGCCGATCGACGACTCGCCGACCGGTCGGCTCATGGAAGGGGTTCTCTCCGCATTCGCGCAGTTTGACAACGACCAGAAAGCCGTCAAGGTCAAGGCCTCGATGCGCGCGGCCCTCGAAAGTGGTCGCTGGATGTTTCAAGCTCCCGTCGGTTACCTCTCGGCGAGCATCGGAGGCCGGAGGACACTGATTCCGGATCCCGAGCGAGCCTCCTTGGTCGCAAAGGCGTTCGAGCTTGTCGCCTCGGGCCTATGTTCCCGCACCCAGGCACTCAAGACAGTGACGGAGCTCGGATTGCTAACTCGGCGAGGCCGGGCCCTGACTCCCCAGACGTTCTCCAAGGTGCTCTGTAATCCTCTCTATGCCGGGAGGGTTCGAGCGCCGAAATTCCAGATCGACACCGCAGCTTCGTTCCCGGCGCTCATCTCCGAGGAAACCTTCTGGAAGGCTCAGGGAGCCACCGAAGGCACGGTGCCGGTCGTGATCGCACGGGAGCGCCGCCGACCCGAATTTCCGCTCCGTGGGTTCATCCGCTGCGAGCGGTGCGGTCGCCCGCTGACGGCAAGCTTCTCGAGAGGCAAGATGGGGGCTACCTACGCCTACTATCACTGCCCCCCAGCAGCGCGATGCCGAGCGGTCAACGTCTCTCGCAGGGAGCTTGAGCTTCAGTTCCTCGAGCTGCTCGAGACGCTACGGCCCAAGGCTGAGTATCTCGACCTCTTCCGCGCCGTCGTCCTCGATCGCTGGGCGACGATTCGCGCCGACGTCATGGAGCGTCGCACCGCGCTCGACCGCCAGCGGCGCGAGATCCTGCGGCGCAAGAACCAGCTCCTAGAGGCGTTCATCTACCACAAGGCGATCGAGCGGAACGACTACGAGCAGCAATTCGCGAAGCTGAGTGAGGATCTCGCCCTCTGCGAGCTCGAGCTTCACGGCGCGCGGCTCGAGGAGATCGACGTGGAGACCGTTCTCGACTTTGCACAGAACGTCACCCTGAATGCCGGACGGCTCTGGGTGGAGGCGAACCTCGAACAGAGGCAGCGCCTTCAGAGGGTCCTTTTTCCGCGCGGGCTCACCTGCGACGGCTCGGCAGTTCGAACTCCGGAAACGTGCTTTCTTTTCAGCACTTTGGGTGCCATTCGCGAGGCCGGATCCAGTAAGGAAAACAACCTTCTTAGCACCCGAAAAGCGGGGTCAGTTCGAACTCCGAAAACGCTGCGGAATCAACGACTTCCAGAGGATTTTGGAGGTGAAAAAGGTTTGGTATCCCCAACGGGATTCGAACCCGTGTCGCCGCCTTGAAAGGGCAGTGTCCTAGGCCTCTAGACGATGGGGACTGGCAGGGCCGGAACATCTTTCCGGCAAGCCGGAGGTTATCATATAGGCCTTCCCGACAGCGCCGGCCAGCCGCTACAGATATCCGAGCGACCGGAGCAGCTTGCGGGTCTCCTCGTCCATGTCGTGGGCGGCGAAACGACCGCAGGTGGGGGCGATTTGAGCATCCTTCTCGGCATCGAAGCGGGGCGCCCGATCCCAGGCCCAGAGCTCGCGCTTGAGCCGCTCCAAGTCCTCGGGAAAGGCGTCGGCCACGTTCTTCGTTTCTCCGGGATCCGTGAGCAGGTCGAAGAGCGTGAAGCGCACCCCGTCGCCGCCGATCCAGCGCTGCTCCGGCCGGGTCTGCGCGAAGATCAGCTTGAAGCGCCCGTCGCGCACCACCTTCTGCCACTTGTCGTCGGTCTCCCAGCCGGATTCGGAAAACGCGAGGCCTGCCGGATGCGGCATCGGCTCGCCGGCCTTCGCCGGCTCCGGATCGCCGGGCGGCAAGCCGCGCAGGCGCGGGGTGAGCGCATGCCCCTGCATCCAGGCGCCGCCCGCGAGCGGGATGCCTGCGGCTTCGAGCAGCGTCGGCGCGAGGTCGATCAGCTCGACCGGGTCGCGGTCGACCCGCGGCGCGAGGACGCCAGGATAGTGCAGGACGAGCGGCACGCGCAGGCAGGTCTGGAAACTGAAGCGGCCATGGTCGAAGTAGTAGCCGTGGTCGCCGAGCGACTCGCCGTGATCGGCGGTGAAGGCGGTCAAGGTCTTCGCCAGCAGCTTGCGCTTGCCCATCGCTTCCAGGAGGAGACCGATCTGGTGGTCGGTATAGGCGATCTCGGCGTCGTAGCGGGCGACGTAGAAGGCGAGGTCGGTGTGCCCGTCGACGACCTGCGACTTGCCGATGCCGAGCATCTGCTGCTTCGGCTTGGCCGCGATCTCGATCTTCCGCGAGGGATCGAACCGCTCGTCGCCCTGGAACTTCCCGGCCCATGCGCCAGGGGGCGAGTACGGGGCGTGCGGATCGAGATAGTGCACCCAGAGGAACCAGGGACGCCCGTCCCGGCTCGCCCGCTCGAGCTGGCCGAAGAGCCCCTGCGCGAGCCGGGTCACCGCCTCCGCGCTGTTGGGGTCCGCGGCCCCGCCGTGCGGCAGCTTCCAGGTCTCGATGTAGACGTCGAAGCCCTGGTCGAAGTCGAACTCGGAGCCGAGCGCTCCGTTGGCCACCACGGCCGCCGTTTGGTAACCGTGACGCTTGAGCATCTCGGCGAGCGTCGTGAACTTGCACGAGAGCGGCACTCCGACGCGGCGGACCATACCGTTGTCCTTGGCGTAGGTGGCGGTGAAGATCGAGGCGAACGACGGCGTCGTCTTCGGCCACTGGACCGTCGCCTGGTCGAAGCGGACCCCCTCGGCAGCGAGCCGGTCGATCGCCGGCGAGGTCTTGCGCGGGTAGCCCCAGCTCGACAGATGGTCGGCGCGCAAGGTGTCGACCGTGATCAGGAGGATGTTGCTCTTGCCGGGCAGGGGCTCGACCTTGGGAGGATGCCGGCAAAAGGAGACGGCGAGCAGCAGGGCGAGCGCGATCAAGCGCGGCAGTGCGGAAAAACGGCGAGCGATCATGCGCGGAGGTTCCGAGGGAGATTCGTACGAGGACGGGGGCGTCAGCCTCGTTGCCGGCGGCAGGCCCGGACCGAGAGCGCTCGATCTTAGCAGGCCACGGGAAGGAAGTCGGGCCCGGCGTTTGCACTCCCGGAGCGCGCCGCGCCCAAAGGTGCCTCGATGGCTCGACCGACCCTCTTCCTCCAAGTTCTCCCGATCTGCTTCCTCCCCTTGAGCGCGGCGCTCGCGGCGGGCGCTCCGACTCCTCCGAACGCTCTGCCGTTCGGCCGATTCGGCGCGCTGCCGCTCGCCCAACCGTCCGGGCGCGCCGTGCGGACGGTGATCCTCCTCGCCGACGGCTCCGCGGCGACGGCCGCCCAGGCGGCCGCGCTGGCCGCTGCCGGAGCGCTCGTCGTGACCGTCGACGTGCCTCGCTACCTCAAGGTCGCGGCGGGTACGACGAGGCATTGCATCAACTCGGCGGCCGAGCTCGAAGCGGTCGGACAGGCCGCCGAGCACGCCGCGGGCCTGCCCGCGTTCCGGCCGCCGATCCTGGTCGGCACCGGTGCCGGCGCGACGCTCGCCTACGCCGCGCTCGCGGAGGCTCCCTCCGACACCTTCTCGGGCGCGGTCAGCGTGGGATTCAACTCCTGGCTGCCGACGAAGAAGCCGATCTGCCGGGGCTTCGGCCTGGTCGGCGAGTATTCGGTTCCGGGCCAGGCCTATCGGATGCGCCTCGATCCCGCGCTCGCCAAGCCTTGGATCATTCTCGCGAGCGCGCCGGAGAGCGAGAAGGGGCCGGGTGATTCCCTCGAGAAGCTCGAGCAGATCGTCGCTCGGGTGCCGAGAGCGTCGCTGCGCCCCATCGCCGACGTGGGCGACGGCGCGGATCCCCTCGCCGCCGCGCTGCTCGCCGCGGTCGAGAAGATCGACATCGAGAGCGCCGAGGCGAGCGCGCGCACGGCGCCGAAAGCCCATGAAGTCGCCGGGCTGCCGTTGATCGAGCTTCCGGCCGGCGGCGAGACGGACTCCTTCGCCGTCGTCTACTCGGGCGACGGCGGCTGGACCACCCTCGACCGGAGGATCGGCCAACTGCTGTCGAATCGCGGCCTGCCGGTCGTGGGCTGGAATTGCCGCGGCTACTTCTGGATCGCGCGCGACCCCGACGGCGCGGCGCTCGATCTCGGCCGCGCGCTCGATCACTACCTTGCCGCCTGGGGCAAGCGGCGGGCGATCCTGATCGGCTATTCCCAGGGTGCCGACGTCCTCCCCTTCCTCGCCGCCCGCCTGCCGCCAGCGCTCAAGGCCAAGATCAGCGTGATCGCGCTGATCGGTCCGAGCGAGGGCGCCGCCTTCGATTTCCAGCTGGCCGGCTGGATGTCGGGCGTCCCGGAGGTCCCCGAGCGTCCCGTGGCGCCGGAGATCGCTCGCCTCCGGGGCTCCAAGGTCCTCTGCGCCTTCGGCGAGCAGGAGAAGGGCAGCGCCTGCACGAAGGTCGACCGGAAGCGCGTCACCGCCCTCTCGCTGCCGAGCGGCCACGCCTTCGGCGGCGAGGCCGGGACGCTGGTCCAGCGCATCCTCAAGGAGGCGGGGGTCAAGCTGCCGGCGGCGCCGGGCGAAACAGCGAGCCGGGCGGCGAAGGCTCCGGCGACAGCGAACCGCCGCCGCTCGCACCGCGACAAACGCCGGCCGGCGCGGCCTCCCGCCTGAGCGCAACGCGCCGCTCTCTGAAGGTCAGCTCCCTCGCAACGCCCGCTTCTGGTCCTCCGACATCCCTTGAACGCGCAGGACGGCGCGCGCGATCTTCTCGGCCCGGCCGGAGTGGGGATCGAGGGCCGTGATCGCGCCGGCGAAGCCCTCGAGCGTCGGATGCTCGAACAGGGACCGGAGCGGGATCGACACCTGGAGCTGGCGCTCGACCCGGGTCGCGACCTGGGCGCCGAGCAGCGAGTGGCCGCCGAGATCGAAGAAGCTCGACCGGCGGCCGACGCGGGCGGGATCGATGCCGAGCACCTCGGCCCAGAGGTTGGCCGCGAACCGCTCGAGAGTCGTCGCCGGCGCCTCGAAGGCGTCGGCGCTCGGGGCTGCGGCATCCGGGTCCGGCAGCCTGCGGCGGCGGCGGCCGGCGAACAGGATCTCGCCCGCCGGATCGCCCTCCACACGATGGCGCCCGAGATCGCCGGTGCGGTAGAGCCGCGAGCCCGGCAGGGTTGCGAACGGATCGGGCACGAAGCGCCCGGCGGTCAGCTCCGGGCGCCCGAGGTACCCGCGGGCGACGCCCGCGCCGCCGAGGAAGATCTCCCCCACCGAGCCTGGAGGCACGGGATCCATCCGGGCGTCGAGGAGATAGGAGCGAGCGCCCGCGATCGGCCGGCCGATCGGCGGCGCGCCGCGGCGGGCCTTTTCGGCGGCGGTGAGAGGCGCGCCGCGAAGGAACTCGGCCGCCATCGAGCAGGTCGCATCCTCCGAGGAACCGTAGAGGTTCAGGATCCGGCGCACGGTCCCGGTCCGATCGAGGGCATCGAGCAGCTCGGGCGCGAGCGGCTCGCCGGCGAGACAGACGGTCCGGACGCTCGCGGGCATGGCCCCGCGACGGACGATTTCGGCCACCGCCGAAGGGACCGCGACGACCATCCGCACGTCGCCCCAACCCGCCACCTCCGGCAATTCGAGAGCGTTCTCGGCGATCAGCACCGTCCCGCCGGAGGCGAGCGGCAGGAAGATCTCGAACACCGAGAGATCGAAGCCGACCGATGTCGCCGCGAGCATCCCCGCGCGCTCCTCCGGCCCGAAGGCGGTCTCCGCCCAGGCGAGCATCGCGGCAACCTGCCGGTGCTCGATGACGACGACGCCCTCGGGCCGGCCGGTCGAGCCGGAGGTATAGCTCGCGTAGGCGAGGTTCTCCGGCAGCGGCGGCGCGAGGACCGGAGGGGCGGCGGGCGCCTCCCCGTCGAAACCGTCGACGGAGACGATCTCGAGCCCCGAGGGCAAAGGCCGCGAGCCCAGCCCGGCGGCGAGGCGGCCGAGGAGGGCCGCGTCGCCGATCAGGAGCCGGCAGCCCGCGTCCTCGAGCACCAACGCGAGGCGCTCGGGCGGGTCGTTGGGATCGAGGGGCAGGCATCCCGCGCCCGATTTGAGAGCCCCGAGGAGCGCCACGACGAGATCCACGCCCCGGCCGAGGCAGACTCCGACGAGAACCTCCGGTCGCGCCCCGCGCGCGGCGAGGTGCGCGGCGAGCCGATCGGAGCGCCGGTCGAGCGCGCGAAAGGTGAGAGCGGCGGCGCCGCGGTGGACGGCGATCGCCTCGGGCGTGCGCGCCGCCTGAGCGCGGCAGAGCTCGGGGAGCGACGGAAGGGTACGTCCGGGAAACGCGTCGCCGGACTGATTCCAGGCCGAGAGGACCTGCTCGCGCTCGGCGGCATCGAGGCCGGCGAGCGCGGCCACGGGGAGGTCGGGCCGCGAGACGGCGCGCGCGACCAGGCCGGAGAAGCTCCGCGCCCAGCGCGCTGGGGTCGCGGGATCGAACAGCTCGGCCGAGTATTCGAGCGATCCGAGCAACCGATCGCCCGTCTCGCGGAAGTGGAGAGAGAGGTCGAACTTCGCGGCCGAGAACGCCAGGTCGATCGGCTCGATCGCGAGGCCGGCCGCGGCCAGCTCGGGCACGGGCGTATTGAGGAACGAGAACAGCGCCTGGAAGATCGGCGACACCGCGAGGTTGCGCTCGGGATTGATCTCCTCGACCAGGCGCTCGAACGGCAGGTCCTGGTGGGCGTAGGCGTCGAGCGCGGCGCGGCGCGCACGCAGGATCAGCTCGCGGAAGGTCGGCTCGCCGAAAACGTCGAGGCGCAGGGCCAGGGTGTTGACGAAGAATCCGATCAGACCCGCGGTCTCGGCGCGGTTACGGTTCGCGATCGGCGTGCCGATGACCAGGTCCGAAACGCCGGCGAGCCGGCCGAGGAACAGCGCCCAGGCGGCGAACAGCACCATGAAGGGCGTCGCCCCCTCTGCTTGAGCGAGCGAGCGGATCTGATCGTCGACGCCGGGCGGCAGATCGAAATCGACCCGGCCGCCGCGCGCCGACGGCGCCGCGGGGCGCGCGCGGTCGAGCGGCAGCGGAAGCTCCCGCGGCGCCCCGGCTAGCCGCTCGCGCCAGAAGCCGAGCTGGCGGTCGAGCTCGGCGCCCGAGAGGAAACGGCGCTGCCAGACCGCGAAATCGGCGTACTGGATGGGCAAGGGCGGCAGCGCGCAGGGCCGCCGCTCGATCGCGGCCTCGTAGAGAGCCGCCGTCTCGCGCACCAGGATCGACGACGACCAGCCGTCCGAGACGATGTGGTGGAGGTTGAGGAGGAGCGCGTGCTCCAAAGGCGCGAGGCGGGCGAGGGCGGCGCGAAAAACCGGCCCGGTCGCGAGCACGAAAGGGCGCGTCGACTCGGCGAGGAAGGCGCGCTCGAGCTCGCGCGCCCTTGCCGCCGCGGAAAGCCGCGCCAGATCGAGCATCGGCAGCGGGACCTGAGCCGGCGGCTCGACGCGCTGGCCCAAACCGGCTTCGGCCTCGACGAAGCGCGTGCGCAACGCCTCGTGCCGCGTCGC
>DATMZM010000001.1:0-6213 GCA_035607445.1 Thermoanaerobaculia bacterium | reverse complement strand
TCGATGGTGCGCGAGCTCGCGGCGGTCCTCTCGAGCCTGATCGTCGCCGGCCGCTCGGGCTCGGCGATGGGCGCCGAGCTCGGCACCATGCGGGTCACCGAGCAGATCGACGCGCTCGAGGTGATGGCGACCGATCCGGTCCACTACCTGGTCGTCCCGAGGGTCTGGGCGACGGTGATCATGCTGCCGCTCCTCGTCGTCCTCGCGGACGCCCTCGGGATCCTCGGCGGCTACGTCGTGTCGGTGCCTCTGATGGGCGCGAACCCGGTCAGCTACGTCCACGCGAGCTTCCAGTTCATGGACTTGAAGGACCTGACCTCGGGTCTGATCAAGGCCGCCGTCTTCGGCCTCCTGATCGCTCTCATCGGCTGCCAGCAGGGCTTCTACGCCTCGGGCGGCGCCGAGGGCGTCGGGCGCGCGACGACGCGGGCGGTGGTGCTCGCGAGCATCGCGATCCTGATCTCGGATTTCTTCCTGACCCGGATCTTGTTCTAGGGGATGCCGTGAGCGAGCCGACGACGCAGCCGCACGCAGCACCCCCCTCCTCGACTTCGAAGGAGGTCAAGATCCACATCCGCGGCCTCGAGAAGTCGTTCGGGTCGAAGCGGGTGCTCTGCGGCGTCGACTTGGACGTCCACGACGCCGAGTCGCTGGTGATCATCGGCGGCTCGGGCACCGGCAAGAGCGTTCTGCTCAAGCACGTCATCGGCCTGCTCAAGCCCGACGCCGGGACGGTCGAGATCGACGGCACCGCGATCGAGACGCTCGACAACCGGCGGATCACGGAGTTCCGCCGCCGCTTCGGCATGGCGTTTCAGGAAGGCGCTCTGTTCGACTCGATGACGGTCGGCCAGAACGTCGAATTCCCGCTCAAGCGCCTGACGGCGAAGACCCCCGAAGAGCGCCGGCAACGGGTCGAGGAGTGCCTCGAGATGGTGCGTCTCGAGGGGGTGACGGACCGGCTGCCGTCGCAGCTCTCGGGCGGCATGCGCCGGCGCGTCGGCTTCGCCCGCGCGATCGCCGTCGAGCCCGACATCCTGCTCTTCGACGAGCCGACGACCGGGCTCGATCCGGTGACGACGGCCCTGATCGACGAGGTGATCGTCGATCTGAACGACCGCCTGCACACGACCACGATCACGATCACGCACGACATGGAGAGCGCGTTTCGGATCGGCGACCGGATCGCGATGATCCATCAGGGGCGGATCATCGCCGACGCGCCTCCGGCCGAGTTCCGAAAGCTCGCCGACCCGAGGGTCCAACAGTTCATTCGCGGCATCGCCGACGGCCCGCTCACGAGCGAGCAATCGGCCGCTGCGCGCCGCTAGGAGTCTACGAAACCATGGGCAACGTCATCCGCGTCGGGCTGTTCACCGCGATCTGTTTGGCGGTCCTCGGGATCCTGATCTGGAAGATCGAGGACTGGAGTCCCTGGGCGAAGAAGGGCGAGGAGGTCTCCGCCGTCTTCGACTCGGTCGCCGGATTGGACGACAAGGCGGCGGTGCGGGTCGCGGGCGTCCGCGTCGGCCGGGTCGACGGCGTCTCCTTGGCGGGGAGGCGCGCGAAGATCCGCATCGTGCTCGAAAAGCCGCTCGATCTCACCCAAGGGACGACCGCCACGATCGCGAATCTCGGCCTCTTGGGCGAGAAGTACGTCGAGCTCGTCCCCGGACCCGCGGGAGCGCCCAAGCTGCCCAAGGATGCGGTCATCCAGGGCACGACGCCGATCAGCTTCGATCAGGCGATGGCGAAGATCCAATCGATCGGCGATTCGATCCAGGGCATCACCGGCGGCCTCTCGAGCGCCCTCGCCGGCCAGAAGGGCGGCGTCAGCCTGGGCGAGCTGATGACCGGGCTCGCGCAGACGAACAACGAGATCCGCAAGCTGGTGCTCGACAACCGGGAGCAGGTCGGGCGCACGATCGGCAACATCGAGCAGGTGAGCGCGAACCTCGCCGCCGAGCTGCCGCACCTGGTGGCGCAGCTCGAGCAGACCGCGAAGCAGATCTCGGTGATCCTCGCCGAGAACCGCGACAACCTCCACGGCAGCATGGACAACGTCCGCAAGGTGACGACCGACATCCAGACCTCGGTCGACAACCTGAACCGGATCACCGACAAGATCGCCTCGGGCCAGGGGACGATCGGCAAGCTGGTCAACGACGAGCAGGCGCACGACAAGCTGGTCGAGACCCTCGATTCGATCCAGGGCGGCGTCAAGAGCATCTCCGGGACGATCGGCGCGCTCCAGAAGTTCCAGCTCGAGCTCGACTTGCAGAGCTATTACCTGTCCGACCCCAAGAGGGCGCAGTCGACCTTCCGCCTCGACGTCGATCCGAACGACGGCGCCCGCCTCTATCGCGCCGCGATCTCGAGCACGCCGGCCGGCAAGACGCGGACGAAGACGCAGACGATCACGACGACGCGGCCGGACGGCACGAGCGAGACCCAGACGATCAAGACCTTCACCACCGAGGACGACCGCGTGGCTTCCGCTCTCTTCGGCTACAAGGCCGGCAACGGCCTGCGCTTCTACGGCGGGTTGATCGAGAACCGGGGGGGCGCCGCGGTCGAGCTGCCGCTCTACGACAAGAGGCTGCTCCTCTCCTTCGACGCCTTCGACTTCAACCGCGAGAACGACGAGAGCCCCCACCTCCGGCTGATGGGCCGCTGGCAGTTCCATCCCAACCTCTACCTCGTCGGCGGCCTCGACGATCCGCTCGAGAACGGGTCCGTCTTCCTGGGCGCCGGCGTCAAGTGGCGCGACGACAACCTCAAATACCTGCTGGGCTCGATCCCGAAATAGGGGCGCGCCGCGGGCGCCGGACGCGGTAACATCCTTTCAGCAGGAGCGCCAGTTTCATGGCAGTCCAATTTCTTGCGGCTCTTCGGAGCCAAGGAGGAATCCCATGAAGCCCCAGCAGGTCTTTCTGTGGAGCGGTCTCTGCCTCGGCCTGGCCCTCGCGGTCCCGGCGATCGGCCAGGAGGGCGACAAGGCGGGGGAGAAGCGGGACACCAAGAGCGGCGTGACCTTAGGCGTCGCGCCCAAGGGGGCGGCCAAGGCGGCGGTCGCCTGCACCCTGACCGTCTCGCCGAATCCGGCGACCAACGGCCAGACCCTCAACTTCTCGATCGGTTACAACCCGTGCGACAGCCAGCCGCACAAAGAGACCTTCACCTTCAAGTGGCCGTCGAACCTCGCGGGCTTCCGCGAGGTGACGACCCGCCAGAAGATCTGGTCGGCGTCGGGCGGCTGCATCGCGAGCTCGTTCGAGATCACGGTCGTGCCGAGCGCTCTCGCGGTCAAGGGCGCCATGCGGGTGACGGTCGAGTCGCGCAACACGACCACCAACGCGCTGATCTGCACCGCCACCGCACCGCTCACGATCAACTGATCCCAAGATCGAGCAAAGGCCCCCGCCGCGCAGGTTCTCCGCGCGGGGGCCTTACGGGTTTCAGGCCTGGTGCCGCAGGGCGACCATCGGCTCGACGTTGAGCGCCTTCCGGGCCGGCAGGTGGCAGGCCCCGAGGGCCACCGCGAGCAGGGCGAGCGACACGCCGCCGAAGGCGAGCGGATCCGTGGTGCTGGTGGCGAACAGGAGGCTCGCCAGGATGCGGGTCGCCGCCAGCGCTCCGAGAAGCCCGAGCAGGAGACCGACCGCGGCGAGCCCCAGGCCCTCGCCGAGCACCAGGCGCAGGACGTCCGCTGGCCGTGCCCCGAGCGCCACGCGGAGCCCGATCTCGTAGCTCCGCCGGGTCACGGAGTAGTGCATGACGCCGTAGACCCCGACGCCCGCGAGCCCCAGCGCGACGAGCGAGAACAAGGCCAGGAGCCCGGTCTGGAACCGCTGCGGCGAGAGCTGTTCCGAAAGCTGCTGCTCCATGGTGGTCACCGGCGACGCGATCGCCGTGGGAGCCACCTCGCGGACGGCCCGGCGCAGCGCCGCGGAGAGGGCGCCCGGGTCGCCGTCGGTGCGCACCACGAAATCGGGAGTGACGCCGCCCGCCTGCTCGCGCCACTGGAAGATGTGCGGAGTGGGCCGTTGCCCCAGCCCCTCGCGGCGCATGTTCCCGACCACGCCGATGACGGTCAGATACTCGTCGCGCGCGCCGCGGGCGTCCTGCCCCTTGAAGCGCTTCCCGATCGGGTCTTCGCCCGGCCAGTACCGGCGTGCCGCGGCCTGGTCGATGATGGCCACGAGCGGCGAGCCCCGGCCGTCGCGAGGCGAGAAGGAACGCCCGCGCAGGAGCGGCGCTCCCATCGCATCAAAGGTGTCGCCCGCGACGGTGGTCCAGGTGAGGGCCGTCCATCGCTCCGGCGGCTCGGGGGAGTGCCCTTCGACCGCGCGCAGCCCGAGGCTCCGCTTCGCCTCGAGCTCGAACAGCCCGTCGATGGCCCCTGCGGCCCGCACGCCCGGCAACGCCCGCACGCGCTCCAGCACCTCGCCGGCCAGAGCCTCGCGCCGGACCGTGGCGGTGCCCGCGGGCAGCGTGACGCGGAGGGTGAGCAGGCGCTCCGGGCGAAAGCCCGGATCGACGGCATGGAGCGCGACGAAGCTGCGCAGCAGGAGGGCGGCGCTCGCGAGCAGAACGAGGGACAGGGCCAGCTCGGCCACCACCAGCAGGTGACGCGCTCGCCAAGGAGACCGCGCTCCGCTCCCGCCTTCCCACCGGCCGAATGCGAGCGCTGCCGCGCGCGTGACGCGCGAGGCCGGCACGAGCCCGCAGAGAAGCGCCGCGCCGACCGAGAGCAACAGGGTGAAGGCGAGGACCGAGCCGTCGAGGCGGGCTTCCTCGAGGCGGGGCAGGGCCGGCGGGGCGAAGGCGATCAGCGCCCGGACGGCGAGGAGAGCCAGCACCAGCCCGAGACACGCGGCGGGGAGAGCCAGCGCGAGGCTTTCGGCGAAGACCTGGCGGACCAACCGGCCTCGCCCCGCGCCGAGCGCCGCGCGGATCGCCTTCTCCTCGGCGCGGGCCGCACCATGGGCGAGGACGAGGTTCGCCACGTTGACGCAGGCGATGAGAAGCACGCAGGCCACCGCGGCAAAAAGGACCAGCAGGGCCAGCCGCATGTCGCCGGCGACCTCGACGCGCAGCGGGAGGACGCGGACGCCCCTCGGATGGTGAGGGTCCGGCGCGCTTTCCGCCAGGCGCCGGGAGATCGCCGCCATCTCCGCCTCCGCCTGGCGGGTGGTCCTGCCGGCTGCGATCCGGCCGATCACTCCCCAGCGCGTGTAGAAGCCGCGCGAATGGGAGCCGTCGTCGCGCGCGAGCGCAGGGTCCTGCCAGAGCCGGTGAGTGGTGATCGGCGCCCAGAGCTCCGTATCGCGCCCCGGAAAGCGGAAGGTGTCGGGCATGACGCCGATCACCTGCGCGCTCCGGCCGTCGAGCTCCAAGGTCTTGCCCAGCACGGCGGGGGAGGCCCCGAAGTCCCTTTTCCAGAGCGCGTGGCTCAAGAGGACGAGCCGTTCGCGCCGCGTTTCTTCGCCGGCTGAGAACCAGTGGCCGAGCAGAGGCTTGACTCCCAGCAGCGGGAAGAAGCTCGCCGAGACGAAGCCCGCCTGAGCCTCCCTGGGCTCGCCCGCGACGTTCAAGGTGACCCGCGACCAGCCGCTGTTGCGGTAGAAGACGGCCAGGTCGGAAAAGGTCTCGGGTCGGGCGGCCCGCCACCCTTCGTAATCCGTGTAGAGCACCCCGATCTCGGGCTCCTGCGCGTCGCCGAGGACGGCCAGCCGGTCGGGGGACGCGTACGGCAGGGGACGGAGGAGGACCGCCTCGACCACGCTGAAGATCGCCGTGTTGGCGCCGATCCCGAGGGCGAGGGTGACGACCGCCGCCGCCGCGTATCCGCGGTTCCTGCCCAGCACGCGGGCGGCGAAGCGCAGATCCTGCCACAGGCCCTCGATGCCCGCCCGCGCCGTCATGCCGGATCTCCTCCCTGGATGGTACTTCGGCCAGCTCTCGTCTAGATACGCGCGAGCCCGCTGTCTTGTTTTGCGAGAGTGTCAATGGGGACCCTCGATGCCTTTGGTGCCAGTCCTGTAGATCGAACCGCCGATATCGTGCGGTTCGGGAAGTGCTCAGCTGTCCAGTCGATAAGCTCAAAGACATAAACCGAAATGCGCCTTTATTTCTTTGACACTGCTGGAAGTAGACTGCTAAGAGTTTGTCCTTGTAGGCGGAGGTGGCAGGCATCAGTCTCTTTATGGG
>DATMZM010000455.1:0-7269 GCA_035607445.1 Thermoanaerobaculia bacterium | reverse complement strand
CGACGACCAGGGAATCAGCCATCGCCCAACTCGGCCTCGAGGTCGTCGAGGTCGAGCTTGACCGTATCGAGCCGGCGCCGCGCGAGCTCGTCGAGAAATGCGAGGCGGGTCATGCCGGCGATCTGCCCGGCCTTGCTGCCGCTGATGAGCCCTTGGTGGTACCACTGGACGGCCGCCGCAAACCGCAGCTCCTCGGCGAAATGCGCCGGGCCGATCCGCAGGGCCGAAAACGCCTCTTCGGGCACATCGATCTTGAGCGAGACCATGGAGCATCCCCTTCGTCGATACGGAATCGTATCCTACGAGACCGGAGAGCGAGCCCTGCCGTTCGTTCGTCCCCGGAACCTCCCAATCATCCCGCGAGTCCCCCAGGGCCGCGCAGACCGTGATCTCGTTGAGAACGGTTCGAAGGGCGACTGACCCGGAGGTTCGATGGCAAGCCGGAACGAGAAGCTGGATCGATTGAAGATCACCTCTCCCTGCACGGCCTCGTGGGATGCCATGAGCGACGAAGGGGAGCGGCGGTACTGCGCGCAGTGCAACCGGCACGTGCTCGATTTCGCGCGGATGACGCCGCGGCAGATCGAGGCGCGGGTCACGGCGGCGAGCGGCCGGTTCTGTGCGCGGATGACCCGCTCGAAAGACGGGAGCCTCGTCACGCTGCCGGCTCCGGAGCTTCCTTCCTCTTGGATCGAGCGCAGGGTCTCTCCGGTGGCGACCGCTCTCGTGACCGCGCTCCTCGGCCTCGGGAGCGCCGCGGCGGAGGCGGCCTCCCGCGAACCGATCGCGACTTCGGCGGTGCCCGCTCCCGTTTCCTCCGATCGCTCCCAACCCTCCCCGACCTCCGCGCCGGGAGCCGGGTTGACCGGCGTCGTCTTGGACGAATCGGGCCAGACGATTCCCGGGTTCGGCATCACGATTCGTGATCCCGACGGCCGGGAGCTTTCGACGACGACGGGAGCGGAGGGCCGGTTCTCCTTCGAGAACCTGAAGGCCGGAGCCTACGACTTGACGGGGAGCCTGGAGGGGTTCGAGCCGGTTTCGAGCCCGAAGACGCTCGTGCGCGACGGCGCGACGACGAGCGTCGAAATCCGTTCCCAGTTCGCGGCGGAGGAAACCATCACCGTGGGCGGGAGCGGCCCGCCGCCGCTGCGCTGGGCGTTCGAGGAATCCGATCTGATCGTCGTGGGTATCGTGGGTGCTTCGAGGGCGATCGATGCGGTCGATTCTCCGGAGATGGAGACCGAGCTGCGCGTCACCTCTGTGATCCGGGGACGATCGAGCGTCCGGCGGAGCCTGCTCGTCGATCGCGTCGTCGATTGGAAGTCGGACCGCCTCGCGCCGGGAACCCAGGTTCTGGCCTTCCTTAAACCCGGCGAACCGCGGCCGGGCCGCAAGGAGGTCTACGCGACCACGGATTGGGCCTACGGCGTGAAGGTCGTCACCGATGCCGAGGTGGCGGCCTACGAGGATCGGTTCGGAGAATTGAAGCGGCTGGAGCACAGGGAGCCGCAGCCGGCCGACTTGGCGGAGTGGCTCGTGGCGACCGTCGTCGAACCGTCGACCCGCGAGGGCGAGACGAGAGAGCTCTGGACCGCGCTCGCGTCCGTGGAGGAGGCGGCGCGCAAGGGCGGCGTTCCCGTCGAGCAGGCCGCGGAAAGCTTGCGGGCGAGCGTCGCGCGGCGTCGGACCGAGGGCAAGCCCTTCGGGAAGGACGAGGCGTTCGACCGGGCGGGAGCGTTCGTGACCGAGGCCGAGAGGCAGCGCCTCTCTCGCGCTCTCCTCGCGACCCGTACCCTCACCCGGGGGGACCTCGAGCTGTACGAGATCGTCCGTCCGTGGGCGGGCGACGAGGCGGTCGAGTGGCTGGCGGATCGGTTCCGGAAGGCCGAGCCCCTGGACGGCGACGTCGGTCGGGACGCCATGGGCCGGCTGGCCGAAGAGCTCGGCAGCGGCTCGCTCGAGGCTCTCCTCCGGGAAGGGGACGCGAAGAGCAACGCCTTCTTCGAATCCTTGCCCCCGAAGGCCATGGACGACCCGCAGAGCTACCAAGCCGATTTCTCCGCGCTCGAAAAGGAGCTGCGGGATCGGTTCCGCGAGATGTTGGGCAAGTAGACCTTCAACGACTAAGGGTCCGGGTCTCCAGTTCGCAGGTGCCCTGGGTCAAACGAGCCCGTCGCGAGCGGGCCGGCCGGCCAACTGTGTAGTAGGCTGAGAGGAGCTTCCTTTTTCGAGAGAAGGGTCGATGCCCATTCGAAGCATCGTCGCCGGGCCGTCGCTGCGGCCGAAGGCCGAGCCCATTCGCGCCACCGAACGGGAGCTTCCGGTCGCCGCCGCTCCGGCCAGCCTGTCGCTCGCGAACGCCGAGCGTTTCGGCCACGACTTCGCTCGCCTCCCCGCGCCCGGGTCCCTCGCCTCCACGGGCGTGCTCCAGCGGGCGACCTCGGACGAGGAGGGCGATGACGCCGACCAGGACCGTGACGCGGACTCGGACGTGCCCGCGAGCTCGAGGTCCTCGAGCAGTACCACGAAGCCCGGCCAATGGAAGACCGCCTACCCGAACATCAGCAGTGCGCCCGCCGGCATGGGTGCGAAGGGTTCCACCTCCGGCGCGAAGGGTGACAATACGGCGCCCGTGGCGAGCACGGCCTCTTCGAGCCGGGCGGCGAGACAGAACCCCAAGCCCGCCGCTCGACGGCCCACCGCTTCGAGCAGGGCCCGCCGGGCGGCGGCCGCCGCCGAAAGCTCGGATAGCGATGACGATAAACCTTTGAGCGCGAGCGCGGCGGCGCAGGGCCGGCGGAGGTTCGTTCGCGCCAAGCGAAGTGCCAAGCGAGATCCGGGGGACACTGCCGCCGCCACGCGGGGGAGCGGTGACAAGGATGGCGGGGCCTCCTCGAGCGCGGCGTCCCCGAGCACCACGTCCTTGAGCAGCACGTCCTCGAGCAGCACGGCGGCGGGCGGTTCGGGGGGCGGCGGCTCGCAGGCGAGCGGAGACGCAACGGCCGCCGCTTCGTCGAGCGCCGCGGCCGCGGCTGCGAGCGGCACGACCTTGAGAAAGAGGTCGAGGAGGTCGGCTGCCGTGGCTGCCGCAAATAACATGGCGGCGGCTGCCAAGCAGAAAGGCGGAGAATCGAGCGGCAGCGACGCCGACGACGAATCGGAGCCCGAGGAGCAGGAGGACGAAGACTACACCGAGAAACGGGCGGGGGATAAAGCACCCGTCGATCCCGACTCGGAGATCAAGAAAGGCACCAGGAAGGAAATCCGCGGCGGGCTGGCCTATCAGACGAAGGGTGGCGCGGAGCACGCGGAGACCTTCGACGACACGAAGCTGGCCCGGAAGACGACGACCAAGGGTCTCCAGTACAAATCGGGGGTTCGCAATCCCGCCTACCGGCCGAAGCCCGGCCAGGGGCTCAAAGTCTACAACCCCCACGGCCTGTCCACTGGCCAGAGCGGGCTCAACCAGATGGTGGTCAGCCACAGCTCGCCGAGCTGGGGAGGGATGCGCGCGGGTCGCGAGTACGGGAACAGCTCGCTGACCTCGCCCGTTTTCAACTCGGAAATCGAAAAAGCGGAGAAACCCATCCGCGAGAAGATCGGGGAGAGAAAGAAATTCACCTATTCGACCGCGACGCAATACGAGAAGATCGACCCTCAGAAGGACGCCAAGGACATCGCGCCCGCGCTCGAGAAAGTCAATCCGCGTTGGGACGAAAAGCGCGTCGCGAAGAGGTTGGGCAACGTGCTCAACCAGGTGTCCGCTTCGCGCCGCGTCCGGAGCGAAGACCGGTCGATCACGGACGACGCGGGGAAAGAGCTGGCAAAGTTCTCCAAAGGGCGCGACCTCCTCTTCGGCATCCCACGCCGCGCCTACGACAAGGATGCGCACGACGCATACATCAAGGCACGAGGCCAGGACTCGGAGGGGAGCGACAAGGAGCTCCTACCGCCCGCGGATGAAGTGAAAAGGAAGAAGAAGCGGGCGAGAGAGAAACGCTCCTAGGCCCCCGCCCCTCCCGTTCGTCCCCAGGAACCTTCCGCTCGTCTCGCGTGTCTCAAAGGTGAGCGCCGATCGTGAGACCGTTCGAGGAACGGTTTTTCGCGGCGGCCAGAAGGAGGCTCGAGATGGCGACCCGGAACGAGAAGCTGAATCGATTGCAGATCGGATCCCCCTGCACGGCGTCGTGGGACGGCATGACGGGGGACGCGATGCGGCGGCATTGCGCGCAGTGCGACCGCCAGGTGTTCGATTTCGCGCGCATGACGCCGCGCCAGATCGAGGCGCGGATCGAGGCGACCGGCGGCCGGCTGTGCGCCCGGATCACCCGCGCGAGCGACGGCTGCCTGGTCACGGCGCCCCCGCCGGTCTTCTGGATGGAGCGCAGGGCCTCGCCTGTCGCGACCGCTCTCGTGACCGCGTTCCTCGGGCTCGGAGGCGCCTCCGCGGCGAGCGCGCCCTCTCAAGCGCGGGCAGCCTCGGCACCGTCCGAGCTCCCTCCGAAACCCTCGGATCGCGCCCTGCAGCCGCTGGACGCCTCGAACGTTTCGAACGTTGCCCGGCAGGACGGCATCGAGGTGTCCGCCGGCCAAGCGACGCCCGCGATCCAGGCGCCCGCAGTTGAGGATTTCGTCACCGCGGGCGTGATCGCGATGCCGTCCGAGGAGCCGCTCCGCCGGGCGTTCGGCGACAGCGATCTCGTGGTGGCGGGGATCGCGGGCTCGACGGTCGGGATCGATCCCGACGATCCGTCGGAGGTCGAGACCGAGGTCCGCGTCACCTCCGTGCTCAAGGGGCGGTACGCCGGACGGAGCCTGTTCGTCGACCGCGCCGAGGACGAGGGGTCGCCCCGCCTGGCGCCGGGGACGAAGATTCTCGCGTTCCTCGATCCCGGAGACCCGCGGCCGGGCCGCAAGACCGTCTTCGTGGCCGCCGGCTGGCAGCACGGCCTCGACGTCCTGCCCGACGACGAGCTGGAAGCCTACGCCGACCGGCTCGACGCGCTGGAGCGGATCTCCCGCCGCGGCGGGCCGACCCCGGCCGACCTCGCGGAATGGCTGGTGGCGACCGTCGAGGAGCCGCTGACCCGCAAGGAGGCGACGGGGGAGCTCAAGCTCGCCCTCTCCTCGCTCGACGAGCGCGCCGAGGAAGGCGAGATCTCGCTCGAGAACGCCGCGGCGGTCGTCCAGGCGGAGGTCGCCCAGAGCCTGGCCGAGGGGAAGCGCTTCGAAGGCGACGAGGCGCTCCAGGCGGCGGGAGCCTTCGTGACCGAGGCCGAGAAAGAGCGCCTGACGCGGGCCCTCCTCGCGACCCGCGGCCTCACCAAGGGGGATTTCGGCCTCTACGAGATCGTCCGCCCGTGGGCCGGCGACAAGGCGGTCGAATGGCTGGCGAACCGCTTCCGGAAGGCCGAGCCCCTCGACGACGACCTGGGCCGGGAGGTCATGGGCCGGCTGGCCGACGAGCTCGAGAGCGATTCCCTGAAGGCGCTTCTCGAGGCGGGAGACGCGAAGAGCGAGGCCTTCTTCGAAGCGGCCAACGCCTCGGACGAAACGAAGGACCTCTCGGGCGAGGTTTCCGCAATGCAAAAGGAGCTGCGCGACCGGTTCCGCGAGATGCTGGGCAAGTAGTGCGCCGTCGCGAAGGGGCGACGTTTCAAAGAGGCTAAAGTAAACGTTCCGTGGGACTTAGCGGCCTCGCCTTCGGCTATCATTGCGCCTTCCGAGCTGAATACGGTTCCGCGGCCCTGCCGGGGCGGACGCTTCGGTGGCGCGCGCGGGAGAGGAGGCAGCATGCCGTCGAGGTGGACCGTCGTCGCGGTGACCCTCGCCCTGGGTCTCGCGGGTTCCGTTGGAGCGCTGGCTGCGGGCGACAAGTCCGAGATCGTGAGCTCGATCGCCACCGGGGGCTTGAAGCTCGGGGCCGAGAAGTTCGCCCAGTGGGCCGCGGGCCGGCTCTACAACAACGAGTGCAAGTCCGCGGAGCACGAGGCGTTCCTCGCTCTGTGCGGGGCGCTCGGCCAGTTCTCGGGCGAGAAGGAAAAGGAGTGGAAGGCCCAGCTCTCGGCGGACCTCGCGGCGATCCGCGGCGAGCTCGATCAGTTGCGCCAAGGGCAGGCGAGGCTGCAGACCGAGGTCGAGACCCTCGTCAGCCAGAACAAGGTGCTGCTCGCGAAGGTCGACACGATCGTCGACGAGACCGTGGCGCAGAGCGACATCCGGATCATCCAGACGCTGTGGAACCAGCAGTTCCTCGCGATCTTCGGCAACGAGGCGAGCTTCTCGCGCGAGCGCCTGCTGCGCTTCGCCCGCGAGGTGATCGCGGTGCAGCAGATCCACACCAAGCTCGGCGTGCTGACCGAAACGCTGACCACCCGCGGCACGGGCGGCAAGCAGCCCCTCCTGCGGCTCTACGCGAACCAGCTCGCCGTCTCTCTCGCGGCGAACAAGAGCGCGAAGCTCCTGCCCGCCTACGACTTCTACGAAGGGATCATGACCGACCTCCTGGTCGAGCAGAGGAAGGGCTTCCTGATGTACGTCTGGGCCGCGGAGATCCTCGAGTCCGAGTGCGAGATCCACGGTTGCAGCGGGCTCGACCGGCCGCCGATCACGGCGCTCGAGTTCAAGAAGACCTTCGACGGCCAGATCGCGCGCGAGCTCGACGCGTTCAACGCGAGCCTCGAATGGCTCGTGCTCGCGCGGAGCGACGGCCACGCGGCGAAGGCGGATTTCCTGCCCGCGGGCGCGGTCGACATCTTCTGGCGCGCCGACCTGCTGACCGCCGCGAACACCGATCGCTTCGGCCTCCGGGGCCGGGTGATCGGTATGGGCGATACCTGGGACGGCAAGCTCGCCCTGTCCGGCCGCGCGCTCGCCCCGGCCGTCCAGCACGAGGTCCCGATCGAGGGCGAAGCCCTCGATTGGTGGCGGGCGACCGGCACGCCGCTCGTCTTCGACGAGGTCCGCTTCGCGAACGCCTGGCGGGTCCTCCACTACGATCAGGCGGATCAGCCGCGGGGCAGCTTCAAGCTCGACACCAACCTGCCCTGGAAGCAGATCGGGGTCTTCGTCACCCCGGTCGACCTGCGGACCGGACAGGTCACAGACGCGAAGCCCTCGGAGGCTGTCGTCCTCTTCGGCAGCTTTATCGCGATCGAACGGGCGGGCGGCGGCTACGCGCTCCTGAGCGGCGACTGGGACAAGCGTTGGGACCGGGACAAGGGCGTTGGCCTGATCAAGACCAGCCACTTGGAGACGATCGCCGAG
>DATMZM010000369.1:0-7866 GCA_035607445.1 Thermoanaerobaculia bacterium | reverse complement strand
CGGCTCGGCCAACATCTCCTCCTTCGCCGGCCAGACCATTCGCGTTCGCATCCTGGCCGCCGACGCCTCGACAGCGAGCC
This sequence comes from Thermoanaerobaculia bacterium, assembly GCA_035607445.1. Lineage (GTDB taxonomy): Bacteria > Acidobacteriota > Thermoanaerobaculia > Multivoradales > UBA5704 > DASYKS01. The sequence goes on along the minus strand of DATMZM010000369.1, from coordinate 7,786 downwards.
TCGTCGAGGCGGGGGTCGACGACGTCAAGATCGTCCAGCAGTAGAGGGCGCAACTCCGCGGCCCCTCCCGATGGGAGGGGCCTTTGTGCCTTTTCCCCGGTTCGAGATGCTGTCAATATGCCAACTCCGATGGTGGCAAATACCACCACTTGGTGGTGAATCCTGACAGCCGGATGGGCCCGCGGGACTCGACGCAGCCAGCCGTCAACCGCCTCGTTCACAAAAGGTATCTCCCGGATGAAAGCCTTTGCTCTCGCGCTCTTTTCGTCGACCGTCCTCTTGGCTTCCCCTGCCCGCGCCACCGATTCCTCCGCGCTGACCGCCCAGCTCCACGGCTTGTTCGACCGGGAGTGGGAGTTTCGGTTGAAGGAGGACCCGAATTTCGCGACCTCGGTCGGCCGGCACGAGTACGACGACCGGTTGACCACATATACGCCCGAAGACCTCGCGCGACGGGCCGAGGCGGCGAAGGGCTTCCTCCACGAGCTGGCGGGCATCGAGCGCGGCCGGCTCGCGGCCGACGACCAGACGAGCTACGACGTCTTTCGCCGCCAGCTCGAGATACGCGTCGAGGGCATCGAGCGCGGCGAAGAGGAGATCCCGATCAACGCCGACTCGGGCTTCCACGTCGATTTCGCGCAGTTGCCCGACCAGGCCCCGCTCTCGACGGTCCGCGACTACGACAACTACTGCCGCCGGCTCGAAGCCTGGCCGACCATCGTCGCCCAGCGGATCGCCCTGATGCGGCAGGGCATCGCCCGCGGCTTCACGACGCCCAAGGCGACCCTCGCCGGCTACGAGCGGACGATCTCCGCGCACGTCGTCGAGGACCCGGCGAAGAGCGTCTTCTGGAAGCCGTTCGCGAAGATGCCGCAGACGTTCCCGGCCGCCGATCGCAAGCGCCTCCTCGACCAAGGGCGCGCCTCGGTGCTGCGCGCGATCTCCGGCTACCGGACGTTCCTCGAGTTCTACTCCAAGGAATACTACCCGGCCGCGCGCACGACCCTCGCCGCCTCGGCGCTGCCCGACGGCGCCGCCTTCTACCGCTTTCAGATCCGCAAGTTCACGACCGTCGACCTGAGCCCGGAGGAGATCCACCGGATCGGCCTCGCCGAGGTCGAGCGGATCGACAAAGAGATGCGCGCGGTGATGCGGCAGACGGGGTTCACGGGCGACTTCCCGGCGTTTCTCGAGCTCCTGCGCACCGATCCGCGCTTCTACGCCAAGACGCCGGAAGAGCTGCTGATGCGCGCGGCCTGGATCGCGAAACGGATGGACGGCAAGCTGCCGTCGCTCTTCGGCCGCCTGCCGCGCCTGCCCTATACGGTCGAGCCGGTGCCGGATCACCTGGCGCCCAAGTACACGAGCGGACGCTACATCCCCGCGCCGTACGGCGGCACGCAGCCCGGGATCTACTGGGTCAACACCTACCTGCTCGAAAGCCGGCCGCTCTACAACCTGGAGGCGCTCACCCTCCACGAGTCGGTGCCCGGCCACCACCTCCAGGGCGCTCTCGCCCAGGAGATGGAAAACCTGCCGAACTTCCGCCGCCATTCCTACATCTCGGCCTACGGCGAGGGCTGGGGCCTCTACTGCGAATGGCTCGGCCTCGAAGCCGGCTTCTACACCGATCCGTACAGCAACTTCGGCCGCCTGACCTACGAGATGTGGCGCGCCGGCCGCCTGGTCGTCGACACCGGCATCCACTCGATGGGCTGGACCCGCCAGCAGGCGATCGACTACCTGGCGAGCCACACGGCGCTGCCGCTCCACGAATGCGAGACCGAGGTCGACCGCTACATCTCCTGGCCCGGCCAGGCGCTCTCCTACAAGCTCGGCGAGCTCAAGATCAAGGAGCTCCGCCGCCGCGCCGAACAGGCATTGAAGCAGGATTTCGACGTCCGCGCCTTCCACGACGTCGTCTTGGGCAGCGGCTCCGTGCCGCTCGACGTGCTCGAGAGGAACGTGGACCGCTGGATCGGAGAGCGAAAAGGGGAAGTGACGACGGCGCGGCCTCAATGAGGCTCGATCGCGACCTCGAACTCCCGGCCGTAGACGCCGTAGGACTGGCCGGCCTGCTGGCCGCTCTGCCAAGCCGAGCTGAAGCGGAGCGCTCCGTCGCTCGAAATCGCCGGCGCATCCTGCCGGCCGGGCAGGTACGAGTTCGCGACCAGCTCGGCTCCCGCCGCAAGCTCCGGCCACCGGAGCAGCCGCAACAGGACGTTCGACGAATCTTCCTTCAAGAACTCCCGCTGCCAGATCACGACGAACCGCCCTCCGGACAGAGCCGCCACGGAAGCGAAAACCTGCCGGCCGGCCGCGACGGCGTTGACCTGGACGTCACTCCCGAAGGGTTGGCCGTCGGCCGAAACCGCTCGCGCCCGGACGCCGCTCTTGCCGTTGTTCCAATCGGTCCAGACGACGACGATCTCTCCGGTATCGGCCACCGCGAGGCCGGGCTCCTCCTGGGAGCCCGCGACGTCGCCGTTGATCCGGGTCTCCGGGCCGGCGACCCTTCCCTGCCGATCGATCCGCCGCGCGAAAACGTCCCACTCGACCTCTTGCCAGAAGCTCTGCCAGGCGACGATGAATCCGCCATCACCCGCAGCCGCCACCGCCGGCGCCGATTGGGTTCCCTGTTCGAAGGAATTGATCCCGATCTCCTTGCCCATGGCGCCGTCGCCCAGCAGCAACCGTCCTACGACGCCCTGGCCGTCGCCATCCGCCCCCGCCCAGACGACGAAAGCGCTCCTCTCTCCGCAAGCGATCCGCGGCGCGCCTTCTTCACGATCGCCGGTGCTCACTTGCAGGTTCGGCGACAGCGGCTCGCCGTTGCGGGCGAAGAAGCGGGCCGCGACCATTCTCGGTGCCAGACCGACCCCATGAACGTTGATCGCCCAGGCCACGACGAAGTGGCCGTCCGGAAACGAGCAGACGGAGGGATCCGTCTGGAACGAGCTCCCCGGCACGAAGGCGTTGACCTGGAAGATGGGGCCCAAGGGCTTGCCCTCGCGATACCGGCGGCCGAAGACGTTCGAGCCGGTGTCCCAGACCAACACCTCGCCGTGGTCCGGAAGGACCGCGAGCGCCGGGTGAATACGAAAGGCGAAAGGATCGTCGTCCGGCCTGAACTCGGCGCTGGCCGGCCGGATCGTCGCCTCCTCGGCGTCGCCGTCGATCCCACTCTGCGCGACGCCCGGGGCCAAGAGGGCCATCGCGAGGAGAAAAGGCATCCCGACCTTCATGTCTTCGAACACTAACGGGGCGCGGGAGTCCGGTCAATCCGCGGTTTGAAAACCCGCGGAGGCTTCCGGAAGCTCGGCAGGTCCGAGAACGGGCTTGACCTGTATCTGACATATATATATCTTCCACGTACAAGCGGACGGAGGAAGGCGCATGGAAGAGGTCGCGGATCTCAACGTTCAGGCGATGCAGAAGGGGAGCGCGACGCTCCTCGTGCTGGCCCTGATCGAGGCGCGCGCGCGCCATGGCTACGAGATCTCGAGCTTGATCGCCGAACGCTCGGAAGGACGGCTCCAGTTCCAGCCGGCCTCGCTCTATCCATTGCTCTATCGGCTCGAAGCCGAGAAGCTGGTCGCGGGCCGGTGGGTCGAAAAACCGGGCGAGCGGCGGCGGCGGTTCTATCGTTTGACCGCGCGCGGAAAGCGGTCGCTCGAGGCTCACCGCCGCGGCTGGCGGGAGCTCTTCCTCGCTCTCGATTCCGTGGCGCAGATCGGTCATGGCTGATTGGAAGCGGCTCGTCCGCGAGCATCTGCCGCCGCTCGACCTGCCGGGCCGGCGCGAGGCCGAGGTCGTCGAAGAGCTGGCCCTCGAGCTCGAGGAGGCGTGGCGCGCCGCGGTCGCGAGCGGCGCGGAGCCCGAGGAGGCGGAGCGCCTGGCGCTCGAGAGGATGGGCGACTGGCGCGCGCTCGCCCAGGGGATCCGCGACGCCGACCGGCCCGTGCGCGAAGGGCTCGCGCGCCTCGGCCTGGCGGCCCGGCATCCGGATGCGAAGGCGCCGCGCAGCCGGTTCCTCGCCGAGCTCTTGAGAGACCTCCGGATCGCCTCTCGCGCGCTGGCTCGCGACCTCGGTTTCTCGCTCTCGGTCGCTCTCGTGATCGCCTTGGGCGTCGCGGCGGCGGCTCTCACCTTCAGCGTCGCGAACGCGGTCCTCCTCCGGCCGCTGCCGTTCCGCCAGCCGGATCGCCTGCTCTCGATCCAGCTCACGGGCACCCAGGATCCGCAGCCGGGGCCGCTGTGCGAGGCCGATTACCTCGCGCTCCGCGAGCTCGACCGCTCGTTCTCGGATCTCGCGGCGATGTACGCCCGGCGCGACTTTCAGCTCGCGGGCGGCGCCCTGCCCCTGCGGGCCGGCGGCGCCCAGGTCACCGCCGGCTTCTTCCGCACGCTCGGCGTCGAGGCCGTGCTCGGCCGCACCTTCCTGCCGCAGGAGGAGCGAAAGGGGGCCGCGCCGGTCGCGGTGATCAGCCATCGGCTCTGGCAGGGATACCTGAACGGCCGCCCCGAGGCGATCGGCGCGCCGCTCTCGATCGACGGCCGGCCCGTGACCATCATCGGCGTCCTGCCCCCGGGCTTCCGCCTGGCGAACGCGGAGGCTTCGGACGTCTGGATCCTCTTCCATCCCGAGCGCGCCGAGTTCCGAGCGCCCTTCTACATCGGGGTCTTCGGCCGGCTCAAGCCCGGCCTCGGAATCGCCGCGGCGCGCGCCGATCTGGCGCGGATCGAGCGGGAGATCAAGCGGCGCTATCCCGGGCCGGAGGATTGGCGGCTCGGCGCCAGCGACCTCAAGGAATCGATCGTCGGCTCGACCCGCGCGCCGCTCGCCCTCCTCGCGGCGGCCGTCACGCTCCTTCTCGGCCTCGCTTCGATCAGCGTCGCGAACCTCCTGCTCGCCCGCGGTCTCACGGTCGAGCGCGAGCTCGCGGTGCGCGCCGCTCTCGGCGCCGGGCGCGGCCGTCTCCTCCGTCAACGGCTGGCCGAGACCGGCCTCCTCGTCTCGGCCGGCGGCGCGCTCGGCCTCGGCCTGGCGGCGGCCGCGCTGCCCACCCTGGCGCGCCTCTCCCGAGGGGCCCTGCCGGAGGTCCGCGACCTCTCCGTCGACTGGCGCGTCGCCGCGTTCGCTCTCGCGACGATCGCGCTCGTCGCCTTGGCGGTGGGGCTCGCGCCCGCGCTCCTCGATGCGCGAGCCGATGGGACGCTCGCGCTCGGGTCCGGCGGCCGGGCCACCGGTGGACGCGGCCATCGGCGGCGTCAGAGCCTTTTCGTCGCCGGAGAAGTCGCGCTCGCGACCATGCTCTTGGTCGGCGCCGGCCTCTTCATGCACAGCCTCGTCCGCCTCGGCCAAGTGGATACGGGAGTCGCCGGCGATCGGCTGCTCGCGATGGCGATCGCGCTCCCCGACGGCTCCTATCCGGAGGGGCCGACCCGCAACGACTTCTGGCGGCGGCTCCTCGTTTCGGTCCGCGCCGTGCCCGGCGTCGAGGCCGCGAGCTGCGGCATGTCCTTGCCGCCCGACCTCCTGATCGTGACCAACCCCTTCACGCTCGAAGGCAAGGCCACGCCGCCCAACGAATCGCCGCCGCTCGCCGAAGAGCTCCTGGTCTGCCCCGGCTTCTTCGAGACGCTCGGGGTGCCGCTCCTCGCCGGGCGCACCTTCACGGCCGGCGACGACGCGAAGGCGCCGCCCGCGGTGGTGATCAACGAGACGATGGCGCGCAAATACCTGGGCGACGCCCGTCCGATCGGCCGCAGGCTGCAGCTCGGCACGCCCTCTCCCGACGGTCCCTGGTCGACCGTGGTCGGCGTGGTGGGCGACGTCAAGTACGCCGGGCTCGACGCGCCGCCCGCGCCCACGGTCTACGTGCCGTACGGCCAGGAGGCCTGGTGGAGCGAGATGTTCCTCACCGTCCGGACCGCGGCGGGGATCGATCCCGGAGCCGTGGCGCCGATGGTCGGCCGGATCGTTGCGGAGATCGATCCGACCCTCGCGCCGACGCCCGCGAAGACCCTTCCCGAGCTGCGTTCCCACGCGGTCGCCGGGCCGCGCTTCCGCACCCTCCTGCTCCAGGCCTTCGCGCTCGGGGCGCTCGCCATCGCGATGGCCGGCCTCTACGGCCTGATCGCCCAGGACGTGCTGCGGCGCGCTCGCGAGATCGGCATCCGGCGCTCGGTCGGCGCCGCCGGCCGCGACGTCCTCGCCTCGGTGCTCCGGCCGGGGGCTCTCGCCACCCTCGCAGGCGTCCTGGTCGGCCTTCCGGCGTCCCTCCTCCTCGCCCGCCTCGCGAGGAGCCTGCTGTTCGGCATCGCGCCGCTCGATCCGCTGACCTACGCCGCCGTCCCGCTCGCCCTCGCCGCCGCGGTCCTCATCGCGGGCGCCGGCCCGGCGCTCCGCGCATTGCGGGTCGACCCGGCCCGGGTGCTGCGGTCGGAGTAGCCCGACCCGCGAGAAATGCTCCACGCGCTATTTGAAGCCCAAAAACGCCGTGCGAAGCTCGCACGCGGAATTTGAAGCTCAGATACGCCGCGGGAACGATCCGCGGCGAAATTCAAGGAAAAATCCGCCTCGCGAGCTTCGCGCGCACCGTACGAAACTTCCACGCGCCGTAAATCTTTCGCGCGGAGAATTTCAAGCTCAAATATGCCGTGGATGATTCCCACGGCGAATCCGAAGTAAAAACGGCGCACTCAAGGTTCGGATGGCGTCCGGGAGACTCCGGCGAGCCCCGGGATCTTCCAGGGAGGTGTGGAGCGGCGAGATCGGCTGCGCGACGTTTCGCAGGAGATTTCTTGGGTCCGCGATCACCGCGGTGAATTCCTCCGCCGGATCAAACGCCCGCAACGCCACTCGAGATAGTGCGCGAGCAGCCAGAAATTCCGAAAGGCGGGGTTGCGGGTTTGCCCGTGGTGGTAACGGTAATAGATCTGCTGCGCGATCGCGGCCAGGCGGAAGAGGCCGTAGACCTCGTAGAACGTCCAGTTGGCAGGCTGGAACCTGGTGCACTCCAGGTAGTGGCCGACGACTTCCGCTCGCGTCGGCATGCCGGGCAGGTGGGTGGGCTGGCGGCGGGTCGCGCGGGCGATGAAATCGTCATCGGCCTGGACCCAGTACGCGAGGCTGTTGCCCAGGTCCATCAGCGGATCGCCGAGCGTCGCCATCTCCCAGTCGAGCACGCCGACGATGCGCGTCGGGTCGGCCGGGTCGAGCACCAGGTTGTCGAGACGGAAATCGTTGTGGATGACCGCGGTGGCGACGTCCTCGGGGGCGTGCTCGGCGAGCCAGCGGCGCACCTTGCGAAAGCTCGGCGCGTTCCAGGTGCGGGCTTTCTCGTAGCGGTCGCTCCAGCCGTCGATCTGGCGCCGTGCGTAGCCCGCGCCGCGGCCCAAGCCCGCGAGGCCGGCCTGCTCGGCGTCGACCCGGTGGAGGGCGACAAGGGTGTCGATGGCTCGGAAGCCGAGCGCCCTCGCCTGCTCGGGCGGGATCACAAAGCCCTTCGCCCGGGGGATCACCCCGTCGATCCGGCGCATGACGTAGAACGGCGCGCCGAGGACTCCGGGATCGTCGCAGGAAGCGATCATCTCGGGCACGTAGGGAAAGACCGGCCGGAGCGCCCGCTGGACCTCGAATTCTCGCCCCATGTCGTGCGCGGATTTCGCCTTGGTGCCGGCCGGCGGGCGGCGGAGGACGAGGTCGTGGCTCGGGTACTCCAGGCGATAGGTCCAGTTGGAGGCTCCGCCCGAGTACTGCGTCACCCGCGGTGACCCCTGA
>DATMZM010000450.1:0-2383 GCA_035607445.1 Thermoanaerobaculia bacterium | reverse complement strand
CCTCGCGGGGGGAGAGCTCAAGCTCTGCGGCGAGCCGCGCGAGGCGATCTCGGGGCTCGCCGGCAGGATCTGGCAGAAGACGATCTCCCGGCCCGAGCTCGCGAGCGCCGAGCGCGAATTCGAGGTCCTGTCGCGGCGGCTCGCCGCGGGCCGGACGGTGATCCACGTCTACAGCCCGGAGGACCCCGGAGAGGGCTTCGCGCCGGTCGCGCCGGACCTGGGCGACGTCTACTTCCACGCCCTCGGCCGCGCGGTCGAGAGCCCTGCCGCGGCGGCGGCCTGAGGGGAGCGGAGCGGCCATGCCGGGACCCTCAAGCCGGGCGCGCGAGATCTTCCGCTTCGAGCTGCGCCATCACCTGACCTCTCCCCTGTTCTGGGGCACCGGCCTGTTCTTCGCCCTGATGACCTTCGGCGCCGTGACCTCGAACTCGATCACGATCGGCGGGGGGATCGGCAACGTCCATCGCAACGCGCCGTTCGTGATCCTCCAGCTGCTCTCGACGATGAGCGTCATCGCCATTTTCGTGACGACCGCGTTCGTGGGCGGCGCCGCGCTGCGCGACTTCGAGCGCGGCACGCACGAGCTGTTCTTCTCGAAGCCGCTTGGCAAGCTCGAGTACCTGGGCGGGCGCTTCGCCGGCTCGTTCCTCGCGTCGGCCGGAGTCATGGTGCTCTGCGCGGCGGGCATCCTCCTCGGCAGCTTCATGCCCTGGCTCGAGCCCGCGCGCCTCGGGCCGACCACGATGGCCCCTTACGTCTTCGCGCTCGCGGTCCTCGTGCTGCCCAACCTGCTGCTCGCCGGCGCGATCTTCTTCGCCCTCGCCTCCGCCTCGCGCAGCTGGCTCGTCACCTACATCGGCGTCGTGGTCTTCTTCGGCGCCTATCTGACGGCCGGCCTGATGCTCGCCGACGTCGAGAACCAGAAGCTCGGCGCGCTCCTCGATCCGTTCGGAGGCGCGGCGTTGGACCTCGCGACGCGCTACTGGACGGTCGCCGAGAAGAACCAGGCGGTGCCTGGGTTCGCCGGCCCGCTCCTCTGGAACCGCGTTCTGTGGAGCGGCATCGGTTTCGTGATCCTGGCGGTCGCCATCGCTACCTTCCGCACCGGCGCCACCTCGGCGGGAAGGAGCGGTCGGCCGTCCCGCCTCGGCCGGCTCTTCGCCCGCCGCGGCAAGGCTCCCCTCCGCGAGGTTGAAGCCGGAGCGCCCGTCGCGGCGGGCGTCTCGCCGCTGCCCGCGGCCCGGCTCGACTTCTCGCCGCGCGCCCGCCGTGCCCTGTTCCTCCACGAGCTCGAGCGCGAGACGCTCGGCGTCCTCCGAAGCGTTCCCTTCCTCGTCATCCTCGCGTTCGGCATGCTCAACGTGATCGGCGGCGCGGGCGTCCGCTTCGAACGGTTCGGCACGCGGGTCTATCCGGTGACCGCCCTGATGCTCGAGCTTCTCCGGGGGAGCTTCCTCTTCCTGCTCGTGATCATCGTCACGTTCTACGCCGGCGAGCTGGTCTGGCGGGAGCGCTCCCTCAAGGTCGCCGAGGTGCGCGACGCGCTGCCGGTGCCCGCCTGGGTGCCGCTCGTGGCGAAGCTCGCCGCGCAGTGGCTCGTGATCCTCTGCTTCCTGGCGGTGGGGGCCGCGGCGACGATGGGCATCCAGCTCGCGCACGGCTATCACCAGCTCGAGCCGGGCCTCTACGCCCGGGGCCTGCTGCTCGAAGCGCTGCCGTTCCTGCTCGTCGCGGTGCTCGCGACGTTCCTCCAGGTGGTCGCGAACCAGAAGTTCTTCGGCTACCTGCTGATGATCGTCTATCTGATCGGCGCGACGGTGCTCGACAGCCTCCACTACGACCATCGGCTCTACCGCTACGCCGAATCGCCGTCGATGACCTACTCGGACATGAACGGCTACGGCCACTTCCTCCTCGGCTATCTCTCGTTCCAGCTCTACTGGGCGTTCTGGGCGTTGGTCCTCGCGGTGCTCGCGGCGCTCCTCTGGGTGCGCGGCAGCGAGAGTGGCTGGCGCTTCCGCCTGCGCGAGGCCCGGGCGCGCTTTTCCGGCCCCTGGCGCGCTCTGCTCGCCATCGGCCTGATCGGCGCGGCGGCCCTGGGCGCCTGGATCTTCTGGAACACCAACGTGCGGAACCCGTACATCCCGACCGACCTTCTGGAGCGCCGGCAGGCGGAGTACGAGAAGCGCTATCGGAAGTACAAGGACGTCGCCGTGCCGCGCGTCGTCGACGTCGAGAACCGGGTGGACATCTATCCGGCCGAGCGGCGCGTCGAGATCGCCGGCCGATACGTCTTGAAGAACAAGACGAAAGCGCCGATCGCGACGCTCCACGTGACGATCCGGCCGCTCGTGCGGGTGAACTCGCTGTCGCTCGATCCCCG
>DATMZM010000121.1:0-6189 GCA_035607445.1 Thermoanaerobaculia bacterium | reverse complement strand
CAGGCTCCGAGCCCTCCGTAAACCCGAGCAAGCGGCGTAAATCGGCCTTCTCCGCGCTCGGCTCCAGAGGCGGATCGAGGTGCGGCGCGAAGGCCTCGGAGCAGGCATCGAAGGCGGCGCGGAACGTTGGTTCGGCCCGATAGAGCCCGCGACCCATCCCGAGGTACTGCGTGCCCTGGCCGGGAAAGAGGAACGCGATCGCGCGGCGGCCCGAAGGCACGGCGAGCGTGAGCACGCGTTCGGGATCGCGATCGCGCAGAGCGCGGGCCGCCTCAGATCGATCGCGAGCGACGAGCACCCGCCGCCTCGAGAACGCCTTGCGGCCGGTCTGGAGCGTGGCCGCCACATCGGCGAAATCCTGTTCCGGATGCGTTTCGAGGTGCTCGGCGAAGCGGTCGGTGGCAGCCTCGAGCGCGGCATCGCTCTTGCCGGACAGGGCGATCAGGTGCACCGGCCGGGTCGAGCCAGTTTTCACCGGCTCCGGCGCTTCTTCGAGAACGGCATGGACGTTGGTGCCGCCGATGCCGAACGAGCTGACCCCCGCCCGTCGCGGGCGCTCGCCGCGCGGCCAGGGAGTGAGCATGTCACTGACCGAAAAAGGAGTCGCCGCAAAGTCGATCGCGGGATTCGGCCGCTCGAAGTGGAGAGAAGGAGGAATCTCGCCGCGGTCGAGAGCGAGCGCTGCCTTGATCAGGCCGGCGACACCGGCGGCGGCGTCCAAATGGCCGACGTTGGTCTTGATCGAGCCGAGAGCGCAGAAGCCGCGCCTTTCGGTGCCGAGACCGAACGCGCGGGTGAGAGCTGCGACCTCGATCGGATCGCCGAGCAGCGTGCCGGTGCCGTGAGCTTCGACGTAGCCGATCGTGTCGGCCGCGACGCCCGCCGCGGCCTGTGCGGCAGCGATCACCTCGGCCTGCCCCTCGACGCTCGGCGCCGTGTATCCGACCTTGCCGGCACCATCGTTGTTGATCGCGGTGCCGCGGATGACGGCGACGATCGGATCGCCCTCCGCGAGCGCATCCGCCAGCCGGCGCAAGACGACGACGCCCACGCCGCTGCCGGAGACCGTTCCGGCAGCGCCCGCGTCGAAAGCCCGGCAGTGGCCATCGGGCGAATGGATGCCGCCCTCCTGGAACAGGTAACCCTCCGTTTGCGGCACCGCGATCGACGAGCCGCCGGCGAGCGCGACGTCGCATTCGCGAGCCAAGAGAGAGCGGCAGGCGAGATGGACCGCCACGAGCGAGGTCGAACAAGCCGTCTGCACGGTCAGGCTGGGACCCGCCAGATCGAGCTTGTAGGACACGCGCGTGGCGAGAAAGTCCTTTTCTCCGCCCAGGAAGGCTTGGTTGAGGCCGATCGCCAGCAGCGCCTCGCGATTGCCCAGGAGATTGCGCACCAGGTAGGTGCTCGCGCTGACGCCGGCGAAGACGCCGATGGGGCCGCGGAGCCGCCCGGGATCGCGACTGGGGTCGCATCCGGCGCGTTCGAGCGCCTCCCAAGCGACCTCGAGGAACAACCGCTGCTGCGGATCGAGAGCCTCGGCCTCGCGTGCGCCGACGTCGAAAAAGCCGGCGTCCCAGAGATCGACGTCGTCGAGCGCGCCCCTCGCCTTGACATAGTCGGGGCGGGCGAGCAGCTTCGGGCCGAATCCCGCCGCGAGCAACTCTTCGTCCGAGAAGAAACGGATGGACTCCCGGCCGGCGCGGAGATTTCCCCAGAGCTCCTCGACGTCCCGTGCGCCGGGGAACCGTCCGGCCATGCCGACGATCGCGATCGGCTCCGACCCGGCGGAGGAGGTCGCCGCGCGCCCGCGAGCCTGCGCCGCTTCGAGCGCGCGATCGGGGGCGAGGCCCGAAGCCAGGTGTTCCGCGAGTGTGCCGACCGTCGGATGGGAGAACAGCTCGAGGATCGCGATCTCGCGGTCCAACAGCTTGCGCAGCCTCCCGTGCACGCGCACGAGCAAGAGCGAATGTCCGCCGAGATCGAAGAAGTTGTCGTCGAGGCCGACCTCCGCGACGTCGAGCACCTCCCGCCAGACCGCCGCGATCGAACGCTCGAGCTCGCTCGTCGGTGCGCGGTGCGCGCTCGATCCGATCGGAGAGAGGGTCCTCGGTTCGGGTAGCGCCTGCGGATCCACCTTGCCGCTCGCGTTGCGCGGAAGCTGGGCGAGGCCCGCGAGCGAGATCGGAACCATGTAGGAGGGGAGCAGGGCACGCAGGAACGCGCGGAGCTGCTCGGCGGCCGTGGGGCTCCAGGCCGGCGCGAACCAAGCGGCGAGCTGGCTCTCGCCTCGCTCGTCGCGTACGGTCGCCGCAAAGACCTCGCGCACTTCCGGATGGCGGCCGATGGCCGTTTCGACCTCGCCGAGCTCGATGCGGAAGCCACGCACTTTGACTTGGCGATCGACCCTGCCGAGAAACTCGATCGCGCCGTCGGGCATCTGGCGGACGAGATCGCCTGTCCGGTAAAGCCGCTCTCCGGCCTCGCTGCCCGCCCTGCCAAGGCCCCTAGGACAGGGAACGAATCGTTCCGCCGTCAAGTCGGGGCGACCGATGTAACCGCGGGCGAGTCCCGCGCCGCCGATCGACGATGCCGGCCCGCAGCCGATGAACAACTCCCCCGGCACGCCGATCGGCGTCGGTGCAAAGCGAGGGTCGAGCACGAACAATCGCTTTCCCGCTGCCGGCCGGCCGATCGGTACGACGCGCGCCCCCGGTCGCGAACGATGAGTCCAAGTCAGGGCGTCGATCGCCGCCTCGGTCGGGCCGTAGATGTTCTGGAGAGCCGCACGAGGGAATCGAGCGTGAAAACGATCGGCGAGCGCGGGGGGTAACGCCTCGCCACCAACGAACAAAAGGCGCAGGCTGCCGCAGCTGTCGAGACCCTCCTGCTCGAGGAAAACCTGGAGCATCGAAGGCGCAAGATCGGTGATCGTCGCGCGTTCGGCCGCGATCCGACGGGCGAGGGCCGCGAAATCCTGGCGCTCGGCGGGCGGCAGGAGTGCGAGATGCGCTCCCGAAAGGAGCGCGCCGAAGATCTGCCAGACGGAGGGATCGAACGTCACCGAGATGTTCTGGAGGATCGTGTCTTCCGGGATGAGGGCGAACTGCGCGAGGCGCCAAAGGAGCGTCGCCGACGCCGCGCGGTGAGAGACGACGACTCCTTTCGGCCGTCCCGTCGAGCCCGAGGTGAAGAGCACGTAGGCCGGATTGTCCGCAAGCGCTCCACCTGGGAGCGGACCGGCTTCCAGGGCGGCGAGCGCTTCCGATTCGAGCTCCGGGCAAACGGGAGTGGCTCCCAAGGCGGCAAAGCGCTCGGCGTCCTCGGCATCGGCGAGCACGATGGCCACTCTCGCATCGGCGAGCGCGGAGGCGAGGCGCTCGTCCGGAGCCTCGCGGTCGAGCGGCAGATAGGCAGCGCCGGCCTTGAGCACGGCGAGGATTCCGGCGATCTGCCAGGGCGAGCGGGAGAGCGCGATCGCGACGACGGATTCGGGGCCGGCGCCGGCAAGGCGCAGGAATCGGCCGAGACGATTCGCGCTCGCTTCGAGCTCGGCATAGCTCCAGCGCACCTCGTCGCAGGAGACCGCCAACCGTCTGGGATCGCGAGCGACCCACTCCTCGAAAAGCCGATGGAGAAGCGGCTCTCGCCATCTTTCGAGGCCTTCCGGCTCGCCGAGCGTCCAGTCGTTCCATTCGAGGAGCGCTTGATGCCTCTCGGAGGCCTGGAGGAGCGATAGGTTGGAAATCGGCCGGTCCGGAGTCGCCGCCGCTCCTTCGGCCAGGGCTTGCAAGCGGGCGAGCATGCGCCGGGCGGTCGCCGGATCGAACAGGTCGGTCGCGTACTCCGCGGTCAAGTGCAGCGAGCGATCGCCGGCGATGGCAGCGAGAGTCCAGTCGAACCGGGCGGCACCGCCCGGGACCTGCATCGGCTGGAGCGCGAGGGCCTGAGCCTCCCGCACAGCCGTCGTCGGGCGTTCGGAGCTCAACGGAGCCGAGGAGGCCGAGGGAGCCGCGTGCTCGACGACGAGCATGGCCTGGAAGAGCGGCGTGTGGCTCAACGAGCGTTCCGGATGCAGCTCTTCGACCAGCCGTTCGAACGGCAGATCCTGATGGGCCTGAGCGCCGACCGCCGCCGCACGCACGCGCGCCAACAGCTCGGAGAACGTCGGATCGCCACCGACTTCGACGCGCAACACGAGGGTATTGGCGAAGAACCCGATCAACCCCTCGACTTCCGGGCGCTGGCGGTTCGCGATCGGAGTCCCGACCAGCACGTCGGCGAGCGTTCCTCCGGGGTCGGCGTGCTCGCGCAGGAGCAGGCCGTAGAGCGCGAGGAGAACCATGAAGGGCGTCGCCTGGGCACGATGGCCAAGGTCGTAGAGGGCGCCGACGAGAGAAGGAGGGAGATCGACTCCCGCGACCGCGCCGCGGAAGCTCGGCACCGGTGGACGCGGGCGGTCGGTGGGGAGCTCGAGAGCGAGGGGCGCTCCGGCGAGATGTTCGCGCCAATAGGCCAGCTGGCCATCGAGAGCGCCGGATTGCGCGCGCCCGCGTTGCCAGGCGGCATAGTCGGCGTACCGGATCGGCAACGTGGCCAACGGCGCCGGGCGGCCCTCGACCTCGCCTCGGTAGAGCGAGGTCAGCTCACGGGCCAGGAGATCCATCGACCAACCATCGGTGGCGATATGGTGCATCGTGGCGACCAGGACGTGCTCGGACGCCTCGATTCGAACGAGCAGAACGCGCAACATCGGGCCGTGCTCGAGGTCGAAAGGACGCTCGGCTTCACGGCCCGCGATCCTGCGGGCGATGCCGAGCCGCACGGTGCCCGCGATCCCCGCGAGGTCGACGAGCGGCACCGGCCAGGCGGCTCCTGGCGGCGTGAGCCTCTGCACGGGCTCTTCCTCGCCTTCCTTCCCTTCGACGGTGCCGAACGTCGTGCGGAGCGACGCCTGCCGGAGAGCGAGGGCGGAAAGGGCGCGGCGAAAGGCGCCGGCCGAAATCTCGCCGCGCAAGCGCAAGGCCGCTCGCAGGTTGTAGGCGGCGCCGCCCGGTTGCAAGCGATCGAGGAACCAAAGCCGCTGCTGGCCGAAGGAGAGCGGATAGTGCTCGCGATCCGGAAGGCGCGGGATGCTTTCGCGTCCTTGTTCGCCGAGCCCTTGCTCCTGGCGCAACGCGCGCAGCAGCTCGAGCCGCTGCCCGGTCAGTTGGAACCGGACGCCGCTCACGGCGCCTCCCGTCCGTCGGGTACTTCGACCGCTCGCTCCGCGAGGAGACGCGCGACCTCGTCGTCCGACAGGTTCGCGAGCGAGAGGGCGAGCGCCGCCGCCTCGGCCAATCCCTGCGCATCGCCCGATTCCTCGCCGAGCGCCGAGGCAAGGCCGGCGACGGTCGGGCGCTCGAACAGAAGCTGGAGGGCCACTTCGATGCCGAGAGCCTCGCCGAGCCGAGCCGCCACCTGCGTCGCGAGCAGGGAGTGGCCGCCCAAGTCAAAAAAGCTGTCGCGGACGCCGACTCGCTCGATCCCGAGAACCTCTCCCCAGATCGCCGCGATCAGCTCCTCCACCGCGCCCTGCGGCGCTTCGTAGGCGGCTCTGGACGGCGCGTCCGCCAGCTCGGGTGCAGGGAGTGCCCTGCGATCGATCTTGCCGCTGGGCAGGAGGGGCAGTGCGTCGAGGGCCACGAACGCCGCCGGGATCATCGGCTCCGGCAGGCGACGTTCGAGATCGGCGCGCAGGACCGCGACGTCGAGAGAAACGCCGGGGATCGCGACCAGATAGGCGAAGAGCTGCATGCCGAAGCGACCGTGCGGGCGCGCCAGGACGACCGCGGAAGCGATGGCCTCGTGCTCGGCCAGGATCGCTTCGATCTCGCCCAGCTCGATTCTGTAGCCGCGCACCTTGACCTGATGATCGATTCGGCCGAGGAATTGGAGCGTGCCATCGGCCAGGAAACGTCCGAGGTCGCCGGTCGCGTAGAGCCTTGTGCCCGGCACCGCCGTGAACGGATCGGGCTGGAACGCTTCCGCGGTCTTCGCGGGCTCGAACAGATACCCGCGGCCGACGCCCGCTCCTCCGACCGCGATCTCTCCGGCAACCCCGATCGGCTGCGGTCGGCGGGCGCGATCGAGAACGTAGAGCGCCGTGTTCGCGACCGGCCGGCCGATCGGCACCGAGACCGCCCCCGC
>DATMZM010000091.1:0-13571 GCA_035607445.1 Thermoanaerobaculia bacterium | reverse complement strand
CGCAGGCTGCTCTTGAAGTAGAAGGAGAGGTCGGGGAACTCGACCTCCGGGCGGACGGCCCAGACCGCGAAGACGAACGGCAGGCCGGTCAGGCTCCGCCACTCGGCGGCGAGGTCGTAGACCCGGTAGCGCTCGCGGTCGACCTTGAGGGCCGGGTCGCCGATGACGAGCGCGGCATCGGCTTCGCTCATCATCCTCTCGACGTCCGCCCGCTGCGGCGCGTACGTGGGCTTCGTCTTCCAGCGTTCCAGGAAGAGGATCCGCAGGAGGGCGACCGAGGTGCGGCTGTTCTGATCGAGCGCGACGCGCTCGACCTCCTCGATCGGCCCGCGGGTCAGGAGCAGCACGCTCCGGACCTCGTGCGTCGCCGCGACGCAGAGGTCGGGCAGGACCTTGAGACCCGGGATCCGCTGCACCTCGATCGAGGGGATCAGGCCGATGTCGAGGGAGCCCTCGGCGAGCAGGCGCGCCACCAGAGCGGGCGGATGGTAGCTGGGCGCGAAGAGGTCGGCGTGGTGCCCCTTGAGGAAACCCCACGCCAGCGGCTTGCTGTTGAGGAAGTTGACGATGCCGACGCGGAGCTTGGGCACGGCGCCTTCCTTTACTTCGACATGGCGTTCAGGAACTCCTGGTTGCTCCGGGTCTTCGACAGCTTGTCGAGCAGCAGCTCCATGCTCTCGACCGTCGACAGCGGATTGAGCACCTTGCGCAGCACCCAGACGCGGTGGAGCTCGGTCTCCGGCATCAACAGCTCTTCCTTGCGGGTGCCCGACTTGTTGATGTCGATCGCCGGGAAGACGCGCTTCTCGACCAGCTTGCGGTCGAGGTGGATCTCGCAGTTGCCCGTGCCCTTGAACTCCTCGAAGATGACGTCGTCCATCCGGCTGCCGGTGTCGACGAGCGCCGTCGCGATGATCGTCAGCGAGCCGCCTTCCTCGATGTTGCGCGCGGCGCCGAAGAAGCGCTTCGGGCGATGGAGAGCGTTGGCGTCGATGCCGCCCGAGAGCACCTTGCCCGACGGCGGCTGGACGGTGTTGTAGGCGCGCGCGAGCCGGGTGATCGAGTCGAGCAGGATGACCACGTCCTTCTTGTGCTCGATCAGGCGCTTCGCCTTTTCGATCACCATCTCGGCGACCTGCACGTGGCGGGTAGCCGGCTCGTCGAAGGTCGAGGAGACGACCTCGCCGTTGACCGAGCGCTGCATGTCGGTCACCTCCTCCGGCCGCTCGTCGATCAGCAGCACGATCAGGATCACCTCGGGGTGGTTCTTCTCGACCGAGTGCGCGATCGACTGGAGCAGCATCGTCTTGCCGGTGCGCGGGGGCGCCACGATCAGGGCGCGCTGGCCCTTGCCCATCGGCGTCGTCAGGTCCATGACCCGCGAGGCCATGTCGCCCGGGACCTCGAGCTTCAGGCGCTCCTCGGGGTAGAGCGGGGTCAGGTTGTCGAAGAAGATCTTGTTGCGGGCGACTTCCGGGTGCTCGAAGTTGACCGCCTCGACCTTGATCAGGGCGAAGTAGCGCTCGCCTTCCTTCGGCTGGCGCACCTGGCCCGAGATCGTGTCGCCGGTGCGCAGGTCGAAGCGCCGAATCTGGCTCGGGCTGACGTAGATGTCGTCCGGCCCGGGCAGGTAGTTGTACTCCGGCGCGCGCAGGAAGCCGAAGCCGTCGGGCAGGCACACGAGGACGCCTTCGGCGAAGATCAGGCCGCTCTTCTCGGTCTGCGCCTGGAGGATCTTGAAGATCAGCTCCTGCTTGCGCATTCCCGTCGCGCCCTCGACCCCCAGGTCCTTGCCGATCTGGGTCAGCTCGGAAATGTTCATCTCTTTGAGGGTGCGAATGTCGAGCGTTTCGGTCGCGGTGCCCTTTTCGCTTGGGTTCTGGATTGGTTTTGCCATGACGTTCCTCGCTGTTGCTTTCTGCTCTGCTTGAAACCCCCGTCGTCTTTGGGTCAGAGGCGGGAATCCAGGTCGCTCCAGAGCTCCCGGATCCCGTCGCCCGATTCCGCCGAGACGGGAAGGATTTCGATGGAATCCGCGGGGTCCAGCGCGCGCCGGATCTCCCGCAACTGCGCTTCTCGTTTCCCTCGCGTCACCTTGTCGATCTTCGTCGCCACGACCTTGATCGCGGCGCCGAGCCCGGCGAGGTACGCGAAGGCCTGCACGTCGAGCGGTGTTGCACCCACCTTGCCGTCGACGAGCAGCACGACCAAGCGGTTCGATCGATCCGACGGGGGGCGCCGCAGGTAGTCGTCCACGAGCGCCGCCCAGAGAGCGCGATCTTCGCGTCCCGCGCGGGCGTATCCGTAGCCCGGCAGATCGACGAAATAGACCCGGCCGTTGACCAGGAAGTAGTTGATCGACCGCGTCCGCCCGGGCGTGCCGCTGATCCGCGCCAGCCCTTTGCGCCCGAGGAGACGGTTCAGCAAGCTCGACTTGCCGACGTTCGAGCGGCCGACGAAAGCCACTTCGGGACGCCCGTCGCGGAGGGTGTCCCCCGTCACGTGCGCGGCACGGACAAACTCCGCCGTTTCGATTTTCAATTCCGGTTCACCGCACCTTGCGGGGTCTCGTCCCGCTCCACGGCTCGGGATGCTCTCTCGCCGGGAGTCGCGCGGACCGCTGAGCGGTCCGGCGGACGGTCAACCTGGGTTCTGAGGAGCCGCGAGCCCGGAGGATCGCCCTCTTGAATTCGCGGCTCCGAAGGGATTAGTGCGCCAGGGAATCCGGCGCGACGGGGGTTTCGACCTGCGCCTCCGGAAATTGCCCTTGCCTCTTGGTCAGCGGGATCACGGGGCTGTCGAGCGCCAAGCGCAGGACTTCGTCCATGGATTCGACGAGGTGGAACTCCATCTGCTCGCGAACCTCCAACGGGATCTCGTCGAGGTCCTTTTCGTTTTCCTTGGGTAGAATGATCTCGTTGAGGCCACCGCGGTAGGCGGCGAGGACTTTATCCTTGATCCCGCCGACCGGCAAGACCTTGCCGCGCAGCGTGATCTCGCCCGTCATCGCGACGTCCTTGCGCACGGGGATCTTGGTCAGCGCGGAGAGGAGAGCCGTCGCCATGGTGATGCCGGCCGACGGACCGTCCTTCGGGATCGCCCCTTCGGGCACGTGCAGGTGGAGGTCGAGCTTCTCGTTGAAGTCCGCCTCGACGCCGAGCATCTCGGCCCGCGCGCGCAGGTAGGAGACCGCCGCGCGCGCCGACTCCTGCATCACGTCGCCGAGCTTGCCGGTGAGGGTCAGCTTGCCCTTGCCCGGCATCAGGCCGACCTCGGTTTCGAGCAGCTCGCCCCCGACCTCGGTCCAGGCGAGCCCGGTCGCGACGCCGACCTCGGACTGCTCGTTCTTGCGCCGCGGGCGGAAGCGGAGCTTGCCGAGATAGTCGGTGATCGCTTCCGGCCCGACCCGCACCTCGACGTCCGAGCCCTCCTGGACCACCCTGCGGGCGATCTTGCGGCAGATCGACGCGATCTCGCGCTCGAGGTTGCGCACCCCGGCCTCGCGGGTGAAGCTCTCGATCAGGACGCGGATCGATTCCGAGTCGAAGGTGATCTTCTTCGCCGACAGGCCGTGGTTCTTGATCTGCTTCGGCACCAGGAACTGCTCGGCGATCGCGAGCTTCTCGTTGAGCGTGTAGCCCGAGAGCTGGATCACCTCCATGCGGTCGCGCAGCGGCGCCGGGATCGTGTGGGTGACGTTCGCCGTGGCGATGAACATGACCTTCGAGAGGTCGTAGTCGACGTCCAGGTAGTGGTCCATGAAGGCGTCGTTCTGCTCGGGATCGAGGACTTCCAAGAGCGCGGCCGAAGGATCGCCGCGGAAGTCCATCGACATCTTGTCGACCTCGTCGAGCAGGAAGATCGGGTTGATCGTGCCGGCCTTCCGCATCATCTGGAGGATCTGGCCGGGGAAGGCGCCGATGTAGGTGCGGCGATGGCCGCGGACCTCGGCCTCGTCGCGCACGCCGCCGAGCGACAGGCGGACGAACTTGCGCCCGGTCGCCCGGGCGATCGACTTGGCGAGCGACGACTTGCCGACGCCGGGAGGGCCGACGAAACAGATGATCGAGCTCTTGGTCTGCCCGACCAGCTGGCGCACCGCGAGGAACTCGAGGATCCGGTCCTTGATCTTTTCGAGGCCGTAGTGATCCTCGTTGAGGATCTTGTCGGCGTGGACGAGGTCCTTGACCTCCTTGCTCCGCTTCTTCCAGGGCACCGACACGAGCCAATCGATGTAGTTGCGCGACACCGTCGCCTCGGCCGAGACCGGGGGCATCGACTCGAGGCGCTTCAGTTCCTGATCGGCCTTCTCGCGCACCTCTTTGGGCAGGCCGGCCTTCTCGATCCGGTCTTTCAGCTCCTGGATCTCGTCGCTGCGGTCGTCCTTCCGGCCCAGCTCCTGATGGATGGCCTTGATCTTCTCGTTGAGGTAGTACTCCTTCTGGGCCTTCTCCATCTGCTTCTTGACCTTGACGTTGATCCGCTTGTCGATGTTGATCTTTTCGATCTCGATGTCGAGCAGGTCGTGGAGCCGCTGCAGGCGCTCGTACGGATTGAGCAGCTCGAGGAGAGACTGCTTGTCGGCGGTCGAGACCATCAGGTGCGCCGCCAAGGTGTCCGCGAAGTGGTCGGGATTGTCCACCTTGAGCGTCGACATGAGGCCCTCGAACGCCAGGTGGTGGGACATCTTGGCGTATTGCTCGAAGGCCTGGAGGACCTTGTTCATGTAGATCTGGAGCTCGTCCGAGACCGGGTAGTTGACCTCGTAGATCTCGACGTCGACGTTCAAGGCACCGTCGTTCTCGACCACCTCGACGACCTGGCCGCGCTGCACCCCTTCGACCATCACCTTGACGTTGCCGTTGGGCAGCTTCAGGTTCTGGATCACCGTCGCGATGACGCCGATCGGAAAGACGTCGCCGCGCAGCGGCTCGTCGATCTTCGGATCCTTCTGGGCGACCAGGAAGATGCGCTTGGCCTGCGTGCCGAGGCTCTGCTCGAGAGCGCGCACGGAGCTCTCCCGGCCGACGATGAAGGGAGCCATCATGTGGGGGAAGACGACCATGTCCCGCAACGGGACGAGCGGCAGGACTTCCCGCTTCTTGCTTACGAACGGTGCGACCATCGATCCTCGCTTCCGAGACGTCGGCGCTCTAGCCGGCCTTCTTGTACAACATGATCGGTAGGATGCGACTGGCGACGACTTCCTCGTTGATCACGCACTGCTTGATGTCGCGTTGCGAGGGCACCGTGTACATCAGGTCGAGCATCAGCTCCTCGAGGATGATCCGCAAGCCGCGCGCGCCGACGTTCCTCTTGAGCGCCTCTTTCGCCACGGCGACCATCGCCTCGTCGGTGAACTTGAGCTCGACGCCCTCGAACTCGAACATCGTCTGATACTGCTTGATCAGGCTGTTCTTCGGCTCGCGCAGGATGCGGACGAGCGCCTCCTCGTCGAGCTCCTCGAGCGTCGCGACGACCGGTAGCCGGCCGACGAACTCCGGGATCAAGCCGTACTTGATCAGGTCTTCGGGCAGCACGTGCTCGAGCAGCTCGCCCTTCTGGCGCTCCTTCTTGCCGCGGATCTCGGCGCCGAAGCCGAGCGACTTCTGGTTCAACCGGCGCTCGATCAGCTCGTCGAGCCCGACGAAGGCGCCTCCGCAGATGAACAGGATGTTGGTCGTGTCGATCTGCAGGAACTCCTGGTGCGGGTGCTTGCGCCCGCCCTGCGGCGGCACGTTGCACTGGGTGCCTTCGAGGATCTTCAAGAGAGCCTGCTGCACGCCCTCGCCCGAGACGTCGCGGGTGATCGACGGGTTGTCGCTCTTGCGGCAGATCTTGTCGACCTCGTCGATGTAGACGATGCCGCGCTGGGTCTTCTCCTTGTCGCTGCCCGAGGCCTGGTAGAGCTTGAGGATGATGTTCTCGACGTCCTCGCCGACGTAGCCGGCCTCCGTCAGGGTCGTGGCGTCCGCGATCGTGAACGGCACCGAGAGGAGCCGCGCGAGCGTCTGCGCGAGCAGAGTCTTGCCGGTGCCGGTCGGGCCGATGAGCAGGATGATCGACTTCTGCAGCTCGACGTCGCCGTGCGCCGCCTTCTCCGCGAAGTCGATCCGCTTGTAGTGGTTGTAGACCGCGACGGCGAGCTTCTTCTTCGCCGTCTCCTGGCCGATCACGTACTCGTCGAGGAGCGCCTTGATCTCCTTCGGCTTGGGCAGCGAGCTGTCCTGCTGCTGTTCGAGCATCCGGTCTTCCGCGATGATGTCGAGACAGATGTCGACGCACTCGTCGCAGATGAAGACCGTCGGACCGGCGATGAGCTTCTTGACCTCACGCTGGCTCTTGTTGCAGAACGAGCACCTCAGGACCTCGTCGCCGCTCTCTTTCTTCGGCATTTCTCCTCCAGTGCGGCCGGTGCGGGGGGGACAGGGCTACCAATGGATGCTAGGAGCGATCCCCTGCTCTGTCAACATCGTCAAACCCCCCACGGCAGAGGGCTATTCCGGCCGCCCCGCCGTCAGGCGCGGCGCCGGTTCATCACCCGGTCGGCGAGGCCGTAGGCCACCGCCTCTTCGGCGCCCAGGATCCTGTCCCTCTCGGTGTCCTGATGGACCTCCTGCTTGGTCTTGCCGCTGTGGAACGCCAGGATGTCGTCGAGGCGATCGCGCAGCTGGAACATGTCGCGCGCGTGGATCTCGATGTCGGTCTGCTGGCCGCCCATCCCCTGGAGCCAGGGCTGGTGGATGAGCACCCGGCTGTTCGGCAGCAACGTCCTCTTCCCCGGGGAGCCGGCGGCGAGCAGCACCGCCGCCATCGAGGCGGCCTGCCCCATGCAGTAGGTCGCGATGTCGGGCTTGATGTACTGCATCGTGTCGTAGATCGCGAGCCCTGCCGAGACCGAGCCGCCGGGGGAGTTGATGTAGATCGAGATGTCCTTCTCCGGGTTCTCCGCCTCGAGGAAGAGCATCTGGGCGATCACCAGGCTCGTCAGGTCGTCGTCGATCGGCCGGCCGATGAAGATGATGTTGTCCTTGAGCAGGCGCGAGTAGATGTCGTACGCGCGCTCGCCCCGGTTCGTCTGCTCGATGACCATCGGGATCAGCATGAGGTCTCCTGACTCCTTCTACGTCTCTCGTTCTACGTCTCGCTCGGCGCCGCCGCTTGGAGCTCTTCCCCGAGCAGGTGGCGGATGGTCTTCTCGCGCCGCAGCTGCAGGCGCAGCGCCTGGAGCCGGCCGTCGGCGTCGAGCGCCTTGCGCAAGGCCGGAGTCGAGGTGCGCTGCGCCCTCGCCAGGGCCGCGAGCGAGGTCTCGAATTCGTTCTCCGAGAGCGCGAGCCCTGAGGCGTCGGCCACGGCGTCGAGCAGGAGGCGCGCGTGCACCCTCTTTTCGGCCAGCGGCTGCATCTCGTGGCCCAGGTGGTGCCAGTCGACCCCCGCGCGCTCGAGATCGACGCCGCTTCCGGCCAGGTTCTCGGCGTAGTCGCGCAGGAGGCTCTCGACCTCGCGCCGGACGACGCCCTCGGGCAGCGCCAGGGGGTGGCGCTCGCGCAGCTGGTCGAGGAGAGCGCGCTCGCGCTGCTCGCGGCGGCCCTGGATCTTGTCGCTGCGCAACCGGGCGAGGACCGCCGCCCGGAGCTCGTCCGCGGTCGTGAACGAGGCGTCGACCTTCCCGGCCAGCTCGTCGTCGAGCTCGGGGAGCTCGCGCTCCCGCACCTCTTCGACCGCGAACCGGAACTTGCGCTCCTTGGCCTCCGCGCCTTCGCCCTCGCGCCGCTCGAAGCGGCCCTCCCGGCCGGCGGACACCCCGGTCAGGGCGAGCGAGAGCTCCTCCCAGACCCTCGGATCGCCGATCTCGACCTCGAAGCGGCTCGCCTCGCCCTCGCGGCCCTCGCTCGGCTCGCTCGGAAATTGCTCGAAGATCTCGCCCGTCACGACGTCGCCGCGCGCCGCGGGGCGCTCGACCGGACGCCATTCCGAGAAGCGCTTGCGCAGGTCGTCGAGAGCCTCTTCGACCTCGATCGGGGCCGGCTCGGACGGCGGATCCGGCAGCTCGAAGTCCTCGACGTTGCCGAGCGCCACCTGCGGCCGGACCTCGACCGTGGCGGTGAACTTCATCGGCTCGCCGGGCTTCTGCTCGTCGACCGAATCGACGTCGGGGGGCAGGAGCGGCTCGATCTCGGCCTCGGCCTGAGCCTGGCGCCAGTAGCGGGGCACGAGCCGCTCGGCCACCTCCTGCTCGATCTCCTTGCCGAACCGGCGCTTGACGATCTCGCCCGGGACCTTCCCCTGCCGGAACCCGGGGATCTTGACGCGGGTGCCGTAATCGCGCACCACCCGCGCGGTCTCGGCCTCGACGGCCGGCGCGGGGACTTCGATGGTCAGCTGCTTGCGGCACGGACCGACGTCGACGACGGAGAGCACGACGCTCATCGATGGGGAGCTCCGGACCCTTCGCGCGGCAGGTGCGAAAGGGGGGACTCGAACCCCCAACCCGATCTCTCGGGACTAGATCCTAAGTCTAGCGCGTATACCAATTCCGCCACTTTCGCGATGGGCTCATGGAAGGGGAGGGTGAATCGGAGGACGGGTGGTGAGCCGCCTAGGAATCGAACCTAGAACCCGCAGATTAAGAGTCTGCTGCTCTACCAATTGAGCTAGCGGCCCGTCGGGCGAGATTTTACTCAACGCACCGCTTGGGAAGCAACTCAACCGGCCGCCGTCTCGGGAAATTCCCCCCGCGCCGGTCGACCGCCCTGCACGAAGTGGACGATCTCGAGCCGGTCGCCCGCGCGGAGCGGCGCCGCGGCATACTCCCCGCGCGGCAGGATCTCCCCGTTGTGCTCGACGGCGACCGTTCGAGGATCGCGCCCGAGCCGGGCGAGGAGGTCGAGCACTGTAGCCCCCGCGCTCACCTCCGCCCGCTCGCCGTTCACAAAGATCTCGAGGGGCATGCGAGGGCGAAGGTGCCGCGCTAGAGGAGGTGCTTGAGCTCGGCGCGGCCGATCGCGGAGACCGCGCTCACGATCAGCGCCGCCGTCCCGCGTCCGAGCGAGGGGACCTCGAACTGGAGCGCGACCAGCCCCAGGTCGTCGCTCTGCCCCATGGCGAGCATCCGCGGCTCCGCCACCGTCGAGATCATCTTGACGGTGACGTGAGCGCCGGTCACCGGCTGGCCGCTCTTGGAGGAGCTCGCGCGCAGGAGCAAGCTCGCCGACTGGCCGAGACCGAGGTCCCGCTCCCCTTCGAGGGTCATCACCAGCTGCTCCTGATCCGCTTCGTGGGTCAGGTATTCGAGGATCACCTGGTCGAGGCTGCGCTCGACGGACGGCGCCGGCTCGGCGCGCGTCTCCTCCGCGCGGGCCAGCTGGGCCTCGGTGAGGATCGGCACCTGGACGGACGAGCCGCCGCCCAGGCGCGCGGCGGTGAGCGCGGCGAGCCTCTCGTCGAACTTGCCGTGGCGGATGGCCGCGATCATCGTCCGGTGCTGCTGGTCCATCAGCGCCACGATCGCCTTCTCGCCGTGCCCCTCCGCGAGCAGGCTCGCGTAGCTCGCCTTCTTGCTCGCGATCACCTGTCCGCCGACGTAGACGAGGCTCTCGATGAGGGGATTCGCGGCCCCCTTGTCTTCCGTCTGGACGTGGAAGACCACGTCGCTGTGCTTCACGTCGGTGTTGTAGCCGGTGATCATGCGAGGCGGGCTGGCGCAACGGAGACCGGGGGCGCGGGCTGGATTCTAAGAACAGCGCCCCGGGGAATCAAGGCGCCCGCTCCCGGGCCGGCCGCCGCGCGGAGCCCGATCTCCTTCCGGACGCTCCCGCGAGCCGCCGTTTGGACGTATGATCGGTCCGGCCCTCCGAGCTCGGCCGTCCCTCCCCGGAGACACCGGCGGGACACCGAGCCGATAGGGCGGCCGGGGAAACCCGGTCGCCTCCCGCGTTCGGAAAGGTGGGCCGGAGCCCGCCCGCCGTTCCGGCCCGCGGGTCCGGTCCCCGCTCCCGTGAGGACTGGAACCCGATGAGCCAACACCGCCACCGCCGCCTTTATTCGATCGGGTCGATCGGGTCGATCGGACCCGTCGATTCGCTCCCGCCGCAGGGCGGGCCGGGCCTCGGCGCGTTCGTCGCGGCTCCGGAGCTCGAGGAGCCGGACTCCCTCGGCCACCCCGGCCACCCCGGCCATCGCCTGATCGACGCCTTCGGCCGGCGCCTGACCTATCTCCGCGTCTCGGTCACGGACCGCTGCAACCTGCGTTGCGAGTATTGCCTGCCGGAGGACGAGGAGCTGCCGAGAGGCGGCCGCGATTTCCTCTCCGCGGCGGAGATCGAGCGCATGGTCGGCGCCTTCGTGCGGCTCGGCATCCGGCGCGTTCGCCTGACCGGCGGCGAGCCGCTCGTGCGCAAGGACATCCTCGAGATCGCCCGGCGGATCAAGGCTCTGCCCGGAGTCGAGAACCTGGCGCTCTCGACCAACGCCACGGAGCTCGAGCGGCTGGCGCCGGCGCTCAAGGCCGCGGGTGTGGACCGGGTCAACGTGAGCCTCGACAGTCTCGACGCCGAGACCTTCCGCGAGATCACGCGGCGCGGCGATCTCGAGCGGGTCTGGCGGGGCGTCGAGGCCGCGCTCGCCGCGGGCCTCCACCCGGTCAAGCTCAATACGGTCCTCCTGGCCGGCGGCGATCCGCGCGATCTCGACCGGCTCGCCGCGCTCACCCTCGATCGGCCGCTCTCCGTCCGCTTCATCGAGATGATGCCGACCGCCGCGAACCGCCGGCTCCAGAGCGGCGCCTTCCTGTCCTGCGACGACGTCCGCGCGCGGCTCGAAGCGCGCTACGGAGCGCTCGAGCCCGCCCTTTCTGCCGCGCCGCGGACCGGACCGGCGGAAAGCTTCCGCATCCCCGGCGCCCGCGGCGAGATCGGGTTCATCACGCCGCTCTCCCACACCTTCTGCGCCGACTGCAATCGCCTGCGCCTGACCGCCCGCGGCGAGCTGAGGCTCTGCCTGTTCGCCGAGCGGAACCATCCGCTCAAGCCCGCTCTCGACGAGCCGGATTCCGATCTCGCCCTCGAACGCGAGATCCTGCGCGTCCTCGCCGACAAGCCCGCGGAGCACATGCTGCGGCAAGGCGACAGCGGCAACCTGGTGAGCTTCATGGAGATCGGCGGCTAGAACGCCGCGGGCGGCTCCGGGCGGCGGGGACGGCCCGATGCTACTCGTCGGCCGCTCCGTCCTCGAGCATCTCTTCGAGGTGGCGGGCGAGCGACTCGACGCGCCGCTTGATCTCCCGCCTCTCCTCGCGCCAGGCGCCGCCCTCCTCGTCCGCGGTCCCCATCGTTGCGGGCTGCGCGACCGCGGCGTCGAGCTCGAGCTCGGCGATCCTTCCCGCGAGCCGCAGGTTCTCCGCGCGCAAGGCGGTCAGCCGTGCGGTCGCCAGCCGGATCTTGTCTTCCAGGTCTTCGAGAGCGGCGAGGAAATCGATTTCCACGATGGGGCTCATCCTTTCCAGCCGAAGCGGCTTTCGAGCGCGCGGGTGAGCCCGGCCTGCCGCTCGTTGACTTCGTCCTGCGTGAGCGAACGGTCGTCCGCGTTGTAGAGGAAATGGATCGTCGTGTTCACCGCGCCGTCCGGCACGCCCTTGCCCCGGTAGCGGTCGACGAGACCGTGAGCGACGAGGTCGGCCGGGGCCAGCTCGCGGATCGACCGGTCGAGATCCCGCCAGAGCACGTCGAGGGAGTGGGTGAGCGTCAGGTCCGCGGCGACGCCGGGGAAACGCGAAGGGGCTTCGACCTCGAGGCCGGACGCATCCAAAACGCCCGGCGCCCCGGGCTCGAGAGCGCCGCCGCGGGCGAGGAATTCGGCCGGCTCGGGGAGCAGCGCATCGGCGGCGAGCTCGGCGGCGAAGAGGGGATAGCCCTCCTCGCCCGCGAGGCGACCGATCAGCCCCACGACGCTCGCTTCGCCTCCCGCCGCGGCGAGGATCTCGGCCGAAACCCCGGGCTCGAACGCCGGGAGCGTCGCAGCGCGGAAGGTCAGCTCGACGCCCCAGCTCTCCGCGAGGCTCTCGACGGCGCCCTTCAAGTCGAAGAAATCGAGCTCCGCCGGGCGCTCCCACGGGGTGCCGACCCGGCCGCCGCAGAGGAGCGCGACCCTCTCGGGCTGGTCGGGCAGGCTCCGTTCGTCGTCCGCGGCGAAGAACACCCTCCCGACCTCGAAGATCCGGACGGCCGCGGCACCGCGGCGCTTGTTGAAGCGCGCGCTCTCGACGAGGCCGGGCAGGAGCGAGCGGCGGAGGACCCCGTAGCGCTCGGAGAGCGGATTGACCAGGGGAACCGTGCGCTCCGGCCGCGCCGTTCGGCCGACGTGCGGGAAGGCCGCGTCGTCGCGCTCGTCGATGAACGCGTACTGGATCGTCTCGGCGAATCCCGCGGCCGCCAGATGTCCCTGGATGCGCGCGCGGCGCTCGACGATCGGGTTCTTCGGCGCGTCCGCCCCGCCGAGCGCCGGCAGGGTCGGGACGACCGGATCGAAGCCGTAGAGGCGCAGCATCTCCTCGTAGAGGTCCGCCGGGTAGATCTCCTCGCTCGCGGCGTCGGGCGGCGTCCGGCGGGGGTCGAAATCGAAATAGCGCCACGAGGGGACCGAGACGTCCCAAGCGCCCGGCTCGGACGACTCGGGAGCGAAGCCCAACCCGGCGAGCCAGCGCCCGACCGCGGCGGACGGGATCTCGGCCCCGACGAAGGCGCAGAGCTTCGCGTGCTCGAGCCGGCCGCGGCGCGGGCGTCTCGAACCGGCCCGGACGTCGACCGCCCCGGCCGCCGGTTCCCCTCCCGCCACCTCGAGAATCAGCGCGGCGGCCCGGTCGGCCGCGGCGCGGCAGAATTCGAGATCGGTTCCGCGCTCGAAGCGGTGGCTGGCGTCGGTGTGCATGCCGAGCTTGCGGCTCGCGAGACGCACCGCCCGGCGGTCGAAGCAAGCGCTCTCGAGGAGCAGATCGACGGTCGAATCGGTCACCTCGCTCGCGAGGCCGCCCATCACGCCGCCCAAAGCGACCGGCCGCTCGGCGTCCGCGATCACCAGGACGTCGGGATCGAGCGCCCGCTCGACGCCGTCGAGTGTGGTCAGACGCTCGCCGGACGCCGCGCGGCGGACGGCGAGCGCGCCGCCCGCGATCTTCGCGAGGTCGAGGGCGTGGAGCGGCTGGCCGCTCTCCCAGAGCACGAAGTTCGTGACGTCGACGACGTTGTTGATCGAGCGCAGGCCGATGCTCAAGAGCGCCCGCCGCAGCCACTCCGGGCTCTCGCCGATGCGGACCCCGCGGACGACGCGCGCGGCGTAGCGCGAGCACAGATCGGGGTCGGCGATCGTCACGGTCACGGCTTCGGCCGTCCCGGACCCCGCTTCGGGAAACGCCGGTTCCGGCCAGCGCAACGGCTGGTCGAGGAGGACGGAGAGCTCCCGCGCGATCCCGAAGTGGCACATGGCGTCGGGCCGGTTGGTCGTCACCTCGACGTCGAAGAGGACGTCGCCGCCCCGCTCTTCGGTCCGTTCGACGGCCAGGCCCGCCCCGGTCAGCC
>DATMZM010000004.1:0-2244 GCA_035607445.1 Thermoanaerobaculia bacterium | reverse complement strand
CGAGCAAGCGCAGATAGGCCTTGTGGACCAGGCTCGTCGCCTGGTGGCGACTCCCCCGTCCCTGGCCGCGCAGGACGCCGCGGGCGAGGCTCCTGAGCTCGCCGTAGAGCAGCTGCCAGAGCTGGTCCTGGCCCTCGCCGTCGCCGCCTTTCCACGCGCGGAGGAGGCGGGTGATCTCGCCGGGACTCTCGTCGCTTCGCATCGGGGGAAAACCGGGAAGCCCGGACCCTCCGAGCGCCTCCGGGGCCCCGCCGGGCACCGTGGCACTCCTTCAGCTGGCGTGGAAGCGCTCAAGGTAGCACATCGCCCGTCCGATCAACCGGCTCGATCAACCGGCGCGGGCGATCTCGCCTCCGCCCGGCGCGCTCGCGAGCCCCGCCAGGATCGCGGTCAGCGCGAGGAACCCGGCGAGGCAGCCGAGGGCGTAGATCGGCTGGCCGACCTCGGGGGGAAGGAGGAGGCCGAGGAGGCTGCCGAGCGCGGCGAGGAGGCCGATGCCGAGGGCCGCCTCGAACAGGCGCGCGGCGGCGGGTGCGGTGTTGCGCCAGCGGCGTTCGAAATGGAGGAGGAGGGCTCCGCCCAGGACGACCGCGGCGCCGTGGATCGCGAGCCAGGCGAGGAGCGGGGAGCGCGGCGCGGCGAAGCGGGAGGGGAGCGAGAGGACGTCGAGCCCAGCGTCGAGCGCGTAGCCGGCGAGGGCCGCGGCGAGGAGCGCGAGCGGCAGCCGGTCTTCCGGGCGGCGCGCGGCCAAGGAGGCGGCGAAGACCGCGGCTCCCGCCGCTTGCGCGGCCGAGAAGAGATGGGGGATCGCGCCGCCCGCGTTCAAGGCGAACCAGGGATCCTCGGGCAGGAGGCCGCCGAGGAGGGTGACCGCGACGTCGAGCCCGGCGAGGAGGAGGAGCGCGCGCCCGATCCGGCCCGGAGGCAGGGCGAGCCGGCGGCCGGAGCGCGGCCCCCGCGTCGCCCAGCCGAGCGCGATCGCCTGGGCGACCGGGATCGCGACCAGGCAGAGGATGCCCGCGTCGCTGCGATCGATCGGGTTTCCGGCGAGCGCCGAGAGAGCGGCCGTCGCCAGGAAATAGGCGCCGAGGAGGGAGAGCCAGAGATAGAGGAGGCGGCGCACGCGCTCTCGTCCGGGGATGCGTCGATCCGCTCGGTGCTGCCCGGCTCGGAATCGTCCTCCGGATCTTATGCCGAGCCGGCGCTTCCGGTCCGGTCGGGAATCCGGGCTAAACTCGTCCGGGCTCGCGCCGGCCGGCCGGCGCCCACGGAGGCCTCTCGACATGCTCGATCGGACCCGCGCGCTCTCGACCTCGATCGTCCTCTTCGCTCTCGCCTTTGCCGCCGCCGCGCCGGCCGCCGCGTGGGACGTGCGGCGCGACGCCACGGAGGCGGACTTCACCGACTTCGCGCGCCGCTTCGCCTCGGCCGCTTACGCCTATCCGCGCCATCCGGCCGGGCCGCTCGGCGTGGTCGGCTTCGAGGTCTACGGCGAGGCCTCGTACGACGAGAAGTTCGACGAGCAGCCGTTCTTCGGCGGCGCGGTCGACGGCGATCTGGACGGCGGCTTCCTCTCGATCGCCCGCGCCGGAGTGCGCAAGGGTCTGCCGGGCGGCGTCGACCTCGGCGTTTCGGTCGGCGAGGCGGTCGGGACCGATCTCAAGTTCGGCACGGCGGAGATCCAGTGGGCGTTCGTCAAGGGCGGCGCCCTCTCGCCCGCCGTGGCCCTGCGCGTCACCGGCACGCGCATGCAGGGCGGCAACGGCTTCGACCTCTCCCAGGGGAGCGTCGAGATCCTCGCGAGCAAGGGGTTTCCGGTCGTGACCCCGTACGTCGGCGCCGGGCTCGTCGCGAGCCGCGCGCGCCTCGACCGCACGGGGGCGCTCTCGGACCTCTCGGACGACCACGTCCAGCCGATCGCCTACGCCGGCGTCCGGTTGAGCCTGTTGATCCCGAAGATCACCGCCGAGATCGAGCGCGGGCAGGCCACGCAGCTGGCGGTGCGCGTGGCGTTCGGGTTTTGAGGAGGGGAAACGCATGAATGCCACGACGCGGACGACGATCGACCTTCGCTCCGATACCGTGACCCGCCCCGACGCCGCAATGCGCCGGGCGATGGCCGAGGCCGAGGTGGGGGACGACGTCTGGGGCGAGGACCCGACGGTCGCGCGCCTGGAAAGCGAGGCCGCCGCGACGCTCGGCCTCGAGGCCGCGCTCTTCGTCCCGTCCGGCACGATGGGCAAC
>DATMZM010000006.1:0-2451 GCA_035607445.1 Thermoanaerobaculia bacterium | reverse complement strand
GTCGGCCGGTCGAAGAGGTCGAGGTTGTACTCGATCTCCGCGGTCAGCCGGCCGGGGTCCTCGGTGACCAGGAAGTTGAGGTCGAACTTCGCCGTGCCGGTGTGCGCGCCGAGGGCCGACAGCTCGACGCCCGGCAGGCCGGGGGCCTCGCCGCCGACGCCGTTCTGGGCCAGGTTCTGGAGCACGAACATGACCTGGAAGATCGGGTTGCGGCTCATGTCGCGGTCGGGCTTCAGGACCTCGACGAGCTTCTCGAACGGCAGGTCCTGGTGGGCCGAAGCGCCGAGCGACGCCTCGCGCACCCGCGCCAGCAGCTCGGCGACCGTCGGGTCCGCGTCGAGGCGGACGCGGATCACCAGGGTGTTGGTGAAGAAGCCGATCAGCGGCTCGACCTCGACCCGGTTGCGGCCGGCGATCGGCGTGCCGACGGCGACGTCCGGCTGCCCCGCGGTGCGCGCCAGGAGGGCGCCGTAGGTCGCGACGAGCGACATGAAGAGGGTCGTCCGCTGCCGGCGGCTGACGGCGCGCAATGCCGCGGCGGTCGCGGGCGGGATGGCGAACGGCAGCGTCGTGTCGCCGCGGAAGCGCTGGATCGCCGGCCGAGGTCGGTCGGCCGGCAGCTCGAGGATCGAGGCGCCGGAAAGCTCCTGCCGCCAGTAGGCGACCTGCGTCTCGAGCACCTCGCCCGACAGCCAAGCGCGCTGCCAGGCCGCGAAATCGGCGTATTGGATCGGCAGCTCGGGCAGGGGCGAGGGGTGCGCACCCGGAGGATCGGCGGCGAACGCCGTATAGAGCGCCGCCACTTCCGCGAGCAGGATGCCGGTCGACCAGCCGTCCGAGACCGTGTGGTGCATGGTGAGCGCCAGGAAGTACCGTTCGGGCGCCAGGCGGACGACCCGGCCGCGGAACAGCGGCCCGGCCGCGAGGTCGAAGGGCCGGCGCGCCTCCTCGGCGATCCGGCGCCGCGCCAGGCGCTCGCGGTCGGCCTCCGGTTCGGCGCTCAGATCGGCGAGCGGCAGCGGGAACGCCGAGGGCGGCGCGATGACCTGCAGGGCGCGGCCCGAGACGGCGGCGAAGGTCGTGCGCAGCGATTCGTGCCGGCGCACCACCTCGGTCAGGGCGCGGCCGAGGAGGTCGAGGTCGAGAGGGCCGCGCGCCTCGAAGGCGAGCGGGATGTTGTAGACCGCGCCGCCCGGCTCGAGCTGATCGAGGAACCAGAGCCGCTGCTGGGCGAACGAGAGCGGCAGCTCGGGAAGCCCCGTTTCTCCCGCCTCGCGCGGCACCCGCACGATCGGCGGCGCGGCGAGGCCTCGGCCCTCCGCGACCGCGCGATCGACCTCGCGCGCCAGGGCGGAGATCACCGGCAGCTCGAAGACGGCGCGCAGCGCGATCTCGACGCCGAACAGCTCGCGGACGCGCGAGACGAGCTGGGTGGCGAGGAGCGAATGGCCGCCGAGGTCGAAGAAGTCGTCGCCTGACCCCACCTTTTCGACGCCGAGCAGCTCGCTCCAGAGCGCGGCGAGAAGCTCCTCGGTCGCCGTCCGCGGCGGCTCGTAGTCGGCGGCGCGGAAGCTGTCGCGCTCGGGGGCCGGCAGCGCCCGGCGGTCGATCTTGCCGTTCGCGGAGAGCGGCAGCGCGTCGAGCACGACGTACGCCGCCGGCACCATGTACTCGGGGAGGCGGCGGTGCAGGAAGTCGCGCAGGGCGGCGATCGTCGTCTCGCCGGCAGGTTCCCACACCTCGGCGCGGAGCGCGACGTAGGCAACCAGCCGCAATTCTCCAGCCACTCCGGCCGCGCGCGCGAGCACGGCCGCGGCGGCCACTGCAGGGTGGCTCGCGAGCGTCGCTTCGATCTCGCCCAGCTCGATGCGGAAGCCGCGCACCTTGACCTGGTGGTCGAGCCGGCCGAGGAACCGGAGGGCACCGTCGGGCTCGAAGCGCCCGAGGTCGCCGGTCGCGTACATCCGCGCGCCCGCGGCGCCGTTGCGGCTCGGCGCGAACGGATCGGGCAGGAAGACCTCCGCCGTCTTGGCTGCCTCGAACAGATAGCCGCGCCCGACGCCCGGTCCGCCGACCGCGATTTCCCCGGGGACGCCGATCGGCTGGGCGCGTCGCTCGGCGTCGAGGACGTATACGCCCAAGTTCGCGACCGGCCGGCCGATCGGCACCGAGAGCTCGCCCGGAGCCGGCGGCTCGGCGAGCCGGTGGTGCGTCACGTCGTCCGAGCACTCGGTCGGGCCATAGGCGTTGAGCAGAGGGGTCGCCGGGAAGCGGGCGAGCCAGCGCCGCGCCAGCTCGGGCGGCAGCGCCTCGCCGGTCGGGATCAGCCAGCGGAGCGTTCCGGCCGTCGCTCCCGGCTCATTCGTCTCGCCAGCTGCCTCGGTGCCCGCTCGCGCGTCCCGATCGATCTCGTCGAGCACGAAGCGGAGGATCGAGGGGACCGTTTCGAGG
>DATMZM010000010.1:0-2175 GCA_035607445.1 Thermoanaerobaculia bacterium | reverse complement strand
CGCGGCCAGAACGTCCGACTCGCGTCGCATCTGACGACTTCGCAGATCGACATCCTGACGGAGGCCGATGCCAGCGAGAAGCGCCAGCGTGAGTTCGTCGAGCGCTCGGCCCTGTTCCAGACCGAGCTCGACGTCGATGAGACTTTGTCCCAGCTGCTCGTCGCCGAAGGCTTCACCAGCCTCGAGGAAGTCGCCTACGTCCCGGTCGAGGAAATCGCCTCGATCGAAGGCCTCGACGACGACATCGCGGCCGAGCTGCAGAGCCGCGCCGCGGAAGCGCTCGAGCGGCGCGAGGCCGCCTCGCGCGAGGAGCGCCGCAAGCTCGGCGTCGCGGACGATCTCGCCGAGATCCCGCACCTCACCGAGCAGATGCTGGTGACGCTCGGCAAGGCCGGGATCCGGACGCTCGACGATTTGGCCGATCTCGCCACCGACGAGCTGATCCAAAAGAAGCGGGTCGAGCCGCGCCGCCGCGAGCCGAGCAACCGGCCCGAGGACAAGGGCGGGATCCTCGCCGACTACAGCCTGACCGAAGAGCAGGGCAACGAGATCATCATGGCCGCCCGCGCCCACTGGTTCGAGGAGGATCCGTCCCCCGCCGCGGACGCGGACAAGCCCGAGGAGGCCGCCGATGCGGACTCCCCGCAATGAGGACCTAGGCTCCGACAAGCCGGCGAATGGCGCGGGTCCCGAACGGACCTGCGTCCTGACTCGTCGCAAGGCAACAAAGGCCGAGCTGATCCGGCTCGCGCTGTCGCCCGACGGCGAGGTCGCCCCGGACGTCCGCGCGCGAGCTCCGGGCCGCGGCGCCTGGATCGGCGTGGCCCGCGCCGAGCTCGACACCGCCAACGCCAAGGGCAAGCTCAAGAGCGCCCTGCAACGGACGTTCAAGACCAACGACGTCCGCGTGCCGGCCGATCTCGGCGAGCGCACCCAGGCGGCGCTGCGTCAGGCCGCGCTCGACCGGCTGGGCATGGAGGCGCGCGCCGGCAATTTGATCAACGGCGCCGAGCGGGTCGAGGCCGCCGCGCGCTCGGGCCAGGTCCACCTGCTGATCCACGCCGCCGACGCCGGCGCCGACGGCCGCAAGCGGATGGACCAGGCCTGGCGGGTCGGCGGCGGCGGCGACCGGGGGCTGATATTCCCCGAACCGCGCACTATCTTGTCGTTGGCACTCGGCCGCGAAAATGTGGTACATGTCGCGCTGACCGATCCCGCTGCCGCTTCGCGTGTCGCATACGCGCTTGCCCGGTGGCGGGCTTTCACTGGCCCCGATCGTGGTCCGGAAGGCGGAGAACCCGCCTTGAGGACCGGCTCGACTGACGATTTGACGAAGGATTAGAATGGCAGACCAGACCGAAAAGCCGAAGCTTGGCACCCGGCCCCCGTTGGGGATCAAGCGCACGGTCGAGACCGGAAAGGTGAAGCAGAGCTTCAGCCACGGCCGCTCGAACACGGTGGTGGTCGAACGCAAGCAGCGGCGCGTGTTCAGCAAGCCGGGCGAGGCTCCGCCCGCGCCCGCGCCCGAACCGGTCGCCGAGGCGCCCAAGCCGGCCCCGAAGGCCGCGCCGGCCGCGCCGCAGCCGCGCAAGCCTTCGGCCGCCGAGGAAACCGCTGCGCGCAAGGAGATGCAGACGAAGCTGTTGCGCGAGGCCGAGGAATCGCGCCTCACCGCGCTCGAGGAAGCCCGCCGCCGCGAGGACCGCAGCAAGGTCGAGGCGAGCGAGGAAGAGCGCCGTCGCGCCGAAGAGAATCGCAAGGCCGAGGAAGCCGCGGCCGAGCAGGCCCGCCTGCAGGCGGAAGAGGAAGCCCGCGCCGCCGAGGCGCCCGCTCCGGCCGAAACCGCCGAACCGGTCGTCGAGGAACAGGAAGACCGCGGCCATCGCCGGCCGGGCGGCCATGCCCCGGCGCCCAAGCGCCCCGAGCCGGCGCGCCCCAGCCGCGGCCGCGACGACCATCGCCAGCGCGGCAAGCTCACCGTCACCCGAGCGCTGTCGGACGAGGACGACAGCCGCGCCCGCTCGCTCGCCGCGCTGCGCCGCGCCCGCGAGAAGGAAAAGCGCCACCACATGGAGGCCGGGCCGACCCAGAAGCAGGTCCGCGACGTCGTCGTGCCCGAGGCGATCACGGTCCAGGACCTCGCCAACCGCATGGCCGAGCGCGGCGCCGATTTGG
>DATMZM010000341.1:0-15642 GCA_035607445.1 Thermoanaerobaculia bacterium | reverse complement strand
CGCCGGAAGCCATCCGCGCCCAGTTCGCCCGCCTCCTCGACCTCGCCCGAAAGCGCGGCGCCGCGATCGCGATCGGCCACCCGCATCCGACCACGCTCGCCGTCCTGGCCGACGAGATCCCGAAGGCGAAGGCGCAGGGCTTCGAGTTCGTGCCGGTGAGCTACCTGCTGGATACCCCGGGGAATCTGCCGGAGTAGGGACTCACCCCGACCCCACCGATTTTCGGCGACCGGAATTCGAATTCTTCCGCCCTGAAATCGAAATCCGGCTGCGGAAGTTCGTTCTCGGCGGCCCGAGAGTGGTCTCTTGGTCCCGAAAATCGAATTCGGGGGAGCGGAATTCGGTCTCGCCGGACTGAAAACCGTTTTCGCCGGACCGGAGATCGAAATCGCCCTCCCGAATTGGTTCTGGCGGTCTTGAAATTCGGTAGGAACGACCCGGAATTGGAAATCGCGGAGCTGAAATCCGCTTCGCGGAGGAGAAATTCGAGTTCTTCGGCCTGGAATTCGAATTCCGAGAGCGCCGGGGCCGCCCCTACTCGGCGCGGAGCACTTCGATCGGACGGCGCTGGAGCGATCGAACGCTCGCCGCGAGTCCCGCGGCGATCGAGAGGACGATGGCTCCGACCACCGAGAGCGCGAGCGTTCGGGGCTCGGGCTCCCAGGGGAGCTCGAAGCCTCGGGTGATCAGGCCCCAGGTGAGGAAGGCTCCGCTCGCGGCTCCGATCGCTCCGGCCACGAGACCGATCAGGGCGTATTCGACCGCGAAGGCCGTGGCGACCTGGCGGCGGGTCATGCCGAGGGTTTTGAGGAGCGCGACCTCGCGGCCCCGTCGCACGGAGCCGGCGGAGATCGCTCCGGCCAGGATCGCGATTCCGGAGACGACCGTGAAGCCGCCCAGGAAGCGGACGGCGAGGCCGATCCGGTGGAGCACGCGGAGGATCTTCTCGAGGATCTCGCGGATGCGCAGCAGCGTCACGTTCGGGTAGCCCGCGGCGAGGAGGTCCTGGACCCTCTGCTCGCTGCCGGGTGCCAAGCGGACCGCGGCCAGGCGCTGCTGGGGCGCGGTTTCGAGCACTCCGGGCTCGACGATCAAATAGAAGTTGATGCCGAAGGTGCTCCAGTCGACAGTGCGCAGGCTGGTGACGACGAGATCGACAGGCACCCCCTGGATGTCGAAGGCGAGGGTCGAGCCGAGCCCGACGCCGAGATCTTCGGCGAACGACTTCTCGAGGCTCACCTCGGCGCGCTGGGGATCGCTCCAGAGCTTGCCCGCGACGACCACGTTGTCCTTCGGCAGGGTCGCCATGTAGGTCAGGCGCTGCTCCCGGCCGAGAGCCCAGCGCCGACTGCGCTCGTTGCGATCCCCGCGATCTCCCCCCGAGCGCCGGCCGCGATCCTCTCCAGAACGCCGGCCTCGATCCTCGTCCGGACCTCCCTCCGGCCCTCGCTCGCGGGTCAGCTCGTCGACGGTATGGCCGTCGATCGAATGGAGGCGCGCCATCACGACCGGCACGGAGTCGACCTTCAAGGCTCCAGCTTTTTGCAGGAGGGCGTGCACTCCCGGCCACTGGTCGGGCTGCACGTCGACGAGGAAGGCGGTCGGCGCATTGACCGGCAATTCGCGGCCGAGCTCGCGGGAGAGGCGGCGCTCGACGAGGCTCATCGAGAGCACCGTGAGGACGCCGAGCCCGAGGGCGACGATCGCGCCGAGCGTCGCCGCTCCCGGGCGGGCGAGGGCGCCGAGGCCGTGGCGCAAGGCGACGCTCGAAAAGCGCGGCAGGCGCGCGATGGCGCGCGTGACGAGCCAGGAGGCGAGCGCGAGCGCTCCGGCCGCTCCGGCCAGGGCCCCCACGAACTGCGCCGATTGGAGCCAGGAGGCCGATTGCGCGTAGGTGAGCGCATAGAGGCCCCCGGCGAGCGCCAGAAGCGCGACCGCTACGGTCGCCCGGTGGACCGGGAGAGGCTCGGCGTCCCTCCGCAGGACGCGAGCGGGCGGCACGCGGAGGAGGCCGGCGAGGGGAGGCAGGCTGAAGAGGAGGGCGACGCCGACTCCCAAGAGGAGACCGCGGAGGAGAGCACCCGGCTGCCAGGGCCGAATCAGCGCGGCGGGGATCAGATCGCCGAAGAGGCGGGGAATCGCGGCCTGGACGGCAGCGCCCAGGAGGATGCCGAGGAGGCTTCCGGCGAGCCCGAGGAGCGCGGTCTGCGAGAGGTAGAGAGCGAGCACCTCGCGCGGGCGGAGGCCGAGGCATTTCAACACCGCGATCGCGTCGAGCCGCCCGGCGAGCCAGGCGCGCACGCTCTGCGCCACCCCGATGCCGCCCACGAAGAGCGAGAGGAGGGCGACGAGGCCGAGGAACCGGCCGACCCGCTTCAGGTTCTCGCGCAGCTCGGGCTGGGCCTGGCGGTAGGTTTCGACCCGATACATGCGGCCGGGCGGGAGCGCGTTGCGCAGGCGCTCGGCGAGGGCGTCGAGCTGCGCCGGGGGAAAGCCGGGAGGCAAGGCCAGAAGCTCGCGATGAGAGACCCGGCTGCCCTTTCCGATCAGTCCGGCGCGGTCGAGCCCCGTGGCGGCGAGGAAGACCCTCGGGCCGAAGGCCGCGCCGAGGCTCACCCTGTCGGATTCCGCGGCGACCGTGCCCGCGATCCGGAAATCGGCGCCGCCGATCTTGAGCCGGTCGCCCCGCTTGAGACCGAGAGCGCCGAGCAGCTCGGGCGCGACGACCGCCGTCTCGGGAGCGAGCAGCTCGGCGAGCGGGCGGTTCGGGGTGGTCTCGACGCGGCCGTAGAAGGGATAGCCCCCCGAGACCACCTTGAGCTGGACGAGCTGGCTGCGGCCGGGCCGGCCACCCTGCGGCGGCGCGGCGACCACGGTGACCATTTCGCGCAGGTCGGCGCGCCGCGTTCCCGCGGGCAGGAACTTCGCGAGGTCGAAACCGGCCGGCAGCGGATGCGAGCCCTCGATCGCGAGGTCGGCGGCGAGCAGCTGCCGGGCTTCCGTGCGGATCCCCTCGTCGAGCCCCGCCGCGAGCCCGGCCACGGCGACCACCGCGGCGACCCCTACCGCGAGGCAGGCGACGAAGAACGCGAACCGCCCGGCGGCGCCGCGCGATTCGCGGAGCATCCAGGTCGAGAGGGTGCGGAGCTTCAAGCCGGCGCTCCGGAGGTGGCGGCCATCTCGGGCGCATGGGTCACATCCGACGGCGCGTC
Organism: Thermoanaerobaculia bacterium; assembly: GCA_035607445.1. Lineage (GTDB taxonomy): Bacteria > Acidobacteriota > Thermoanaerobaculia > Multivoradales > UBA5704 > DASYKS01. Next base: position 12,430 of record DATMZM010000341.1, on the reverse strand, counting down.
CGACCTCACGTCACCGACCTCCGACCTCTCCTCGCGCTCGATCCGGCCGTCGTGGAGGTGGATCCGGCGCCCGGCGAGCGCGGCGACCGCGGGGTCGTGGGTCACCAGGACGAGCGTCGTGCCGTAGCGATTCCGCAGGTCGACGAGGATCTCGAGGATCTTGCGCCCGGTCGTGCCGTCGAGGTTGCCCGTCGGCTCGTCCGCGAGGAGGATCGGCGGCCGGGTCGCGAACGCGCGGGCGAGGGCGACGCGCTGCTGCTCGCCGCCCGAGAGCTGGGTCGGGTAGTGGTGGCCACGATCGGAGAGACCGACGGCGGCGAGCAGCTCGTCCGCCCTCGTTTTCGCCTCGGGCGCGCCGATCAGCTCGAGGGGCAGGAGGATGTTCTCCCGCGCCGTCAGGTTGCCGAGCAGCTGGAACGACTGGAAGACGAAGCCGATCCGCTCGCGGCGGAGGATCGCCAGCTCGTCTTCGGACAGGTTTTCGATCGGGCGGCCGTCGAGGCGGATCTCGCCCTCGGTCGGCCGGTCGAGCCCGGCCATCAGAGCGAGGAGCGTCGATTTGCCGCTGCCCGAGGGGCCGAGCACGGCGACGAACTCCCCGGCTTCGATCCGCAGATCGACGCCGTCGAGGATGGTGAGCTCGCGTCCCCCCGAGGGGAGGCGGCGGGTCAGGTGGCGGATGTCGATGCGCGGTTCGGTCACGAGGCATCACAACCGCGAGCGGCGGAGGGCCATTCCGGCGCATCCCGGGAGGCTCCCGGATTAAGCTTGTCCGCGATGAGACACCGCGCGCTCCACGTCCTGGCCTTCGTCACGATCCTTTCGCTTTCCTGCCGCGGTCAGCAGGCATCGAATCCCGCCGAGGGGGCCGCGCCGGCCCCGCCCTCCCCGTCCAGCGCCACGGCGGCCCAGCCCGCTCCCAAAGCGGCCGGTCCGCGGGTCGTGTTCCTGGGCGACAGCCTGACCGCCGGGCTCGGAGTGTCCGAGGAGACCGCGTTTCCCGCCCGGGTCGGCGAGATCCTCGCGGCCGAGGGGCACCCGATCCAGGCGATCAACGCCGGGGTGAGCGGCGATACGAGCGCGGGCGGATTGCGGCGCCTGCCTTGGGTCCTCCGCCAGAAGCCCGATGTCGTGGTCGTCGAGCTGGGCGCCAACGATGGCCTGCGCGGCCTGCCGCTTCCGGACCTCGAAGCGAACCTCCTCGCCGTCGTCCGGCAGAGCCAGAAGGCAGGCGCCCGGGTGCTGATCCTCGGCATGCGGATCCCCCCCAACTACGGCGAGGACTACGCCAACTCTTTCGCGGCCATCTATCCACACGTGGCGCGCGAGACCGGCGCCGCTCTCCTTCCGTTCGTCCTGGAAGGCGTCGGCGGCGATCCGTCGCTCAACCAGGCGGACGGCATCCATCCCACGGAGGAAGGGCACGAGAAAGTGGCCGCGAACGTCGCGCCAGCGCTAAAGGCTCTTCTGGCCGGTCAGGGGAGCGGACCTTGAATGACGAATGTCGAATCGAGAATCTGACGAATGTCGAATCGAGAATCTGACGCATGTCGAATCGAGAATCTCGAATTCCAGATTCGAGCGCCGAGTTTCGGGATTCTCGATTCGACATGCGTCACTCGTTTTCGAGTGATGACACCGCTTGCGTAGCAACGCCGTCACGAGTATCATTTCTTCATGCGCGATCACCCCTATCCGCTCCCCAGCGTTCCTCCAGATTTCGTGGCTGAGCTGGGGGTTGAGCCCGAGCGGAGCTCCGGCGGTCACCACCTCTTGGAGCTGGCCGAGATCCTCGGGCGCGCCGAGCGAGACAGCCGTGCGGCCGCCGGGAGCCTGATCGAAGCGATGCTGCCGCGCTCGGAAGTGCCGAGCCCCGTGGCCGTGCTCCAGGCGCGGCGCAATGCCGAGGCACGGGAGGCATTGATTCGGGAGTTCGGCGCTCTCTCGAGCAGCGAGGTGGCGCAGCTCGCCAGCTCGCGAGCCAAGAATCGGGCCGCTCTGGCCCATCGCTGGAAGCAGGAGGGGCGGATCTTTTCGGTCCCCTACCACGGCACCGAGGTCTTCCCCGGATTCCAGTTCGACGACCAGGGTCAACCGCGGGAAACGATCCGCGAAGTGATCGCCCTCTTCTCCGGCCGCTCGCCTTGGGAGCTCGCGCTCTGGTTCATCGTCGCCAACGGCTGGCTCGCCGGCCGCCGGCCCGTCGATCTCCTCGACACCGATCCCGAGGCGGCGACGGCCGCCGCGCGGCGTTCGGCGGCCGGGATCGTGTTCTGACCGGCTGGCCGCACCCGCCACCTTCGCCCGACGCGCTCGATCCGCTGACCGAGATCTGGACGGCGGGCGAGCCGATCGTCCGCTGCCATGACGGGCGGTTCGGCGCGACCGAATTCAATCCCGGCGTGGGCGCCGGTCGCTTCCACCCATTCTCGAGCCCCGCGGGAGGAATCGTGCCGGCGATCTACGGCGCCTCGGATTTCGACGGTGCGCTCTCCGAGACCCTGTTTCACGACGTGCCTGTCGAGGGTGGGCTGCGCGCGCTCCAGCACTCCGTCCTGCGCCCGCTTCTGGCCTCGGTGCTGGCGGTGCGCAGGCCGCTCAAGCTCGCGCAGCTCCACGGCTTCGGCCTCGGCCGGCTCGGCCTCCGGCGCGCCGAGCTGATCGAGAGTGACGCCGACTCGTATCCCGCGACCGTCCTCTGGGCCGCCGCGCTCCACGCTGCCCCGGAGCGCTTCGACGGACTGGTCTGGATCTCGCGCCAGCACGATACCTCGCGGGCGCTCGTCCTGTTCGGGGACCGGGTCGATCGGCGGGATTTGGAGCTTCAAGAGCCGCCCTTGCCGCTCTATCTGGGGTCCGGCTACGAGCGGGTGCTCGAAGCGGCGGACAAGGCGGGGATCGCGGTCTTCGAGTAGCGGCGCGGATTTCGAGGCTCAGCGCTCGGCGCGCTTCGCCTCGGCCCAGAGGTCGTCCATCTCTTCGAGCGTCGAGTCCGCCGGGCTCTTGCCGGTGGCGGCGAGCGCCTTCTCGATCGACTCGAAGCGGCGCCGGAACTTCAAGTTCGCCTGGGCGAGCGCGGCCTCCGGATCGAGGTCGAGCTTGCGCGCCAGGTTGGCGAGCGTGAAGAGGAGATCGCCGACCTCCTCGCGCAGGGCCTCGCGAGGGGCGCCGTCCGCGAGCGCTTCCTTGAGCTCTGAAAGCTCCTCGTCGACCTTGGCCAGGACCGACGGCGCGTCGGGCCAGTCGAAGCCGACGCCCGAGGCCTTCTGGGTCAGCCGGTAGGCGGCGAGGAGGGCGGGCAGCGAGGCCGAGACCCCTTCGAGCAGCGACGACTTCGCCTCCTGCCGCAGCTTGCGCCGCTCCCAGGCCTGGCGGACCGCCTCGGCGTCGGCCAGCTGCTCGCCGCCGAAGACGTGCGGGTGGCGGGCGACCATCTTGGCGTGCACGCCTTCGATCACCCGGCTCAGGTCGAACGCTCCGGCCTCCTCGGCCAGCCGGCCGATGAACGCGACCTGGAAGAGGAGGTCGCCGAGCTCCTTGGCGAGCTCGTCCCAATCGCCCGAGTCGATCGCTCCGGCCGTTTCGTGGGCCTCCTCGAGCAGGTAGGCGCGGACGTCGCCGAGCGACTGCTCGCGGTCCCACGGGCAGCCGTCCGGCGCGCGCAGGCGCGCGACGAGGTCGATCAGCTTCTGGAGATCGGGCGCGGGCATTGGGGGTGGGGGATCGGGGGAGCGGCTTGCCGGGGGAGATTTGCGCTTGCTACGATTTTTGTCAACGCCCACCCGTTTTGCCGCGGTTGTGCAACCCTTAGCCTCATCATGAGCGACGACAGAATCCAAGTCACCGACAAGAGGATGTTCACTTCGGACGGCCGGCTGCGCGAGGAGTTCAAGTTCCTCGAATCGCCGCCGGCCGAGCCGGCCGCCGCCGGAGAACCGGTTGAGCCCGGTCCGGCCGAAAGGGTCGAGACCGCCGCGCCCGCGGCCTGGCAGATCCCGGCCGAGCCCGCGCCGGCCGCCGAATCGGCCCGGCTCGAGCTGCCCGGGACGCCGCCCGGCCTCGGCCGGCCGACGTTTTACGACCTGGTAAGCTTGCTCGAGGAACCGGTCGCGCTCTATCTCGGCGATCTCCCGCTGCCCACCGGCGAATCGGCGGAGAATCTGGAAATGGCGCGCCTCCACATCGACCTGCTCGACGTCCTCCGCCAAAAGACCGCCGGCAATCTGTCCGCGCAGGAGGCGGCGTTTCTGGACGACCTCCTCTATCGGTCGCGGGTCCGGTATGTCCAGAAGCGGGGCTAGCGGCCCGCGCCCCGCCTCCCGGCGGCGGATCCTGAGAGTCGCGCCGCGGGCGGCGGTCGCCTTGTTGGCGTTCGCCGGGCCGACCCTCGCCGCGTCCGCCGCGGCGGCCCAGAGCGCAGGTGCCCGGACGCGGCTCGACTTGACCCCGCCGGTGCTCCAGATGCTGCATCAGATGCAGGATCAGGCCGTCCAGCTGCTGGTCCAGACCGACCCGGATCGCGCCGCCGCCCGCGTTTCGGACCTGCTCGAGAGCGTTCATCAGGTCGGCCTCGCTCGCTTGCCCGATCTCGCGCGGGCCGCTCGGGTCCGGGCGGTCGATCGCGCGCGCAACGAAGACTTCGACCTCGCGAACCAGGCGCTCGCGGCGGCCGAGCTCCTCGATCCGGAGCGCCCCGCGAACTCGTTCGCGGCAGCTTCCGTCTCGCGCCTCGAAGGGCGTTACCTCGCCTCGTGGGGATGGACGCTCCGGGGCTTCGTCCGGACGTTCCGCTGGCCCTTCGGGCGCTATCTCCTGCTCGAGGGCGCGCTCCTCTGGTTCCTCTGGGTGCTCCTCGTCGCGGCGGGGCTGTTCGTCGCCGTTCAGATGGCGACCAAGGGGGGGGCTCTGGTCAAGGATCTCGCCGCCCGCCTGGGGGGAAGGCTGCCGGCCGCCGTGGCGTTCGCTCTCTCGTTGGTCCTCCTCCTCTGGCCGCTCGCGCTGCCCTCGGGCTTCGCCTGGTTGATCCTCTACTGGTCGATCCTGCTCTGGGGCTACGGGTCGGCGAGCGAGCGGGTTGTTCTGATCTGCGCCTGGCTGCTCCTCGGCGCGGTGCCGGTCCTCCTCGCGCAGCAACGACAGCGGTTGGACGTGGCGCTCTCCCAACCGGCGATGGCGCTCGGGAGCCTCGAGGGCGGCGAGCTCTACGGCGATCTGTTCAACGACCTCGGCCTGCTGCGCGAGCTGCTGCCCGAAAGCGTCGCCGTGCGCCAGCTGGTGGCCGACGTCCACCGGCGGCTGGGCCAGTGGGACCTCGCGCGCGCGAACTACCAGGCCGTGGTCAAAGAGGAGCCGGGCAACTCCGCGGTGCTGATCGACCTCGGCGCCTACTATTTCTTCCGGCGCGACTACGCGCAGGCGATCGAGCAGTTCAAGGCGGCGGCGGAGGTCGATCCCGGGAGCGCGGTCGCGCAGTACGACCTCTCTCAGGCCTACCGCGAGTCGTACCGGTTCGAAGAGGCCGATCTGGCCGACCAGCGCGCCCGGGGGATCGATCAGCAGAGGGTCGAGAGCTGGGTGCAGGGCTCGGAGCGGGTGGTCGCGGTCGGCGGCGGCATCCTGCGCGCGGGGGAGATCCGGCGGGAGCTGGCGGCGCGCTTGCGCGCGACGAGCTCCGCGACCCGCGAGGGAACGCTCGACCGATTCGCCCCGATCGCTCTGGCGCTCGGCCCGCTGATCCTCGCGGTGGTCCTCCATTCCCTGCGCCGCCGCCGCGGCTATACCGAGGCGCCGCTCGATCTGAAGCTCGGTTCTCGCGCCGGGCACCGGTGGCTGCGGGTCTTTTTGCCCGGCTTCCCGTCGGCGGAGGTCGGCGACGGCGGGCGCGGTTTTTTCGCTCTCTTGGCGCCGCTCGTGCTCGCTTCGATCCCGTTCGCGAGCCGCCTCGGCTACAGGATCCCGTGGGGTTACGAGCCCGGGCCGGGCGCGGGCTGGATCGTCGCCCTGGTCGGCCTCGCCGCCTACTTCGCGGCGCGCTATCGCTGGGACCTGGCCCATGAGGTCTGATCCCTTGCCGGGCGTCCCCCGATGAGCGTCGAAGGCAACCTCGACCTCTTCCAGCTGCCCGAGATCCTGCAGCTGATCGCGCAGCAGCAGAAGACCGGCATCCTGACCGTCCAGGGCCAGGAGGACATCGTCGCGATCTCCTTCCTGAGCGGCAAGATCGTCGCCGCGGACGCGCTCAATCAGTCGGCCGAGGAAGGGCTCAAGGAAGTCCTCGTCAGCACGGGGCTCCTGACGGCGACCGACTTCGCGCGCGCCGCCGCCGAGCAGCTCGCCTCGGGGCAGCGCCTGCTCGATCTGCTCGTCGAGCGCCGCTACCTGTCGCGGCCCCGCCTGCTCGAGGCGCTCCGGGTCCAGACCCGCCAGCTGCTCGAGAAGCTGCTCGACTGGCGCGAGGGCGATTTCAAGTTCTACACCGGCGACGAGGTGTCCTACGAAGAGGGGTTCGTCCCGATTCGCGTCGACGAGCTCCTGCTGCACGCCGGCGAGACGAAGCGGAAACCGGGGGAGGAGCGCTCGCCGGCGCCGGTCCGGCGACTCGTGGTCCCTTCTCCCGCGGCGGGCGCCGGTCCGCAAGCGCCCCGATCGCCGCAGCCCGGCTCGGCCGCGCCCCTTGCCTTCGAGCCTCCGCCGCCCGCCGCCCGCCCGCCCGAGCCGCCCCGCGGCGCCGTGGTCGTGCCCTTCCCGAAGCTCGAGTCGTCGATTCCGGGCATCCGCCAGATGACGCTCGAGCCCTCGGCCGTCCCGAACCCGCTCCGCCATGCCGGGCGGACTCTCGGCGCCCTCCTGGCGCTCGGGCTGCTCGCCACGCTCCTGATCGGTCCCGGCAGGATCTTCGAGCCCTTCACGAGGATGGGGGTCCGGGCGCCCGGAGACCTCGAGCGCAGGGCGCTCTTCTTGAAGATCGACCGCGCGGCCAAGACCTTCTTCCTGCTCGAAGGGCGTTTCCCCGAGCGCTTGAGCGCGCTGCGCGACCTCGGCCTGCTGTCGCGGCCGGACGCTTTCGACGGCGAGGGCCGCCCCTTGAGCTTCACCGCGGGCGAGAAGACCTACGAGCTTCGCTCGCAGGCCGAGGGCGGCACGGTCGAGGGCATTTCGCGCAACTTTTTGCTCGACCCGGAGTTCCTCACGCTCCGCTCGAACGACTCCCCGGCTCCGCTCGTCCTCCTGGACTGACGATTCCGAGCCTTCTCCCTCCGCGGAAGGAGATCCTCGCGTGCTTCTACGCTGGAACCTGAGTCGGCGAGTGTAGATTCTGCTCCGAACGGGAATTGACACCTGGGCGCTAAGGTTTTAACCTCTGTCGGTCGCGGGTAGCCCGGCATCGCCGAATCCTTTGCCCGGACCCAGGAGGAGAGCATGAGCAAAATCATCGGTATCGACCTCGGAACCACGAACAGCGTGGTGGCCGTGATGGAAGGCGGGGAGGCGAAGGTCATCCCCAACGCCGAAGGAAACCGCACCACGCCGTCGGTCGTCGCCTTCACCAAGAACGGCGAGCGGCTCGTCGGCCAGGTCGCCAAGCGCCAGTCCGTCACCAACCCGCGCAACACCGTCTTCTCGATCAAACGCTTCATGGGCCGCCGGTTCGACGAGGTGTCGGACGAGATGAAGATGGTCCCCTACCCGATCGAGCGCGCCGAGAACGGCGACGTGCGGGTCGACATCGAGAGCAAGCGGTATTCGCCGCCCGAGATCTCGGCGATGATCCTGCAGAAGCTCAAGCAGGCGGCCGAGGACTACCTGGGCGAGAAGGTCACGGAGGCGGTGATCACCGTTCCGGCCTACTTCAACGACGCGCAGCGCCAGGCGACCAAGGATGCCGGACGCATCGCCGGGCTCGACGTCAAGCGGCTGGTCAACGAGCCGACCGCGGCGGCGCTCGCCTACGGCCTCGACAAGAAGAAGGATCAGACGATCGCCGTCTACGACTTCGGCGGCGGCACGTTCGACATCTCGATCCTCGAGGTCGGCGAAGGGGTGGTCGAGGTCAAGTCGACGAACGGCGACACCCATCTGGGCGGCGACAACGTCGACCAGCGGATCATCGATTGGCTGCTCGAGGAGTTCAAGAAGGACCAGGGCATCGACCTCGGCAACGACGCGATGGCGGTGCAGCGCTTGAAGGAGGCCGCCGAGAAGGCGAAGATCGAGCTCTCCTCGGCGCAGGAGACCGACATCAACCTGCCGTTCATCACCGCCGACGCCTCCGGGCCGAAGCACATGAACCTCCGCCTGACCCGCGCCAAGCTCGAGGCGCTGGTCGAGGAGATCGTCAAGCGGTCGGTCAAGCCGGTGCAGCAGGCGATCAAGGACGCCGGGCTCGAGGCGAAGGACGTCGACGAGGTGGTCCTGGTCGGTGGCCAGACCCGCATGCCGTTGATCCAGAAGCTGGTCAAGGACCTGTTCGGCAAGGAGCCGAACAAAGGCGTCAACCCGGACGAGGTCGTGGCGATCGGCGCCGCGATCCAGGGCGGCGTTCTGGCCGGCGACGTCAAGGACATGCTGCTCCTGGACGTCACCCCGCTCTCCCTCGGCATCGAGACGCTCGGCGGCGTCTTCACCAAGCTGATCGAGCGCAACACGACGATCCCGACCAAGAAGAGCGAGATCTTCTCGACCGCCGCCGACAACCAGACCTCGGTCGAGGTCCACGTGCTCCAGGGCGAGCGCGAGATGGCGCGCGACAACCGCACGCTCGGCAAGTTCCACCTGGTCGGGATCCCGGCCGCCCCGCGCGGCGTGCCGCAGGTCGAGGTCGCGTTCGACATCGACGCGAACGGCATCGCCCACGTCTCGGCCAAGGACCTCGGCACGGGCAAGGAGCAGAAGATCACGATCACCGCGTCGTCGGGCATCGACGACAAGGAGATCGACCGCATGGTCAAGGAGGCCGAGTCGCACAGCACCGACGACAAGGAGCGCCGCCGCCGCGTGGAGCAGCGCAACCAGCTCGACAGCCTCGTCTACCAGACCGAGAAGAGCTACGACGAGAACAAGGAGAAGGTCGGCCCCGACGTCAAGGGCCAGATCGAAGAGGCCGTCGCCGAGGCCAAGAAGGCTCTCGACGCGGACGATCCGGCGGCGATCGAGGCGGCGGTCGAGAAGCTGACCAAGGCATCGCACAAGATGGCCGAGGCGGTCTACAGCTCCGCGACCCCGCCGCCGGGCGGCGCGGGACCTGGCGCGGGCGGGGCGGAAAGCGCCAAACCGAAGACGGACGACGTGATCGACGCCGAGTACGTCGACGTGGACAAGAGCTAGGTTCTTCAAGTCCGAGCCTGGGGAGGAGCCCGTGGTGTCGCCGCGCAAGAATTACCTCGATGAGCTGGCTCGCATCCAGCAGCGCATCAACGCGCTCTTCGAACAGGCCCTCCTGTCCACCTCGTTCGACGAGCGCGAGCTGTCCCCGCCGGGAACCTGGGCGCCCGCTGTCGACGTTCTCGAGACCGATGACTCCTACCTCGTCCAAGCCGAGCTGCCCGGAGTTCGGCGCGAGGACATCCAATTGCACGCCGAGGAGCGGCGGCTGGAGATCTCCGGCCGCCGCCAGCCGCTCGACGAGCACCGCAACTTCCTGCGCATGGAGCGCAGCTACGGGCCTTTTCGCCGCGTCCTCGATCTGACCGATCCGATCGACGTCGACGCCGTCACGGCGGCGTTCGAGCAGGGCATGCTGCGGGTGACGGTGCCCAAGCGGCGCGGGGCCGGGACGAAGATCGTCCCCCGGCAGGAGGGCTGAGGGATGGCGCGGCGGCGCAAGGGGGAAGAGCAGCGCTTCGTCATGATCAGCGTCGTCGCGGAGCGCTTCGGCATCCATCCGCAGACCCTGCGCCTCTACGAGCGCGAAGGGTTGATCACGCCGGTCCGCAGCGCCGGCAACACCCGGCTCTACGACGAGAAGGCCATCCGCCGGCTCGAGATGATCCTGACCCTCACCCGCGAGCTCGGCGTCAACCTGGCCGGGGTCGAAGTCGTCCTCAACATGCAGGAGCGGATGGACCAGCTCCAGCTCGAGCTCGACCACCTGCTCGACTTCGTCCGCCAGGAGCACTCCGACCGCCGGGCGGGCGTCGAGCGCCAGCATGCGCTGGTCAAGATCGAGCGGGGGGCGCTGGTCAAGCGCTGACGATTGCTCCCGGCCGGCTGCCGATCCCCGGCCCGAGCTGGTACATTTTCCTCATCATGCTCGGTCGCCGCTCCCTTTCCTCGCTCGAGAAACGCCTCGGCCACAAGTTCAAGCGGCCCGAGCTGCTCGACCTCGCGGTGACCCACCGATCCGCCGCCTACGAACATCAGGGGGGCGAGCAGCACTACGAACGGCTCGAGTTCCTGGGCGACGCGGTGCTCGCGCTCATCGCCGTCGAGTGGCTCTACGAGCGCCATCCCGGCATGCCCGAAGGAAACCTCTCGAAGCTCAAGGCCCAGCTCGTGAGCGGCTCGGTCCTGGCGGCCTATGCGGAGCGCCTGGAGCTCGGCAAAGAGCTCAAGCTCGGCGTCGGCGAGGAGCGCTCGGGAGGCCGGACGAAGGCGTCCCTGCTCGCCGACTCGCTCGAGGCCGTCTTCGGCGCGATCTACTTAGACGGTGGGCTCGAGCCGGCGCGCACGGCGATCCGCACCATGCTCGAAGGGTCGGCCGGCACGTCCCATCTCCTCACCCTCGACGCCAAGACGCGCCTCCAGGAGGTCGCCCAGGGGCGCGGCTGGGCGCTCCCGGAATACAGGCTGGCCGCGGAGCTGGGCCCCGATCACGACAAGAGGTTCGTGATCGAATGCTGGCTCGCGGGCAAGCTCGCCGGCCGCGGCGAGGGATCGAGCAAGAAGATCGCCGAGCAGCGCGCCGCCGCGGTCGCCCTTGCGGGCCAGTCGCCTGCCTGACATTTTCCCCTCTGCAACGCGTTACGAAGCCTTCCGGACCGCGCGCCTCTTCCGTGACAGCCGGTCGGGTAACCGGTCTCGCGCTTCCGGCTCGACGTCGGGAACCTTCGCGAGAACGGCCTCGAACTTTTCGCGGGAGCCGCGGGCGGCCCTTTCCTCGAGGTAGTCCACCGTCAGGATGGCAGCGACCTTTTCGCCAGCTGCGGAGCTGATCAGTTGGTTCATCGACACCCCTTCCCGCTTCGCCAGCTCGCGAAGCGTCCGGTGAAGAGAGTCGGGAAGGCGAAGGCTGAGCGTGCTCATCCGATGTCTCCAATCTTGAGGAGGAGCTCTGCCGGGCTCCAAAGGTCCACGCCGAAGTCTGCCGCCGGGCCGAAGTCCCTCGTATTGAAGGTCACGATTCCATCGCACTCGCCCGCAACGGCCGCTTCGAGAACCATGTCGTCTCCCGGATCGGGCAGAAGAGGTCGCCAGAGGAAAAAGATCCGTTGCTTGAGGCTCGCCTGACAGAGGTAGTCCAGAACGGTCTGACGATCCCTCTCGGACAGCCCCGTCTTGGACCGGCTCAGAGCATCTTCGTACTCGAAGAGCAGGGGGACCGAGACGACCGTGTCGAACCGACCCGTGCCGACGAGCTGGAGCAGACGATTCGAAGCGCCCCGCCGCGAGCGCATCCCGGCGACGATGACGTTCGTGTCGAGAACGACCCGGAAGCGCACGATGGTAGTATAGGCGATACCGGAAACCTCGAGCGGATTTTCGCGGTCGCCCGGATCGTTCCCGACCTTCGCGCGTAGACCTCCCTTCCCCCATCCCTTAGAATGCGCGGCTCTATGACCGAATCGGCCCTCCCCTCTCCTTCGTATCGCGAGCTCAAGGACTATGCCGGCCGAGAGGTCGAGCTTCTGGGCTGGCTCGACAACAAGCGGTCGAGCGGCAAGATCGGATTTCTCCAGGTGCGGCTCGACGGCCGCGTCGTGCAGGCGGTGGCGAGCCGGGCGGATCTGCCGGAATCGGCCTGGGCCGACGTCGAGCGGGTCACCCAGGAGTCGACGATCCGCGTCGTCGGCACGGTCAAGGAGGACAAGCGGGCCCCGAGCGGCGTCGAGATCCTGCTGACCGGATTTACGATCCTGCAGCTCACCGAGGACTACCCGATCACGCCGAAGGAGCACGGCACGGCGTTCCTGATGGAGCACCGCCACCTGTGGCTGCGCTCTTCCCGGCAGCGGGCGGCCTTGAGGGTCCGGAGCGAGGTCGAGCAGGCGATCCGCGACTTCTTCTACGAGCGCGACTTCACCTTGATCGACTCGCCGATCCTGACTCCGGCCGCGTGCGAGGGGACCTCGACGCTCTTCGAGACCGACTACTTCGGCGACAAGGCGTTCCTCTCCCAATCGGGCCAGCTCTACTTGGAGCCTGCGGCCGCGGCGCTCGGCAAGGTCTACTGCTTCGGACCGACCTTCCGCGCCGAGAAGTCGAAGACTCGCCG
>DATMZM010000433.1:0-5532 GCA_035607445.1 Thermoanaerobaculia bacterium | reverse complement strand
GGATCGCCGTCGAGCGGGAAGGCGAGGTCGACGTGGGTCACGTTGCCGAGGCCGGAGCGGCTGGAGGCCAGGCGCAGGCCGATGCCGACATCGCGCAGGAGGCCGAAGTTCTTGGCCAGGCCGGACTCGCCGCGCCAGGTCCGCCCGACGTCCGCGAACGCCGCGCCGCCGATGCGGATCAGGCGGAACGGGTAATAGTTGGTGAAGAACCGCTGCTCGACGGTCAGGAGCGCGCGCCGGTCGCCGTCCTGGTAGCGCAGGGGATAGCCGCGCAGGCCGGTGTCTCCGCCGAGCAGGAGTTGGTTGTCGGCGTCCAGATGGCGGGCGACGTCGGCCGAGAAGGTGACGAAGAAGAGCTGCTCGCCGAAGTCCCGCCAGTAGTAGCGCAGGCTGGTGCCGAAGTCGACGTTCCGCGCGCCTTCCTTCTCCCAGCGGCCGACGAGGCCGGCCGAGAGGAGAACGGTGTGGTTCGGAGCGGGCTTCCATCCCGTGCTCGCCGTGCTGTCGAAGACCGCGGCGTCGCGGTCCGAGCCGAGGCTCGCCGAGGCGAAGCCGAGCCGCAGGTGAGCCTGGCTGCCGAGGTGGAGGTCCTCGGTGCGCTGGATCTGGTCGAAGTTCCGGGTCGTCTCGAAGATGTCCTGGACGAGATCGAAGGAGATCCAGGGGTAGGAGAGCTTGCGGTCGGCGGGGAGGCGGTCCGGGGGCGGAAAGCCCGAGGCCGGATCGAACAGGTCGCGCCGCGAGGTGAAGCCCAGGCCGATGCGGCGCGCCCAGCCGCCGGAGAGGCCGCGCGACAGGCCGCCGTGGACCTCGAAGAGCTCGACGCGGTGGTGGAACCGATCGGCGACGTGGCCGAGGGCATAGAGGCTGTCCACGCGGTCGGTCGTCGCGGCCGTCAGGTCGGCGGCCCAGCGGGTGTCCAGGGAGTAGAAGGGCTCGGCGACGACCAGGCTGCGCTCCTTGCCGTCGCTGTTGTTGCCGTAGGCGAGCGAGAGCTGGCCGTGGGTCCCGAAGAGCGCCTTGTCGTCGTACTGGAAGAGCGAGGTGGTGCGATCGACGTTCGTCTCGCGCTCCAAGGTGACGCGCTTGCCGGTGCCGAGGAAGTTGGTGTCCTGGAGCAGGAAGCGGGTGGTGTTGGCGCCGCCGCTCCGGCCCAGGCCGACGCCGGCGTTCAAGGTCCAGACGTCGCGCGTCGCGACCTCGACGACGACCCGGCCCTCCTCGTAGCGGACCGGGCGGATGTCGACGTCGTAGAGGTAGCGGTTCTTGCGCAGCAGGCGGGCCGACTCGTCGAGAGCGTGCTGGGAGAACCGATCGCCGGTTTTGAACAAGAGCTGGTCGCGGATCACCTGGTCGCGGGTCCGGCGGTGCAGGCGGTTGGCGAGCCGGAACAGCCGGCGATCCTCTTTGGGGTCGGTGGGATCGAAGATCTGGCGGACGCGGATGATCACCTCGCCGATCGTGGCGCCGCTCGCCTCGAGGTCCGCTGGGGTCGGCAGGGGAGGCCGGGGAACCGCGAGATCTCGGGTGGCCTCGACGTCCCGCTCGATGGGCGGCACTGAAGGAACGGGAGCGGCCGTCGCCGGGGAAGCGGGAGGGAGCTGCGCGACCGCCGCCCCGGCACCCGGGAGCCCGGCCCAGCAGGCGAGCAGGACGCAGACCGCCGCCGGCCGGCCGTGGAACCAGGCGCTGGCTGCGTCCTCATAGCGCATCGTCGTCCTCGCGAAGGGGCCGCACGCGCGTTCCCCGCGCCGGACTCTATCCCGGCGAAAGTCGGGCCGGCGAGTCGGAGCTCCGAGCGGCTGCCCCCGGGCCCCGACTGTCACGGTTTGGGCCGCGATTCATACTTGTAAGGATGGGTTGGCGCGTTCGCGCCCGGAGGTCTCCCAGAGTGATCGAGAACCGGCAATTCCGGTTGAGCAAATTCGACGTCATCGGCTCCGAGTCGGTCGCCGAGATCGTCGAGCGGTGGATCGGCAAGGAAGCGCTGCGCTGGTACATCGCGCAAGTCACCGAGAAAGAGATCGTGGTCGAGGCCACGTTCGCGGACGGCGAGCCGGAGGAGCCGTTCGAGACGCTCGCCGACCGCCCCCGCTATCCGGGCAAGGCGGTCGCGGTGAGCGTGATCCCGACCGGCATCGGCTGCGACCTCGGCGGCTACGCCGGCGACGCGGCCCCGGCGACCAACCTGCTCGCCGCCGCGGTCGACTACCTGGTGACCAACCCGAACGCGGTCAACGCCTCGAACTTCATCAGCATGGCCGACAACGTCCTCTATTGCGAGGGCATGTCGATCGACCTCCTGATGAAGGGCGCCGTCGATTTCCACGTCCCCTACGCCAATCGGATCGGCCTGATCGTCGAGGACGCCGACCCGGCGGCGCTCGACGTCGTCTTCAACGTCGTCAACACGGTGCGCTCGGTGTTCGGCATCGACGTCGTCGACGTCGTGGTCACCGAGCGGCCGATCGGCACCCATTCGTTCGAGAACGGCTCGGGCGCCTTCGTCGGCACCGTCGACCGGCCCGACGTGCTGTTTTCCGCCTGCGAGCGGCTGGTCCGCCAGGGCGCCAACGCGATCGCGATCACGACCAACATCCAGGACCTGCCGGAAGAGAACTACGTCAAGCACTTCGCCGGCGAGTACCCGAACCCGCTCGGCGGCGTCGAGGCGATCCTCTCGCACCTGGTCGTGCGCCGGTTCCACATCCCGGCGGCGCACGCGCCGATGCTCAACTGCAAGCACCTGGAGCTCTTGGAAGACATCGTCGACGCGCGCGGCGCGGGCGAGATGGCCTCGGTCTCGGGCCTCGCCTGCACCCTCATCGGATTGCGCCGGGCGCCGCAGATCAGCTCGACCGCCGCCTTCCGCGGCGCGGACGCCGTCAACCTCCACAACGTCCTCGCCGTGGTCTGCCCGGCGAGCGCGCTCGGCGGCATCCCGGCGATCTACGCCCATCGCTACGGCGTCCCGATCATCGCGGTGCGCGAGAACCGGACGATCCTCTCGGTCTCGGCCGCCCGCCTCGGCTTCTCGAACGTGATCGAGGTCGACAACTACGCCGAGGCGGCGGGCATCCTGCTCGCCCTGCGCAAGGGCATCGGCCTCGAGAGCTTCCGCCGGCCGCTCAAGACGCTGCGCCACGGCCTCGGCGTCGCCGTCGAAGAAACCTTCCGCGCCCGGCTCGCCTGACCTCCCGATCGCGCGTCACCCTGGGCCGGCTGATAAGCTCGCCCGCCAGGTCGAGCCACCACATGAGAATCCTGGTCGTCGAAGACGAGCCGGCGCTGCTCGCGGCCCTCGCCGAGGCGCTGCGGCGGGAGGCCTACGCCGTCGACGTCGCGGCGGACGGCACGACCGCCGACGAACTCGCGGGGGTCAACGCGTACGACCTGGTCGTGCTCGACTGGACGATCCCGCCGCCGACCGGCATCGAGCTGCTCCGGAGCTGGCGCCGCGCGGGCGTCCAAACCCCGGTGCTGATGCTCACCGCGCGCAGCGGGGTCGACGACCGGGTCGACGGCCTGGACACCGGCGCCGACGACTTCCTGGCCAAGCCGTTTTCCTTGGCCGAGTTCCTGGCGCGCGTGCGCAGCCTCCTGCGGCGGAGCACCCGGGCGCTCCAGTCGGCCCTCACCGCCGGCGACCTCGCGATGGATCGGGCGGCCCGCCGGGTCACGGTGGCCGACCGCGAGCTCTCGCTCTCGCCCAAGGAGTTCTCTCTTCTCGAATACTTCCTCGTGCGGCGCGGCGAGGTGGTGACCCGCTCCGAGATCTCCGAGCACGTCTGGGACGACTCCTTCGACTCCTTCGCCAACGTGATCGACGTCACGGTCCACCGGCTGCGCAAGAAGATCGACGGCGACCGCGAGGACCGGCTGCTCCACACGGTCAAGGGGGTTGGCTACGTCCTGCGCAAGCAGCGCGGCGAACGGCCGGAGGAGGGCGCTTGAGCGCCGCCGAGCCCGAACGGAAGCTCCGGCTCGAGCGGGGGCTCGCGCTGCCGATCCTGATCGTCGCCCTCGGCATCGCCGCCTCGCTGCTCTGGGCCGGGACCTATGCGTTCGCCTCCCGCCTGCTGCGCCAGGATCGGGCGCTGATCCGCGCCACCCGCGAGATCAGCCTGGCGATCGCCACCTCCCACCTCTGGCTCGAGGAGCTGATCTCCGGCGACCACGGCGACCGGCGCCAGATCTGGATCCCGCTCGACGAGGCGCACGATCGCGCCCAGTTGCTGCTGCACGGCGGCGAAGACCCGCGCGAGGCGCTCGTCCTGCAACCGCTCGCGGAGGAGCGGTTGCGCCGCCAGGTCGAGCGGCTCTCGGCGGAGATCGACGCCCTGCGCGAGCTGGCGCGCGTGCGCGTCGAGGGTTTCGACGCCGGCCGGGCGACCGGGCCCGGCACCGGGATCGACGCCCGCTACGACGCCCTGTTCGCGCAGACCTCGGCGACCTGCCTCGAGCTCGAACGGGGTTTCGAGGCGCGCATGGTCGCGGACGACGATCGGGCGCGCACCGCGTTCGTCGGCCTCCTCGGGCTCTGGCTCCTGCTCGTCGCGGTCGCCGCGACCGGCCTGTGGCGGCGCGAGGTCCACCGGGACTCAACCGAGCAGGCGCTGCGCAAGAGCGAGGCGCGGCTCCTCCAGTCGCAGAAGATGGATGCGGTCGGCCGGCTCGCCGGCCGGCTCGCCCACGACGTCAACAACTTCGTCACCGCGATCACCAGCCAGTGCGAGCTGGCGCAGCTCGAGGCCGGCCCCGGCAGCCCCTTCACCGAGCGCATGAAGACGGTGATCGACACCGCGAACAAGATCTCGAGCCTGATCCGGCGGCTCCTCGCGTTCAGCCGCAACCAGCCGATCCAGCCCCAGGTGGTCGCGCTCAACGAGGTCGTCTCCGGGCTCGAGAAGATGATGCGCGGGCTCCTGGGCGAGGACCTACTCTTGACGACCGCCCTGGCGCCGGATCTCTGGCCGGTCAAGATCGACCCCTCCCAGATCGAGCAGATCGTCGTCAACCTGCTGGTCAACGCCCGCGAGGCGAGCCCGCGTGGGGGCCGGGTGACGATCGAGACCGCGAACCAGCACGTCGAGCCGGGGCTGCTCGAAGGTTCGGACGCGGTGCCCGCGGGCGACTACGTGCAGCTCGCCGTCTCGGACACCGGCACCGGCATCCTGCCCGAGCTCAAGGACCGGATCTTCGAGCCCTTCTTCACCACCAAGGAGAGGGATGGCAACGGCCTCGGGCTCGCCACCGTCTACGGCATCGCCCAGCAGAACGGCGGCCACGTCTCGGTCTACAGCGAGGTCGGCAGCGGCACGACGTTCAAGGTCTACCTGCCGCGGACCCGCGAAGAGCCGCCGCCGAAGCGCGCCGCCGAGCCGAGCCCGGTCGACGGCAGGATCCGCGAACGGATCCTCCTCGTCGAAGACAACGCGGAGCTGCGCGAGGCGACGGCGGGGATCCTGCGCGCCCTCGGCGCCCGGATCCGCGAGGCGGCGAGCGGCGAGGAGGCGATCGCCATCCTCGAAG
>DATMZM010000023.1:0-5799 GCA_035607445.1 Thermoanaerobaculia bacterium | reverse complement strand
CACCGACGGCCGGCTCACGTACGGCCGCGACGGCGAGCAGCTCAAGGTCTTCGACGTCCGCGACGGCCTGGCGATCCAGCTCGCGCGCGAGGCCGGCCTCAAGGTCGCGATCCTCTCCGGCAGGAAGAGCGCGGCGCTCTCGGCGCGCGCGAAGGATCTGCGGCTCGACCGCCTGATCTCCGGGCGAGCCGACAAGCGCGCCGCCTTCGAGGAGTTTCTGGCCGGCGAGGGAATCGCGGCTTCGAGCGTGGGGGCGATCGGAGACGACCTGCCGGACCTGCCCGTCCTCCTGCGGGCCGGACTCGCCTTCGCGCCCGCGGACGCGGCCCCCGAGGTCCGCCAGAGCGTCGACCGCGTCCTCGCAAAACCCGGCGGCGCGGGCGCCGTGCGCGAGATGGTGGAGCTGCTGCTGCGCGCGCTCGGCACGTGGGACGGTCTGGTCGCGCGGTTCGCGGCGCCATGACCCACGCCGGAATCGGCCGGGGGTGAGGCGTGCCCCGCGACCCCAGGAACCTCTGGCACGACCGGGCGCTCGCCTTCCTGGTCGCCTTCCTCGTCGGCACGATCGGCCGCCTCTCCTGGCGCGGTGCGCAGCGGGCCGGAGCCGCCCTCGGCGCTCTCGGCTGGCGGGTCGCCCGGCGCGACCGCCGGCGGGCGATCGAGCACCTGGGCGTGGCCTTTCCGGATCTCGATTCCCCGGCGCGCCGGCGGCTCGCCCGGGCTTGTTTCCGCCATCTCGGCGTCACGCTCGGCGAGTCCCTCCACCTGCTCCGTTGCGACGCGGCACAGCTCCTCTCCCACGTCGAGATCGAGGGCTGGGACGTGCTCGAGAGCGCCCGGGACGCCGGCCGGCCGCTCGTCATCATCACCGGCCACTGCGGCAACTGGGAGATCCTCGCCGCCAGCCTCTCCTCCCGCGGCCTGTCCCTCGCGGCGGTCGCCCGTTCGCTCGACGAGCCGGGCCTGCAGCGGATGCTCGAGAACCTGCGCGCCCGCTTCGGTACCCGGACGATCGAGCGCGGTCGGGAAGGCGCGGCGCGCCTCCTTCTCGGGGCGCTCCGCCGGGGCACCGCGCTCGGCCTGCTGATCGATCAGGACACCCAGGTCGAAGGCGTCTGGGTCCCTTTTTTCGGCCGCCCCGCCTTCACCCCGGTGGGCGCCGCGAAGATCGCCCTCAAGCAGAAGGCCGCCGTCGTGCCGGCCTTCATCGAGCGCCGCCCCGACGGCAGCCATCTCGCCCGCATCCTGCCGCCGCTCGACCTGCCCGACGATCCGGAGGCGGCGACCGCCGTCATGACCCGGACGATCGAGGAGCAGATCCGCCGCCGTCCCGAGCAATGGGTCTGGGTCCATCGCCGCTGGAAGCGCCGGCCGCCCGCGGGACCTTCCGCCTGAGCGCGCCGAGTCGGCGCTATCCTTCGGGCGCGATGAAGATCCGCCTCCTCGCTTTCGCGACAGCCTCCGACGCCCTCGGAGCCTCCGAGCGGGATCTCGACCTGCCGGCCGGCGCCACGGTCGAGGATCTCCGGACACGCCTGCTCGCCGACTTTCCGGCCCTCTCCCGGCTCTGGCCGCGCCTCGCGATCGCGATCGACGGCCGGTTGGCAAGGCCCGGCGAGGCGATTCCGGACGGTGCGGAGGTAGCGCTCCTGCCGCCGGTTTCGGGCGGCAGCGAGGGGGGAGAGCCGGTCAGGGCGGGGCTCGTGGACGGGCCGATCGACGTCGCCGCCGTGATCCGCGCGGTTTCGGGACCGGGGCGCGGTGCGGTCGTGCTGTTTCTCGGCACGGTCCGCGACGCCCACGCCGGCCGGGCGGTCGCCGGGCTCACCTATTTCGCCTACCGCCGGATGGCCGAGGCGAAGCTCGGCGAGATCGCCGCCGATCTCGAAGCGGCGCATCCGGATCTCCGCGTCGGAATCGTCCACCGGCTCGGCGAGGTCCCCGTGGGCGAGCCGAGCGTCGCGATCGCCGTCGCTTCCCCGCATCGCGCCGCGGCCTACGAGGCGAGCCGGACCGCGCTCGAGCGGCTCAAGGCCGAGGTGCCGATCTGGAAGCGGGAGCGCTATGCCGACGGCGGTGAGACCTGGCGCGAGGAGGAACCGCTCGCGCCGGCCCTTTCTTCCGGGGACGAGGGCGCGGTCAGCTCTCCTGCGCGGCCACCCAAGCCTTGAACCCCGCCTCGAGCTCCGGCCAGGAGCGTCCGAGCGCCTCGGTGAGCGCCGCCGCCGAGGGCGCGGCCCCCCCCGCCGTCGCTTCGAGGAAGCGCCGGAATCCGGGCGCCAGCCGCCCCTCGTCGCCCGCGAGGAGATAGCGGACGAAGAACGACGCCTCGGCGTAATGGAGATCCGCGCCGGGACCGACGAAGCGCTCCCAGGGCATCGCGAGCAGCTCGGGCAGCGGCGTCGCCTGGCCCTCGGCGAGCGCCTCGACGAGCTGGCGGAGGGCGGCCCGCGCGCCGAAGTACTGGATCCGTTCCCCGGCGCGGAACGAGGCGCCGCCGAGCCGGGAGGGATCGATCGCCCCCAGCTCCGAGACGTTCGCGTGCGCGAGGTCGTCGGCGATCCCCTCGTCGAGCCAGGGCGGCAGCTGCGGCCCGATCGCCCGCCGGTCGAGCAGGTGACCGATCTCATGGATCAGAGTCTCTGCGATCTCGCGCGCCGGCCGGCCGCCGTCCCAGATCGCGACGATGCCGTAGCCCGAATGGCCGCTCGCCTCGGCCCCGGAGAGCACGGCGTCGGAACGGAGGAAATCGAGATAGGGCTCTTCGCGCGCGAACAGCACGATCGTCTCGGCCGGCGCGCCGATAGGCTGCCGACCATAGCGGACTTTGTAGATCTCCTCGATGCCCGCGGCCACCCGGGCAAGGAACGCGAGCCGATCCGCATCGCCCAAGTCGGAAACGAGCGCATAGGGACCGAGCCGCCCGGGTTTGGCACCGGCGCCGAGGAGCTTTTTCGCGTGCGCCAGCCGCTCGGGGTCGGCCGGCCGGGAGGAGACGGGATGCGTCGGATCGACCTCGACGCCCAAGGGCGGAGAGTCGGCGGCGGCCAAGGCGGAGACCGAAACCCAGCCGATCCGCCCCTCGAACCGGACGCGGATCCAGGAGCCCTGGCGGCCGAGCTCTTCGAGCGACGTCTCCTCGGCCACCACGCCGAGCCTTTTCGCCTTGGCCACCGGCGCGGCGCGGACGACCGTCCCGGGCCGGATGCGGATCTCCCGCGCAGGCTCCGAGGCTCCACCCAAGTAGCTCCCGGCGAGGATCGACAGAACGAAAAGCACGAAGACCGCCAAGCGTCGGAGCATGGGAGGGCTATCTTATCCATCGCTGCGCTCCGGCCTTGCGGCCGCGGAACGTTCCTCGTACCCTCTGACCAATGAACGACGTCTCCGGACTGCCAGGAGCGGATCTCGTGCTGCCCGGGCTCGCGGACTGGCAGCGCGGTGTCGAGTCCATCCCCGGCCTCCTCGCCCAGATCGGCGCCCCCCGCCTGCGTACCTTGGGTTTCGAAGTCCCGCCCACGCAGGCCTCCCGCCCGGAGCACCGGCTCTACGAGCTCCTCGCGATCGAGCACGGTGACGGCGCTCACTCCCAGTACAACGCCCTGATCCGCAAGCTGGTCAGCTTCGAGCGCGCCGCCGCATGCGCCAACCGGTAGACCGTCCACGGCTCGAGCGGTTCTTCCTGCGTCGTAGCAGGATAGTCGAGCCATTCCGCTCGAGGCTCGGCGAGCGACGATTGTTATTCTGGTTCAAGAAGCACACGCAGCTTCTGTGAGATCTCGGCCAACAGCTCAGGCGGGAGCCGGGCGAGAAGCTCCGCGCGGCGCGCTCGCCAGTCCAGGCTCTTGACCTGATCGGCGAGGACCACTCCCGAGACGGTGAGGCTCTCCGGGAGCGGGACCTCGAATGGATATCCCTTCACCTTCGATGTCACCGGGCAGAAGAGGGCGAGTCCGACGCGGGCGTTGTAGGCTTGCGGAGAAAGAATGACCGCCGGGCGGCGGCCCGCCTGCTCATGGCCCGCCTGGGGATCGAACGTCAAACGGACGACGTCGCCTCGAGCCGGTACATAGGCCACTCACCACACCTCGTTCCCGACTGGCGGACCCGTGGCGACTTCCTCGTGGAGATTCTCGTCTGTGATTCCCGCGAGAAGTTGCTCCAAGGTATAGACCGGGGTGGGGAGGGCCGAGATCACCAGGTCGCCATCGCTCACTGAGATCTCGACCGGGGTGTCCTCATCGAAGCCGACACCCAGGGCGAACGCCTTCGGAATTCTGACCGCCAGGCTGTTCCCCCAACGCTGGATCTTGCCGTGCATCGCGGCCTCCGTGTATCTACAATGAGTCTACGGCGCCCAGCTCTACACTGGCAAGTCCCGGCCCAGCCCTCGACCGCGGGTCCATCGGCCCCCGAGAGCGGCGATCTGGCCGAAATGCTCCACGCGATATTTGGAGCCCAAATACTCCATGCGAGACTCGCACGCGATATTTGAAGCTTGGGCACGCCGCTGGAATTACCGACGGCATACGTACAGCTGAAATCCTCCGCGTGAATCTTGTGCGCGCCGTTCGAAGCTCCCACGCTCCGTGGATCTTTCGCACGGCATATCTGAGCTTCAAGTATCCTGTGCGAGATTCCAGCGACGTACCGGAAAGATAGACGAGGTACCCGGCAGATCGATGGTGTCCGGGCGTTCTCAGCAAGACCCCGAGCTTTCCAGCGAGGTGTGGAGCGGCCAGATGGATGACCCGGGATTCGCGCCATGTTTCGCCGCGTGTGGAATCGCGATGGTGATTGCTCTCGGGTTCCCGTCGCTCGCGAGCCCTCCACGGGTGCCCGCGCCGGAGCGGGTGTCGTTTCCCACCTCGGACGGCGGGCTCATCTTTGCGGACCTCTACGGCCGGGGTGAGCGCAGCGTGGTGCTCGCGCATGGGGGACGTTTCGACAAGGAGAGCTGGGCAAAGCAGGCGCGGTCGCTCGCGGCGGCGGGCTTCCGCGCGCTGGCGATCGATTTTCGGGGATACGGCAGGTCGCGCGGGCCCGGCCAGGCCGATCCGCTCTCCGCGCCGCTCCACCTCGACGTGCTCGCCGCGGTCCGCTACCTGCGGCAGCGGGGCGCCAAGACGGTCTCGGTGATCGGCGGCAGCATGGGGGGAGGCGCGGCGGCCGATGCGGCGATCGCGGCGCGACCGGGCGAGATCGACCGCCTGGTGCTCCTGGCCGCGCACGCGAGCGGCCCGCCCGAGAAGATTGAGGGCCGGAAGCTGTTCGTCGTTGCCCGCGGCGACCTGACGGCCGGGGGAGTCCCGCGGCTGATCGACATCCGCAAGCAGTACGAGCGGGCTCCCGGCCCGAAGGAGCTGCTGATCCTCGAGGGCTCCGCCCACGCCCAGTTCCTTTTCGAGACCGACCAGGCGGAGCGCCTCTGGCGCGAGATCCTGCGCTTCCTGACGGCGCCCTGAAACCGAGAGGCGCTCTCGCCCGTGAGGCGCCCTCCCGGGGGATCGAATTTAAGCGGCGGAGGCCGGAGCCCCGACGAGCGCCGCGAGAAGCTCGGCCAGCTTGTCGTAGGTCTCGGCCGCGCCGTCCGCCATGCCGGACTTTATGAGGGTGTCGCGAACCTCCTGCGACGGGTAGAGCATGGTGCAGGTATACGTGGTCTTGCCTTCCCGCTCGGCCAGATCGATCGTTACGAGCACCTCGCCCGGGTTCCAGTCTTCCCACGACTCGGTGTGGACCAGGCGCTCGGGCGCCGCGATCTCGCGATAGACGCCGTACTGGCCGATGTCCTTGCCG
>DATMZM010000166.1:0-3129 GCA_035607445.1 Thermoanaerobaculia bacterium | reverse complement strand
GCCTTCTGGTGCTCGATCTCGCGCGCGATCAGCTCGAGGAAGCGGCTGCGCATGTTGAACG
The DNA here is from genome assembly GCA_035607445.1 of Thermoanaerobaculia bacterium. Lineage (GTDB taxonomy): Bacteria > Acidobacteriota > Thermoanaerobaculia > Multivoradales > UBA5704 > DASYKS01. Next base: position 3,068 of record DATMZM010000166.1, on the reverse strand, counting down.
GCGCGACGAGGAGCTTCTTGAACGTCGGCCGGTGGACGTAGCCGGTTAGCACGTTGAACAGCTGGACGACGTCCGCCGCGAGGTCCTCGTTGCAGGTGAAGAGGCCGAGGTCGGTATAGAGACGCGCGGTGTCGGCGTTGTAGTTGCCGGTCGCGATGTGGACGTAGGAGCGCAGCTGCTCTTTCTCCTGCCGGATCACGAGCGCGACCTTGGTATGGGTCTTGAACCCGACGACGCCGTACGCCACGTGCGCGCCCGCCCCTTCGAGCGCCTCGGCCCAGCCGATGTTCCGCTCCTCGTCGAAGCGCGCCTTGATCTCGATCGTCGCGGCCACCTGCTTGCCCGCTTCCGCGGCGCGGATGAGGGCGCCCATGATCGAGGAGTCCGACGAGGTGCGGTAGAGGGTCTGCTTGATCGCGAGCACCGCCGGGTCGTCCGCCGCCGCTTCGAGCAGGCGCTGGACGCTGGCGGCGAACGAATCGTAGGGATGGTGGACGAGGAGATCGCCGGCCGCCGTGGCGCGGAAGACGTCCGCCTCCTTGCCCGGCTCGGTGTGGAGGCGCGGGGGGGTCTGCGGCGACCAGGGAGGGAACTTGAGCCCCGGAAGCGGCGCCGCGCAGAGGGTGGACAGGTCGCGCAGGCCGAGCGGCAGAGCGACCTCGTAGACCTCGTCCATGCGGATCTCGAGCTCCTCGCACAGCAGCTCGCGCATCCAGTCCGGCATGCCGGGCTCCGTCTCCAAACGGACGACGGTCGCGAAGCGCCGCTCGCGCAGCTCCTCCTGGATCGCCTCGAGCAGGTCGTCCGCGGGCTCCTCGTAGCGCTGGACGTCGGCGTTGCGCGTCACCCGGAAGGGATGGCAGGCGACCTGCTCCATGCCGGGGAACAGGCGCTCGAGGTTGTGCGCGATGACCTCTTCGAGCGGCGCGTAGCGGAGCGTGTCCGGCAGCTGCAGCCAGCGCGGCAGGGAGGCGGGGACCTTGACCCGCGCGAAGCGGGTCTCCTCCTCGCCCGGCGCGCGGACCGCGACGGCGAGCGAGACCGAGAGGTTCGAGATGAACGGGAACGGGTGGGCCGGATCGACGGCGAGCGGGGTCAGGATCGGAAAGATCCGCGCCTCGAACTCGGCCCCGAGGTGGCGCCGCTCGTCGTCGGTCAGACGTTCCCAGGAGACGATCTCGAGCCCGTGGCGGGCGAGCGCGGGGCGCAGCTCGCCGTTGAGCAGCAGGCGCTGGCGGGCGAGGAGAGGCCGGACGCGCTCCTGGATCTCGTCCAGCTGCTGGCGGGGCGTGCGGCCGTCGGGCGTCAGCTGGCGCAGGTTGCTCGCGACCTGCTGTTTCAAGCCGCCCACCCGCTTCATGAAGAACTCGTCCAAATTGCTGTCGAAGATCGCGATGAAGCGGAGCCGTTCGAGGAGGGGATTCTCCGGATCCTCCGCCTCGGCGAGCACGCGGGCGTTGAAGTCGATCCACGAGATCTCGCGGTTGAAGAACGAGGTCGTCGGCGCGGGGAGAGCCGCTGTCTTCACCGGAGCGCGCTGGGTCGGTCGGTGCACGGGGAGGGGTCCTCGAGATTGGGCGAGCGGGGGAGATGTTGGCACGGGAGCCGGCCCCGCGGGGTGACGGCCCTGTGACAGCCCGGGCAGGGCTGACTCTATACCCAGCAGATTCCGTCGGGATTTGGTTCACGGAACCGCCACTTTTTCGCCACGTCCGCGCGGGGTCCGCCGCCTACCCTGGTCCGGGCCGGCGGAGCCGGTCCGTTCAAACGACCGACCGCGAGGAGGCTACGCCATGCCGGCACGCGCCGATCTGCACGTCCACAGCAAGTTCTCGAATCGCCCGACCGAGTGGCTGCTCCAGCGGGCCGCGGCGGCCGAGAGCTACACCGAGCCGCTCGACCTCTACCGGAAGGCGAAAGCGCGGGGGATGGATTTCGTCACCATCTCGGACCACGACACGATCGACGGCGCGCTCGAGATCGCGCACCTGCCCGGCGCGTTCCTCTCCTGCGAGGCGACCGTGACGTTCCCCGAGGACGGCTGCCAGATCCACCTCCTCACCTTCGGCATCACCGAAGCGCAGTTCGGCACGATCGACCGCCTGCGCGGCAACGTCTACGAGCTGCGCGATTATCTGAAGGGCGAAGGCATTCTTTGCTCGGTCGCGCATCCGTTGTTCCGGGTCAACGAGCGGCTGACGCTCGCGCACCTCGAGAAGCTGCTCGTCCTGTTCGACCGCTTCGAGGCGCGGAACGGCATCCACGACGCGGGCGAGGCCGATCTCGTGAGGCGCATCCTGTCGAGCCTGACGCCCGAGATGGCCTGGGACCTGGCCGAGCGGCACCGGCTCGAATTCTGGGGCGAGCGGCCGTGGGAGAAGAGCTTCACGGGGGGCAGCGACGACCACGGGGGCCACTACATCGCGACCACCTGGACCGAGACGCCGGACGCGGACGAGCCGTTCGGCTACCTCGCCCACCTGCACGCCGGCCTCGCGGAGCCGGGCGGCGAGGCCGGATCGAGCCGGCGCCTGACGCAGAGCCTCTACGCGATCGCCGCCGACTGGCACCGGCGGGCCGTGCCCTTCTGGGCTCTCGGCGCGCGCTTCGATCCGTTCGCGCGGCTGCTCGGCGACCTCGCCCGGCCCGCGGAGACCGCACGGCGGGAATCGGACCCTGTCGAGCGGGCGTCCGCGGTGGGCCGGGAGGTCGTCCGCAAGCTCGCCCGGAGGATCGAGCGCAAGGTCAAGAGAGGCAAGTTCGGCTCCGCGCTCGAAGGGCTCGCTGAGCTGGCTCCGCTCGGACTCGCCCTCGCGCCGCACCTGATCGCCGTCCGCGCGCAGTCGAAGGACCGGGACCTGATCGCGAGCGCCGCGGCGCGCTTCGGCGCCGGCCGGACCGGGGGAGAGAAGAGGCTCTGGTGGATCGACGATCCCGAAGAGCTGGTCTCACCGAGCGCCGCCGCGCGCGGACTGTTCGCCGAGGTCGCCCGGCGCGGCGGCTCGATCGAGGCGGTTCTCTGCGGTCCGGGAAACCCGGACAGCCCGGCCGGCGATGCCTCGGGCTTC
>DATMZM010000082.1:0-8023 GCA_035607445.1 Thermoanaerobaculia bacterium | reverse complement strand
GCGCCCACACCCCCGCGCCCCGGAACGCGAGCGCGATCGCGACGGCGGCGATCGTGAGGCCCCGGAGCAGCTCCGGCAGGACCAGCCGGCCGACCTCGAGCCGGCGCTCGAACCAGAGCTTCGGCACCACGGAGAGGCCGTCGAGCAGGATGTAGAGCGAGAACCAGGGCAGCACCGCGGGCAGCCGCCCGCCGCCGAAGCCCGAGAAAAGAGGCGCCGCGAGGGCCACGCCCGCCGCGAGGATCGCCCCGACCCCACCCGTCCAGGCGAGCACCGTGCCGTACGGCTGCCGCTCGTCGCGCACCAGCTGGTAGGTCAGGCCGAGATCGCGGAAGATCCCCGCGATCACCGCCACGCCGAGCGCCAGCTCGAACAGCCCGTGGTCCTTGGGCAGGATCAGGCGCGCCAGCAGGATGTCCGACCCGGCCCGCACGACGGCGCGCCCGATCTGGCTGCCGTACGCGGCGATCGTCGAGGAGAGGAAGCGCTTCTCCGTGGTCATGGCGCTCCCCGGCCTCGAGGAGGATCAGGCCATGTCGCCAAGACCGCGCGATACCACGCCCGCCGGAACACGACGACCCCCGGCAGCGCCTGCCGGCAAGCTCCGAGGATCTCCGGATGCCGATCGAAGATCCCGCGCGCTCCCGTCCAGGCCTTGAGAGGCGCGGTCGCCGCGAGCAACCATTTGAACCTCCAGGTCGGGCCGGTGCCGAAGACCTCCGGATGCCGCGCCCGGAACAGGTGAAAATTCGATCCGTACCAGGCCGCATGCGCTTCGAGCGCCGCGCGGTCCGCGCGCACCGCCGCATGCTCGACCATTGCGCCCGGCACGAACGCTGTCGAAAGGCCGGCGGCCCGGGCGCGCAGCACCCAGTCGAAGTCCTCGCTCGTCGTCAACGCCTCGTCGAAGCCGCCGATCCGCTCCCAGGCCTCCCGCCGCACGGCGAGGTTCAAGCTGCCGATCGCCCCTCGTGTGCTCGCCTCCGCCGGCCGGTCGGCCAAAAGCTCATGGAACGAGGCGATGTTGTCCGCGAGGGCCCAGACGTTCGTCTCGCCCGGATCCCGCGGGAACGTCACCGCGCCCCCTGCGACCGGGGCCGAATCGAGAGCGGCAGCGAGCCCCTCCACCCAGCCCGGGAGAGGCCGGCAATCGGCGTCGATGAACAGGATCTTCTCGCCGGACGAAGCGGCAACCCCCAAGTTCCGAGCCGCCGCCGGATTCAGCCGCTCCGCGATCTCGATCCACCGGACCGAAGCATCCCGAGGAACGAGCCCGAGCCGATCGCTCCCGACCACGATGACCTCGGCCCCCGCCCCCGGAGCACCCTGCGCCCGAAGGCCGGCGAGCGTCCGGTCGATCCACGGGGAATCGAGGGTCGGGATGACGATCGAGAGGGAGGGCATGAGGGCGATGGAGAGTCTACCGCCTCGCAACGACGAGCCGGGTCGGAGCGGGTGAAGACCGCGATCGGCGGAAACGGATAGTCTGATCTCAAGGCGCCAATCCTGAGGAAAGATCCGGCATCGGCGGCCGACGACCGGCCGCCATCGAGGGAGCCCGTGAACCCGTCGCACTCTGACGTCACCGTGCTTCTCGCCGCCTGGCGTGGCGGCGACAAAGCGGCTCTCGACCGCTTGATTCCGCTCGTCTACGAGGAGCTGCGCGGGCTGGCCGAGGGCTATCTCGGGCGCGAGCGGCCCGGCCACACGCTCTCGGCCACGGCGGTCCTTCACGAGGCGTACCTGCGGCTCGTCGAGCGGACCCATCCCGGGTGGGAGGGAAGGGTCCACTTCTTCGCCGTCGCCGCGCAGCTGATGCGCCGCATCCTGGTCGATCATGCGCGCGCTCGCCGTGCGGACAAGCGGGGCGGCGGCGCGTTGAGGGTCGAGATCGGTCCCGACGTTCCAGCCGAGGGAGGAGATGGCATCGACCGGGCCGATCTGATCGATCTGGACCGGGCTCTCGACCGGTTGGCGGCGCTCGACGAGCGCAAGAGCCGGGCGATCGAGCTGCGCTATTTCGGCGGTCTCACCGAGAGCGAGGCCGCGGCGGCGCTCGGGATCTCTCCGGCCACCGCGCGGCTCGACCTGCGGCTGGCGCGGGCCTGGCTGCTCGCCGAGCTCGAGGGGGACCGCGGGTGACTTCTCAGGATCTCTCCGCGGTTGCCGAGGCGTTCGAGCGCGCGGTCGAGCAGCCGGGCGCGGAGGAGCGGGCAGCGATCCTCGCGGCGCTCGCTCCGGATCTGAGGCGCGAGGTCGAGCGCCTGCTCGCCGCGGACGCGCGGGGCTCCCTGGGTCCCGACCTCCTCGCGGAGCTGGTGGCCGGCGAGGCCGCGCATTTGATCGAGGAGTCTCCGGATCCCTGGCTCGGGCGGACGATCGGTCCCTGGCGGATCGAGCGCCGGCTCGGGAGCGGCGGGATGAGCGTGGTCTATCTCGCCGAGCGCGCCGATCGCGAGCTGCCGATGCGGGTCGCGCTCAAGCTGGTGAAACGGGGCATGGACACCGACGAGGTCGTGCGCCGTTTCCGGACCGAGCGCCGCATCCTCGCGAACCTCGCCCACCCCCACATCGCCCGCCTGCTCGACGGGGGCGCCACGCCGGAGGGCGCACCTTACTTCGTCCTCGAGCTCGTCGTGGGCGAGCCGATCGACGCCTACGCCGACCGGCATCGCCTGTCGCTCGCCGCGCGCATCGATCTCGTGCGCCAAGTCGCCGGGGCGGTCGCCGCCGCGCACCGGAGCCTGATCGTCCATCGCGATCTGAAGCCGTCGAACATCCTGGTCACCGAAGAGGGCGTGCCGAAGCTGCTCGATTTCGGCATCGCCAAGCTGCTCGGCCCGGAGGGCGGCGCGGACGAGGAAGGCGGCCGAGAGGAACGGACGGCGACGCAACTCCGGGTGATGACGCCGAGCTACGCGAGCCCCGAGCAGCTGGCGGGCTTGCCCGCGACGACCGCGACCGACGTCTACGCGCTCGGGGTCGTCCTCTGCGAGCTGCTCGCCGGGCGCCGCCCCTACCGACTGCGCGGCGGGCGCGGCGCCGAGAGGGGATCGGGGACTGTCGATCTCGAGCGGGCGATCCGCGAGGAGGAGCCCGATCTGCCGAGCGCCGCGCTCCTGCGGGAGGAGCCGGGGGAGCCTTCGGCGCGCGAGATCGCGGAACGCCGAGGTCTCGATCCGCGCGTCCTCGCGCGGGCGCTTCGGGGCGACCTCGACACGATCGTCGCGACCTGCCTGCAGAAGGAGCCGGAGCGGCGCTATGCGACCGCCGACCGCTTGGCCGAGGATCTCGGCTGTTACCTGGAAAGCCGGCCGATCGCGGCGCGGCGCGATTCGTTCGTCGAGCGGGCGGGGAAGTTCCTGCGCCGGCACCGAGTGGCCGCGGTCGCCACGGGGATGGGCCTGCTCGCTTTGATCGGTTTCGTCGCGGCCCTCGCCGTCCAGTCGGTCCGCCTCGCCCGCGAGCGCGACGCCTCGGCGCGCGAAGGCCGCCGGGCGGAGGCGGTCGCGAGCTTTCTGACCGATCTCTTCCGGGTCGCGCGGCCGGGGGGCGACGGGGGGACGGTCACCGCGCGCGAGCTGCTCGACCAGGGCGCGCAGGAGATCGCGGGCCGGCCGGCCGAGGATCCAAAAGTCCAGGCGACTCTCCTCGACACGGTCGGCCGCGTCTACCTCCAGCTCGGGCTCTACGACCGGGCCCTGCCGCCGCTCGAAAAGGCTCTCGCCCTGCGGCGGCGGACCCTGCCCAAGGACGATCCGGAGATCGCCGAGAGCCTGAATCGCTTGGCGGTCCTCTCGGCCGAGAGCGGCGCTTACGAGCGGGCGATCGCCCTCTTCCGCGAGGCTCTCGACCTCCGCCGCCGCCGGTTCGGCTCCGCGAGCGGCCCGGTCGCCGTGAGCCTCAACAACCTGGCGCTCGCCCTTCAGGACCGCGGCTCGTACGCCGCGGCCGAGCCGCTCTACCGCGAGGCTCTCGCGATCGACAGCCGGCTGCTGCCGCCCGGCGATCCCGGTCTTCTCTCCGATCGGACCAACCTCGCCCTCCTTCTGTTCGACCTCGGCTCTTACCCCGAGGCGGAGCGGATGCTGCGCGCGGTGATCGCGGGCAAGCGCGGCCTGCCGGAGGGCGATCCGGAGCGCGCCGAGCTCGACCGCTACTTGGGTGCCGTCCTGACCGCACGCGGCCGGCTCGCGGAGGCGGAGGCCCTGCTCGGACCGGCCGAGGCGCGGACCCGCGCGGCCCTCGGGCCGGATCATCCCGAGACCGCGCGCACGACCGCGGCTCTCGCCGAGCTCCAGCTCGCGCGCGGGCAGGCGCGGCAGGCGATCGGCCTCTTCACGACCGCTCTCGAAAGCCGCCGCAAGCGCCTGGGGCGCGACCATCCGGAGGTCGTCCCGACGCTCGACGGGCTCGCGCGCGCCCTCCTGGCCGCGGGCGAGCCGGCGGCGGCCGAGGCGCGCTTCCGCGAGGCGATCGCGCTCGCGCGGCGAGTCCTCCCGTCCGGCCATCCCGACCTCGCCTCGGCCATGGTCGGCCTCGGAAGTCTGCTCGTCGCGCGGGACGAACCCGGAGGTCGTGCCGAAGCCTGCACCCTCGCGCGCGAAGCCCGGGCGATCCGCGCCGCGGCCTATCCGCCGGGCGATCCGCGCATCGCCGAGGCGGATCGGCTCGCGGCAGCCTGCCGTTAGCGGGTTTGGCTGCGCTTTCCGCTATTCGATCGGCGCTCCTCACGTCCGGGGCGCTCGAATCGAAAAGGAGAGACGTCATGCCCGAGACGACCTGGATAGCTCGCCGCCGCTCGACCGTTTTCGCCGTCCTGCTGGTCACCGCCGCCCTGGCCGGACCGCCCGCGCGGGCGGCCGAGGAGGCGCCGCTCAGGCCCCGGGCGAAGCCCGTCAAATCGCTCTTGTTCGCCCTCGGGCCCCTCGGCCATCAGGCCGATCCGCGCCTCCTGGTGGTCAAGCTCCCCGATGGAGCGAGCCTCGCGGCGAGCGGGGGTCGCCTCCTCGCCGCCGGGGAGGCGAGCGGGGCGCGCAACCTCGCCGGGCGGATCGCGGGCGCTCTGTCGATCGCGCCGGGAGCGAGCGTCGAGCCGCTGATCCAGGTTCCGAAGCCGCTCCTCGACGAGCTGCGCCGCGCGGGCGAGGCCAACTGCGGCGAGGAGCTGGCCGACCTCTCGCAGTACTACCGGGTGCGCGTGCCTCCCGGCAAGGGTCCGGCCCTGCTCGCGGCGCTCCTCGCCCTGCCCGAGGTCGAGAACGCCTACGCCCCGCGCGGCATGAAGCCGCCGGCCGACATCCCTCCGACGACGCCGGATCTGAGCGGCCTCCAGGGCTACCGCGCGCCCGCACCGGGCGGCATCGACATCGCGGCGGCGTGGGCCAAAGGGCTCCGCGGCCAGGGGGTCACGGTGGCCGACGTCGAGTTCTTCTGGAACCTGCATCACGAGGACCTCGGCCAGCTCGCGAGCCAGGTGCCGCCGGTCGGAATCGTCCCGGAATCCGATTGGCTCGCCCAGTCGTTCCTCGAGGACATCCACCACGGCACGGCGAGCCTGGGCGTGCTCGCGGCCGGCGACAACGGCTATGGCACGACCGGCCTGGTCCCCGACGCGAAGTTCAGGGTAGCTCCGGCCTTCCGGCGCTCGGCGCCCGCGTGGGACCCCGCGAACGCCGTCGTCCAGACGACTCTGGCGCTCAAGAAGGGGGACGTGATCCTGATCGAGCTCGAGACCTCGGACGGCTTCCCGTTCGAGATCGACGATGCCGAGTTCGCGGTGGTGCGCCAGGCGACGGCTCTCGGCATCCACGTCGTCGAGCCGGCGGGCAACACGCCGGGCGGGACGCTGCTCGACCCATTCGCCGCCTTCGACTGGCGGCTGCGCGATTCGGGAGCGATCCTGGTGGCGGGGGGGCTTTCCTCCGTGACGAGCGGCATTTTCCATGGCCGCTATCCGAACTCGAACTTCGGGCATCGCATCGACACCTACGCCTGGGGCCAGAACATCGCGACGCTCGGCTACGGTCCGGATCCCGGGACCGTCCTGCCGCTGCTCGCGAATTGCGCCACCGCGTCGGACGCCTTCCCGCTGTCACCTCACGACCTCGACCAGTACTACACCCGCTGTTTCAACGGCACGTCGGGAGCGGGCGCGATCGTGGCGGGCGCGGTCGCCGCCCTCGAGCAGCAGGTCGTGGCGAAGTGGGGGCGGCCGGCCTCGTCGCCGGAAATGCGCAACCTTCTGCGCCTCGGCACTCCGGGCGCATTCGGCATCGGCCATCAGGCCGACCTCGCCTATCAGCTCGACCTCCTCAAAGCGGGAACGGTTCCCCACGTCTACCAGGCCGAACCGAGCGACCCGGCTGTTTCCGAGCAACCGGAGGTCGGCGGTGCGGTGGCCGGGCCGGGCGACGTGGACGGAGACGGGTTGGCGGACGTGGCGGTCGGCGCGCCCGGCTACCGGGTGCCGGGGGCTACGCCGCTCGTCCAGGCCGGCCGCGTCTATCTCTACTCCTCGAAGACCGGCAAGCTGCTCTGGACGTCGACCGGCTCGGCCGCCGGGGATCGGTTCGGTCAATCGCTCGCCGCGTTCGGCGATTTGAACGGCGATGGCGCGGGGGACCTCGCGGCGGCAGCTCCCTACGCGAACGGGGGCAAGGGACTGGTGAGAATCCTCTCCGGGCGCACCGGTCAAGTCTTGGCGACACTTCAGGGGTCCTCCACGGACGAGCATTTCGGCTGGGCGCTCGCCGCGACCCGCGGCGTCGACCGAGGGAGCGATCCGAGCGACCTGATCGTCGGCGTGCCGGGAGCGAGCGGCGGCGGCCGGGTGGAGCTCTACTCGGGTTACGACGGCAGCTTTCTCGCGGACTACGGGCCGCAGCTCGCGGGCACGGATTTCGGCGTGGCGGTGGCGGGCGGAGACGTGGACGGCGATGGGGAGGGGGACGTGCTGGTCGGAGCGCCGTCCGAAAAGAATGCCTCCGGGGTGAAGGTCGGAGCGGTCCATGCCTTCCCGGGCCATCATCCCTTCGAGATCTTCACGCTCTTTGGCGAAGCGCCGACCGCCGTTTCGTCGAATCAGTTCGGGGCCGCGGTCGCCGGGGTGGGGGACTTGAACGGCGACGGCTTGGACGACTTCGCGGTCGGCGCTCCGAACTGGACGAAGACGTTCGCCCAGCCCGGCTTCGGCCAAGTCTACGTTTACAAGTCGAAGGACGCCGGACCGGCCCTGCTCTGGACGTTCACCGGCGCGAAGAAGGCTTCGCGGCTGGGAACCTCCGTGGCAGGGGTCGGCGATTGGAACGGCGACGGCCAGCTCGACGTGGCGGCGGGCGAGCCGGGGATCCGCGGGGGATTCCCGGAGCTGCCTCCCCCGGGGAAGGTTCGGATCTTCCTCGGCCCTTTCCGCGGGCTCGTCGTTCGGCCGACCGAGCCCCGCGTCGTCGTGACCCCGACCGGGCCTGGGGAGCGCGCCTTCGCGACCAAGGACACGGACACCCAGCTCGGCTGGGCGGTCGCCGCGGTGGGGGATACGAACGGTGACGGCTGGCCCGACGTCGCGGCGGGAGAGCCGAAATTCGAAGACCAAGGTCGCGCCCTGGTGCTCGCGAGCGCGCCCGCGGGGGCTGCGACCAGCACGGTCCGGCTGGTCGCGGAGACCGGGGTGATCGAAGCGAACGACTTCGACCACGACGGGTTCTCGGGCGGCGGCGGCTCGCCGTCGAGCTCGATCCTCCACATCGACGCGGGCCCGGCCTGGGCGGGAGCGAGCTATCGCATCGCCGGTTTCGTCAAGCCGCCTTTCGACACCAACGTGGGAGCGAACGGGCTCGTCGCGCCCGCGAGCCCGTCGCTCCACGCCTTCACGGGAACTCTCGACGCGAACGGCAAGAGCTCCGTGCCGATCTTCGGACCGGTGCCGAGAGCGACCGTCTGCCCGGCCCTGATCGGCGCCGAATTCGGATTCCTCGCGACCGTCGGATTCGACACGAACGGGGACGGCGTCTTCGATTCGAGC
>DATMZM010000353.1:0-10994 GCA_035607445.1 Thermoanaerobaculia bacterium | reverse complement strand
GCCGATGCTCGCCCGCGGCGAGCTGCACTGCATCGGCGCCACCACGCTCGACGAGTACCGCAAGCACATCGAGAAGGACGCCGCGCTCGAGCGCCGGTTCCAGCCGGTGATGGTCGACGCGCCGAACGTCGAGGACACGGTCTCGATCCTGCGCGGCTTGAAAGAGCGCTTCGAGGTGCACCACGGCGTGCGCATCCAGGACAACGCGCTCGTCGCCGCCGCCGTGCTCTCGCACCGCTACATCACCGACCGCTTCCTGCCCGACAAGGCGATCGACCTGATCGACGAAGCCTGCGCGCTCATCCGCACCGAGATCGACTCGATGCCGCAGGCGCTCGACGAGGTCACCCGCCGCGTCATGCAGCTCGAGATCGAAGAGGCCGCGCTCAAGAAGGAGAAGGACAAGGCGAGCAAGGAGCGGCTCGAGGACCTGCGCAAGGAGCTCGCCGACCTCCAGACCCAGGCGAGCGCGATGCGCGCGCAATGGGAATCGGAAAAGGCGGCGATCGAGGGGGTGCGCAAGCTGCGCGAGCAGATCGAGCAGGCGCGGCAGGAGATCGAGGCCGCGATGCGCAACAACGACTTGAACAAGGCGGCGGAGCTGCGCCATGGCCTGCTGCCCGACCTCGAGCGCCGTTTGCACGAAGAGGAGGCGAAGCTCGGCGCCGAGCCCTCCGGCAGCCGCCTCTTGCGCGAGGAGGTCACCGAGCAGGAAGTCGCCGAGATCGTCTCGCGCTGGACTGGCATCCCGGTGACCCGCCTCGTCGAGGGCGAGCGCGACAAGCTGCTGCGTTTGGACGAGATCCTCCACCAGCGCGTGATCGGCCAGGACGAGGCGGTCCGGCTGGTGGCGGATGCCGTGCTGCGTGCCCGCGCGGGAATCAAAGATCCGCGGCGCCCGATCGGCTCGTTCATCTTTCTCGGGCCGACCGGTGTGGGCAAGACCGAGCTCGCGAAGACGCTCGCCCAAGCGCTCTTCGACAGCGAGGACAACCTGATCCGGATCGACATGTCCGAGTACATGGAGCGCCACACCGTCTCGCGGCTGGTCGGCGCTCCCCCGGGCTACGTCGGCTACGAGGAGGGGGGACAGCTGACCGAAGCGGTGCGCCGGAAGCCCTACTCGGTGCTCCTCTTCGACGAGATCGAAAAGGCCCACGCCGACGTCTTCAACGTCCTCCTCCAGCTCCTCGACGACGGTCGCCTGACCGACGCGCAAGGGCGGACGGTCGACTTCAAGAACACCGTCGTGATCATGACCTCGAACATCGGCTCGCACTTCCTGCTCGAAGGGCTCACCGACGCGGGCGAGATCTCGGAAGCTGCGCGCGGCCAGGTCATGGGCGAGCTGCGGCGCCACTTCCGCCCGGAGTTCCTGAACCGGGTCGACGACATCGTGATGTTCCGGCCCCTGACGCTGCCCGAGATCGAGAAGATCGTCGACATCCAGACCGAGGAGCTGGGCAAGCGCCTCGCCGAGCGGCACATCCGGCTCGACCTGAGCCCCGCCGCGCGCACCCTCGTCGCCCGCCAGGGCTTCGATCCGGTCTACGGCGCCCGGCCGCTCAAGCGCTTCCTCCAGCACGAGCTCGAATCGAAGATCGCCCGCGCGCTGATCGCGGGCGACGTCGAGGACGGCTCGCATTTGAGAGTGGACGTCGAGGGCGGGCAGCTCAAGGTGGGAATCGAGAAGGCCCAGGAGGCGGCGGTCGGCGCCGCCTCCTGAGGAGACGACGGGCTACCGGGTATTGAGGACGAACCAGAACTCGTCGCCGAAGGTCGTTCCGCCCGAGGTCTTCACCTTGAAGTGCACCTCGTACTGCGCGGCGGTCCCGAGGAAGCAGGTGGCCCAGACCTTCGCGGTCGCGCCGGGGGCCGTGCTCTTGGTGAAGTTGAAGCTGCCGCAGGCGTTGCCCCAGAGCTTCTGGACCCCCCAGCTGGTGGTCCAGGTCGCGGTGCCGCAGTTCTTGATGTACCAGGTCTTGGTGAGCCAGGCGTTCTTCGGCACGTAGCTGTAGTCGTAGGGCGGATCCTCCCTCACGTACTGGGCGCAGTTGGCGGCCTTGTCCGTCGCGCCGCCGCCGTGGATCGACTGGAAGGGGTTGTTCTCGGCGAAGTACTCGTGGCTGTCCGCGTTGGCGATCGCCTTCTTCGGGGTCTTGCTCGCCAGCTTCTTGCACGCGGTCTGGCCGTAGGCGTAGTCGTTGGTGCCCGCGACGACGGTGAAGTGGCTCGTCTCGTGGACCAGGGTGCCGGCCTTCGAGTCGGTGCCGGTCGCAGGCGCCGAGAAGAAGGCGCCGCACAGGTGGACGTGGTACGGCTGATTGGCGAAGACGTAGGCGTAGAGCGTGTTGTCCGAGGCGCAGTCGCAGTCGAGCTGGAACGTCTGGCCGGAGAAGGCGTCCTTCAGGCTCTGGTAGTGCGACTGGACGGTCGAGTAGCGCGTGCTGTCGTAGGCGCCGAACCAGGTCGTGTAGCGCGGGTCGCCCGGGCGCGACGCCGCCGGCAGGCCGACCAGGAAGTTGTACGACTCGGTGGCGTAATTCTGGGCGTTCGCGAGCGCGCTGCCGATCGACGAGATCTGGCCGTTCGAGCAGTTCAGGTAGGTCGGGGTGAGCGCCTTGCCGTCCGCCGCCTCCGGCGCCGCCTCGCCCTCCGGCCGGTCGCCGCGGAGGTCCCGCCCGCTGAGCGTCAGGGCCAGGGCGTCGGACTCGAGCAGGTCGAGCGCCTCGCTCACCGTCTGCCGGGCCCGGAAGTCCTCGCGGACGACCTCGAGGCCGACCGCGCGATAGCGCACCGTGTAGGTTCCGGGCTGGCGCATGTCGTAGACCGCCGAGAGGTCGAACGCCGCCGACACGCGGCCCCCCGCTTCGATGCGCACGTAGTCGGAGGGCCGCGGCGCCGCGCGCTTGACCAGGCGTCCGGTGTACGGCACGGGCTCGCCGTCGCGCTCGACGGCGAAGAGGTCGCCTTCGAAGCCCGCGAGGGGGGTCTTCCACTGCAGGACGAACAGGTCGGAGGCGCCCTGGTTGGTGAGCGTGAAGCGGACGTTCACCCCGTCCTCGGTGGTGAGCGCCGTCTTCGCCGCCGTCACCTCGGCGAAGAGCGGAGCGTCGGAAGCGCTCGCCGGGCGACCACCGGCCAGGACGAGGCAGGCCAAGGCGAAGCCCCAGAGAATCCCTTTCTTCATGAGCCGACTCCCTTCCGAAAAAGACCCTGCGCGATTGCAGGGTCCACGCGATCTCGCGACAGCTCTCTCTTGCGTTGGTGCGGCAGAGGGCCGGGAAGGGACGCGCCGAGACCCGCCAGGATGCCCGCGACGAGCGCCCGCCCCCGGGAGAATCGCCGGTCCTGCCGCGGTCGGAGCGGAGGACTGAGGACCCACTCGAGGCTCCCCCGCCTCGACAGTCCGCATCGGACCTGCTAGCGTTCTCCCAACAACTATTCCAGCGGTCTCGAGGCGTTTGGGGGAGCGCGCTGCGGCTCCTGGGCGAATCCTTATGGGCGGCCGGTTTTGATCTCGCGAGGGCTCTCGACACATGGCATCCAAACGGACGAGTGCGCCGAAGGTCGCGGCGGAAGCTCGCCCCAAGAAGCGACTTCCAGCTGATCCAGAACCGCGGGCGCGACAGGCAGCGCGGGCCCAAGGCGGAGATCCGGCGCCTCCTGCCGGGAACGGTGACGAGAACGTCGAGCTCCTGCTCAGTGGCGCGATCCGCGTCATCCTGACCTGGAACCTGACCGAGGGTGCCTTTCGTGCGGACGACGATTCGCGCAGGAAGTACCCGCTCCTTCGCGGCAGCGGCGAGTTCGCCAAGTTCGTTCGGAACCTCGGGCAACGCTTCAAGGACAGCCGGTTCTTCGAGCTCGATGCCGACAACAACAAGATCGAGCTCTCCGACTCCTACCGCGCCGGCCTGATCAGCCAATATGCCGCCGAGTACGAGCTCAACGCGACGTTTCGCGTCAAGGAGGATACCGAGGCTCGACTCTTCCTGACGGACGGCGAAGGCGGTCCTTTTGCGAGTGACGCGACGAGGCCGCGGGAGCTTCTCGACGAAGATTCGATCGACGCGCTCATCGCCGCTTGGAAGGATTGGCCGATCAAGCGATTCCGTATTTCCCGCTACGGCTTCCTGCAGGTCATCCTCGAGACGAAACCCGCCGATCCGGACGAAACGGAAGGGCGGTTCTCGAGCCCCCCCAAGTTCCTGGCGCCGATCAAGAGCCTTCACTGCCTGATGACTCTCGCCGACGGACCTGCTCCTCCCGACCGAAGCCAAGGCAACGACTGGCCGGGCCGCCCGGAGCTGGGCATCACCGCACAATGGGAGATCGTCGGGCGCATCCTGTCTCGGATGATCGAGGCGATCGAGAGCGCCGACACCCGAGACGACTTGCTCCGCTTCGATCCCAGGTATCAGTCCGGTTGGCGCGAAAAGCAGGCCTTCGTCGCGGGGACCTCGTTGCCGCTACGGACGGAGTACATCGTGCTCTCGATCGGCGAGATCTTCCGGGGCACGAAAGCGATCAAGCCCGAAGAGTTCACAGGGACAGATCGCAAGAGGATCGCGCGTCTCCTCGAGGAGGTCCCCTGGATGGAAGATCGAACGGCTCCGCAGAGCTCGCGCCCGAGCCGGAAGACGATCTGGCGCATCTTGAGCACCGACGACGCAACCTGGGACGGAGAGATGTGCCTGCTGTCCTTCGGAACCGCCGTCATCACCACTCTCCACCCGAAAGGCATCAACCTCCCGCGCGGCCTCAAATACGAGAGCTATTGGAGAATCGTCGGGCGCGTCGTCGAATATTTCGCGGAGCTGCGGCAGTTGGCGCGGCTGGTCGAGCGCCAGTCCGCCGACCTGTTCGAATACATGCTCCGGGACCTGGCCACAACCGGCCGGCTGCAAGGCTTCGACAAGTTCGTGAGCTCGACCGCGGGCCTCTCCGGCCTGGCGAACCGCCTACGGGTGGCTTCCTCGCCCGATACGATCGCGCAGAACGACGCGATCTTGGCCAAGCTCCAGCGACTGCGGGCGATCTTCGAAATCGGCCGGTCGTTGGAGAATACCGACCGCAACCTCTCCGCGGTGCAAAAGCTGATCACCAGCGCCGAGAGCCAGCAGAACGAGCACGGGATCCTGCTCCTGACCGCCGGCCTCGCGGGCTTCACGGCGGTCCTGATGGGACTCGCCCTGCCGCCCTTCTTCTTCTACTCGCACAAGCTCATGCACAGGGGCCCGCTGCCGGGAATTCTCGGGCGGATTCCGCTGGACCTCGTGGTCCTTCTCTGGGGCGCCCTGTCGATCGCTCTGACCGTCCTCGCCCTCCTGACGGCGACCCGATACGTATCCAAGGTCTTCCGCATCGGCAAACGGATCAGAGCGTTCGGTAAGTCCTTCGGATTCTAGGATTGGAACGGAGACACAGCCCCCTCACTCCTGTTCGCCGAACCCTCTCTTCACGAGCCGGGTGGCCGGCCGTTGGAGCCTGTCCGGGAGCAGGGAGATGCCGGCCTGGGCTCCCCGGGCGAGGAGGCCGGGGGCCCCGCCGATCTGCTGTTGCGCTTGCTGCACGGTATCGGGGGCTCCGGCCAGCGCGCTTACGCCGCCGGCGATCGCAGCTACCGGGCCGGCCACCGGGGCGGTAACCGGCAGCAACGCACCCAGTGCTGCCGCCCCGGTGCCGATCCCCCCGGCGACCGTCTGGACCGTGCGGCGGGTGCCGCTGGCCTCCCCCCGTGCGGAGGCATCGGCCGCCGCCTGACCCGAAGTGTGGGTCTGGGCAGTTCCGCTGATCGCCCCCGTGATCGCCCCCAGCGCCTGCGTGACGGCATTACCGCCGCCGGTCAGGGTGTTGACGGCGCCGACCACCGTGTTCGCGGTACCCACCCCGGCCCTGAGCCGATCGGTGACCGAGCTCGGGTTCGGGTTCGGCGGCGGGCGGTTGGCGCGGACCCGGGGGGCTTCCTGCCGCGGCGGCAGAGCCTCCTCTTCGTGCTGGAATCCGCGCCGACGGCGCAGGCCATTCTGCCGCTGGATCGGCGCCATGCCCTCGCCATAGCGATGCCCGAAGCGTTCGGCGGTCGCGAGCTGGACGCCGATCTCGGGCGGACGGACGGTTTCGCTGGCGACGGACACGGAGGTCGATCGAACCGCCGGGCTTGCCGGCGCGTTTCTCTTGGCGTAGGAACGCTCGCCCATCAGCGCACCCTCCGAGGTCATGTCGCGGGCTTCGTTCCGAGAATACCTCAATGACTGCCGCGCGCGAACACGCGAGGGTTCAATCCAGCCCCGCGGCACGCCTCCGCAGGCTCTCCCTCCACTCGCGCGCGAAGCCCGCCGGATCGCGGCGCCGGTCGAGCCAGGCGGCGATCACCATCGCAAGGAGAGCGCCCGCACTGGCGAGAGCCATGTCCTTCTGGGCGTCCCAGACGTCCCCTTGGAGGCCGAGATAGGCCGCGCCGAGGTCGCCGCCGAAGATCTCCGCCGCTTTCCATTCGATCAGCTCGTAGAGCATCGAGGTGGACATGGTCAGGTCGAGCGGCAGGAAGTAGCTCCAGAAACCGCGGACCTTGGCGACCGGGACCACCAGCTCGCGCAGGGGCACCGCGAGCAGCAGGCCGTAGGCGAAGTGGATGACGCGGTCGAAGTTGTTGCGCTGCCAGCCCATGAGATGGTTGAAGGTCGAGCCGGTCAGAGCTTTCCACCAGGCGTCGTAGGGCACTTCCGAGTAGGTGTAGTGCGCGCCGACGACATGGAGGCAGAGGAAGACGAAGATCAGGGTGTACGAGCCGTTCGACAGCCTCGCCCACCGGTAGGTGCAGGCCACGATCGGGATCGCGAGCCCGACCAGGGCGTTCTCGAGCGCCCAGTCGTGGCGATCGAACGGGTGGATGGCGAGCGCCACCCAGATCGCGACGAAAAGGCCGGACAGGATCGCGAGATGGCGGCCCGTCGAGAGCGGCGGCCGGGACTTGGAGCGCGAGGCGTTCATCGGAAGATCGCGCGGATGCTATGCCAGAACCCGCTTGCAGCGACCGTCCGCGATCCAGGCGCGTGAGTCGGGCTCGCTCGCCCGCGGATATAGTCGCGAGACGGCGCTTGGCCCCGTCGATCCACGACCCACGACCCGCTCCGGCGAGACATTGGACCTCACCTCTCCTCAACCCTTCTGGCTCCTCCGCAACGGCATCGGCGAGGTTCCGCCTCCCCTGCCGGGTGATGCTCGCTGCGACGTTCTGATCGTCGGCGCCGGGATCTCCGGCGCGCTGATCGCGGACGCCTTGACCGCCGAGGGGCTCTCGGTGATCGCCATCGACCGGCGCCATCCCTGCCAGGGCTCGACCTCGGCTTCGACGGCGCTCCTGCAATACGAGATCGACGCTCCTCTCGTCGACCTGATCGAGACGCTCGGACGGGAGAGGGCGACCGCCGCCTATCGCGCATGCCTCGAAGGCGTCGAGGCGATCGCCCGTCTCGCCGGGGAGTTGGGCGCGGAAAAGATCAGCTTCCGGCGCCGCGGAAGCCTCTACCTCGCCGCCAAACGCCGCCATGTGCGCGCCCTCGAGAAAGAGGCCGAGGCCCGCCGCCGCGCCGAGCTTCCCTGCGAATTCCTGAGCGGAAAGGACGTCGAGAAGCTCGTCGGGCTCGCGGCGCCCGGAGCGCTCTGGACGACCGCGGCGGGCGAGGTCGATCCCTGGCGCCTGACGCAAGCCCTCTTCGCGCGCGGCGCCGAGCGCCGGTTCGAAATCTACGGCCGCACGGAAGCGCTCGGCTGCGAAGCCGGCCCCCGGGATCTCGAGGTCGCGACGGACCGCGGCCGGATCCGCGCCCGCCACGTGGTCGTCGCCGCGGGCTACGAGTCCGAGCGTTTCCTCCCCGAGCGCGTTGGCCGCTTGCACAGCTCGTACGCGCTGGTCACCGAGCCGGTCGGCTCGTTCGCGGGCTGGACCGATCGCTGCCTGATCTGGGAGACGGCGCGCCCCTATCACTACCTGCGCACCACTCCGGACGACCGCATCCTGATCGGCGGCGAGGACCGGACGTTCCGCAATCCCGAGCTTCGCGATGCCCTGGTGCCGAAGACCGCGGCGAAGCTCCTCGATCGGGCGCGCCGCCTGTTTCCCGACATCCCGATGGAACCGGCCTACGCGTGGGCGGGAACTTTCGGGGAAACCGAGGACGGACTGGCGTACATCGGAACGCATCCGCGCTTGGACCCCCGAATCCACTTCGCGCTCGGCTTCGGGGGCAACGGCATTATTTATAGCGCGATCGCCGCCGAGGTGATCACGGCGAAGGTGATCGGACGACCGCACCGCTACGAGGACACGTTTTCGTTCGCGCGCTCGCGGTAGGCCCCCTGCAATCCAATCCAACCTCCGAGATCGATCGAGTCGATCGTATGGATTGCATCCGGGACAGATCAGGCGCGGGGGCGGCGGACCTTCGATTTCGGTGCGGCGGCCTTCTTCGCGGGCGCCTTCTTCTTCGCGGCTCCCGCTTTCGCGGCCTTCTTGGCCCGCGCGATCGCGACCGCCGCGTCGATCCAGCCCCGGAGCTCGTCCGGATCCTCGAGCACCTCGACCGGCACCTCGCGGTAGGGCATCGTCCGCTCGTCGCCGTAGGGATGGAACCAATCGGCGCCATGGGCGTCGAAACGCTCGGCGTTCGTCGCGTCCGCCTTGAAATAGACGCGGTCGTCGTCGAGCAGGCCGAAGATCAGGCCGTCGAGATAGAGCCCGGCGCCGCCGAACATCGTCTTCGCGGTGACCGGCGCGGCGCGGCCGAGAAGCTCGAGGGCGTAGGCCTGGTAGCCGGGAGAAAGGGACATCGGATCAGCCCTCCGAGAGCGCCTGGAGCCAGGCCTCGAGCGCGGCATGAAACAGGGCGAGGGGACGGCGGAGCGCCGGGGCCTCCGGATCGACCTCGCGCCGGATGCGCGCGGTCTTCCGGGTGAGCGTCAGCGTATGGGCGTTGCCGGTCCACTCGAAACGCGGCAGGTCGCCCGCGACGACGCGCGCGATCGCCTCGAGGAGCTCGCGGCCGACGGCAAGGCTTCCTTGGACGTCGGACTCGAGAAACGCGGCGAGCAGGCCCTCTCCCGCCCCGGCCTCCGCGCGCAGATCCCCGTCCGCGTCGCGGTAGACCCTCACGGGAGGGGGCGGATCGAGGGTCAGCGGCATGCGCGGTTCACCTCAACGGAAGATCGGATAGGCCGTGTTGATCCGGCCGCCCTGGAAGTAGCCCTCGATCGTGAAGCCCCGCCCCGAAGGGCCGCGCCACGGTTCTCCGCCCCGGCCGGAGCTGCGATAGGCGGCGAGGATCGCCGCGACCACGTCGGCTTCCGACAACGCGTCGGGGTAGAGCGTCGAGGTCTTGCCCAGCCAGCGTCCGGAGCCGGGATCGCGGATCTCGACCCGCGCCACGTAGACGCCCTCGCGATTCGGGCCGTCGAGGATCCGTACGACGCGCGCGCCGCCGGGATTCATTCCCCCCGGCCGCGCGTGGAAACCGACCGGCTTGCCGCGGCGGTTGATCTCGCCCTCGAAGATGTGGGTGAGGTTGATCGGCGGATCGGTCGTGCTCCATCGCTCGTCCGTTCGCCGTCCGGAGGAGCGGGACGCGGAGCGCGAGCTTTCGGCAGGGCCGCTGTCGACCCGCGACTCGGCGGACGGGCGGGATCGGCCGCCCGTCCCGCTCCGCACCGGCTCGCTCCGCAAGTAGGCGACCGCGAGCGCCATCAGACCGAGGGCGAGCGCCAGGATGCTGCGGAGCGGGACGTTGCCAGAAGGGCGCGGCATCGGAGCGGAATCCTAGCAGGCGGCCGCTCGGCCGGGGCCTCGAGCCCGGCCTCGCGGGGTCAAAACGGTTGTTTCGGCAGCGCCGAACAGCTTAGCATTCGCCCGCCGCTCGTCTGGACGGGCCGGCATCGAAAGCCCCCCAAGACCTTCGGACGAGAGGACACGACATGCCGATCGAAGTCGGACAACGAATTCCCGAAGTGACGCTGATGACGCTCGAGCGCGGCGAGATCCGGCAGATCTCGACCGGCGAGCTGTGCGCCGGCCGCACGATCGTCCTCTTCGCCGTGCCCGGCGCCTTCACCCCCACCTGCTCCGAGCAGCACCTGCCCGGCTTCGTCGAGCACGCGGAGGAGATCCGGAGGAAGGGGGTCGCGGCGATCTGCTGCGTCGCGGTCAACGACCACTACGTGATGGACGCCTGGGGCGCGAGCCGGGGCGTCGGCCACGAGATCGCGATGCTCGCGGACGGCAACGGCGACTTCGCCCGCGCCATGGGACTCGAAACCGACAGCCGCCGCTTCGGGCTCGGCTTCCGCTCCCGCCGCTACGCCGCGATCTTCGACGACGGCGTGCTCCGCACCCTCCTGCTCGACGAGCCGGGCCGGTTCGAAAAGAGCAGCGCCGAGGAGATCCTCACCGCGCTCTGATCGCGCCGCTCACAGGCGGGCGAGACACTCGCCGATCGCCGTTTCGATCACTTTAGCGCTTTTCGAGCTCACCTCTGCTCGGCGGGCATGGGCACGCCAGCGAGACGCAGCCGAGGCCACCTCTTCGAGAATCGATTCCGCTTCGCGATCCGAGATGCCCGCCGGAGCCGCCAATTCGAGCAGATGACGTCGCCCAGGCGCGCGACCCTCCCCGGCGACGGTCATGGTGTGCTCCCCGCCGGGGCCTGGCGCGAACACGAGATCGTAGGCCGGTGCCAGCTCCCAGGCGCCTTCATCGGTCATGCGGAAGGCGAAGTTCTTCACGTGGTCGTCCCGGTTGTGGGTGAGCACGTTGAAGACCGTCCGGCGATAGCACTCCAGGACGTCCTGATGATTCCTGGTCAAGATCCGCGTCACCTCGAGGAGCTGGCGATAGTCGCAGCTCGGGATGCGGAAGTTGGCGTGGATGAGATTGCCGAAGGTCTGCACGTGGTAGCGATGGTTGCCGCGTCGATCGAAGCGCTCCACCCCGAAGAATC
>DATMZM010000071.1:0-2017 GCA_035607445.1 Thermoanaerobaculia bacterium | reverse complement strand
GGTCGAGGAGGACGGAGAGCTCCCGCGCGATCCCGAAGTGGCACATGGCGTCGGGCCGGTTGGTCGTCACCTCGACGTCGAAGAGGACGTCGCCGCCCCGCTCTTCGGTCCGTTCGACGGCCAGGCCCGCCCCGGTCAGCCGGCGGGCGATCTCCACGGCGCTTTCGGGCAGGTCGACGTAGCGGGCGAGCCAGTCGCGCGAGAAGAGCATCAGCGGCTCACCTGGCGCAGGAGGCGCTCGTCGCCCTCGAACAGGACGCGGATGTTCGGGATGCCGTAGCGGATCATCGCGACCCGGTCGAGGCCCAGGCCGAAGGCGAACCCGCTGTAGACGTCCGGGTCGATCCCGCACCGCTCGAGCACGCGCGGATCGACCATGCCGGCGCCCAGGATCTCCATCCAGCCGCTCTGCGAGCAGGTCTCGCACCCCTTCCCGCGGCAGAACGGGCAGGTGATGTCGACCTCGGCCGAAGGCTCGGTGAACGGGAAGAAGCTCGGCCGCAGGCGCACGCCGGTGTCGGGCGAGAAAAGCCGCTTGACGAAGGCGAGGAGAGTTCCCTTCAAGTCGGCGAAGGTGATCCCCTCGGCGACGGCCAGGCACTCGACCTGGTGGAACATCGGCGAGTGGCGCAGGTCGTTGTCGCGGCGATAGACCCGGCCCGGGCAGATGACCCGGATCGGCGGCTTGCGCGCGCGCATCGTCCGGATCTGCACCGGCGAGGTGTGGGTGCGCAAGAGCAGCCCGCCCGGAACGAAGAAGGTGTCCTGCGTGTCGCGCGCGGGGTGATCGGGAGGGAAGTTGAGCGCGGCGAAGTTGTGGTCGTCGTCCTCGACCTCCGGCCCCTCGGCCACGCTGTAGCCGAGCTCGGCGAAGATCTCCTCGAGCTCCCGCGTCACCCGGGTGACCGGATGGAGGCTGCCGAGCGCCGGGCGGCGACCGGGAAGGGTCACGTCGACCGCGTTCGCGCGCCGCGCCGCGGCCCTCTCGAGCGCCGAGAGCTCCTCGTCCTTGGCCGCGAGGCCCGCCTCGACCCGGGCCTTGAGGACGTTGACCCTCTCGCCGTAGCTCCGGCGCTCCTCCGGCGCGACCCTGCCGATGCCTTCGAGCAGCGAGCGCAGCACGCCCTGCTTCTTGCCGGTGAAGCGCAGGCGGAGGGACTCCCACGCGGTCCGGTCGGCGACCGCGGCCAGCTCGAGATCGAATGCGGCGGACGCCGCCTCCACGCCGACGACCGGAGCCGCGCCGGGACCCTGAGCGCCGGTCGCGTCGCCGGGAGGGGCCAACCCTACGCCTCCGAGTGGCTCGCCGCGGCCGGACGGGAGGCCGGGCCGAGAGCCTCTTTGGCCGCCTCCGCGATCCTCCCGAAGCCGGCGGGATCGACCACCGCCAAGTCCGCCAGGACCTTGCGGTCGAGGGTCGAGCCGGCGGCCTTGAGCCCCGCGATCAAGCGGCTGTAGGAGAGCCCGTGGAGCCGGGCCGCGGCGTTGATCCGGACGATCCAGAGCGAGCGCATGTGGCGCTTGCGCTGCCGCCGGTCGCGATAGGCGTAGTTGAGAGCTTTGTCGACCGCCAGCTTGGCGATCCGGTGGGCTTTGGATTTCGTACCGTAGAAGCCCTTGGCCAACTTGAGGATCTTCTTGCGGCGAGCGATCCTCTTCGTCCCGCGCTTGACGCGTGCCATACCTTGAGAACCTCGTTTCTGCTCCCGCTTGAGCGGGAGCGGTCAGGGCCGCGGGGAGCGCGTCAGCGCGCCCGAGCGACCACAGGCGCCGGTGGACAGGTTCGTCCCACCGGAACGCCGGCTACCGTTTCGGGGTGCTACGAATGGATCATCGACTTGATCGTGTCGGCGAACGCCGGCGACACGAGAGTCGCTTTGCGCAGGTTGCGCTTGCGGCCCTGCGACTTCGAGGTCAGGATGTGGTTGTGCCCCGCCTGATGGCGCAGCACCTTGCCTCCGGCGGTGACCTTGAACCGCTTGGCGGCGCCCTTGTGGGTCTTCTGCTTCGGCAAGGG
>DATMZM010000383.1:0-13691 GCA_035607445.1 Thermoanaerobaculia bacterium | reverse complement strand
AGGGCGCGGGGCCTCGAGCGCCAGGTTTTCCTGCCCAAGCGCGGCGATGCTCTGATCTGGGCCTCGAACATCGTCCACGGCGGCACGCCGCGCCGGGATCCCGAGCGGACGCGCTGGTCGCAGGTCACCCACTACTTCTTCACCGACTGCATCTGCTACGTGCCGCTCTACTCCGTGCCCGCGGCCGGCGAATACTTCCTGCGCGACGTCAAGGACTTCCGGGGCGAGGGGCTCGTGCCGCAGACCTACAACGGGCATGCCTTCCAGGGCGAGCCGGCGCGCGGGGGGCGGTCCCACGTCCGCTTCGACCGGGATCTCTCGATCGGGGCGTCGATCGCCGCCGCGGCGTTCCCCGAGGTGCTCGGTCCTGCGGATCCGCTCGCGGGTCTCGTCCGCCTGGGCGTCGCGAGCCCCGGCCTGCCCTGCCACCTCGACGAGCTCGGCGATCACGACGACGCCCTGACGCTCGTCGGCTGGGCGGCGGCGAGCCCGCCGCCGGGCATGGACGCGCGGGCGATCCGGATCTCGCTCGAGTCCGAGCGCGGCGTCTATCTCCTCGACACCAAGCGGATGCTCCGCCAGGACGTCGCCGACGCGTTCGGCGCCGGGCGGGAGCAGTCCGGCTTCCGCACCACTCTCGACAAGGAAGACCTGCCCCCCGGCACCTACCGCCTGGGCGTGGTGGTGAGCGGCGGCGGGGAGCCGCAGTTCGCGCCGTTCGGCCGGACGTTCGAAGTCCGCGGCTGATGGCGCGCTCTCGACCCTCCCCGGAAATCCACAAGTTCGGCGGCGCCGCGCTCGCCGATGCGGGATCGATTCGCCGCGCCGCGGCGATCTTCGCCGCCCAGGAAGGGCCGAAGGTCGCCGTCGTCTCGGCGATGGCGGGCGTCACCGACGCTCTCCTGGAGGTCGGCGCCCGCACCCTCGCGGGCGACGAGGTCGAGGCTCTCGCGATCGTCGAACGCTTGCGCGCGCGCCATGACGAGGCGGCGCGCGAGCTGGCGAAACCCGGGCGCGAGCGCGACGAGCTGCTGGCCGAGATCGCCGCCTCGTACGGCGAGCTCTCTGCCCTCGCCAGGGGCCTCGCGATCCTGCGCGAGCTGACGCCGCGCACCTCGGACACGATCGTCGCGCGCGGCGAACGGCTGGCGGCCCGGCTGTTCGCGGCGGCCCTGGCCGCGACCCCGGTGACGCCCGGCACCCCGCGCCCGAAGCCGCGGCTGATCGATCCGCTCGAGGTGGTCGCGACCGACGCCCGCCATGGCGACGCCTCGCCCGATCTGGAAGCGACCGACCGCGCCGCGCCGCGGGTTCTCTCGCCGCTCCTCGCCCGCGGTCTCGTCCCGGTCGTGCCGGGCTTCCTCGGCGCGACGCCGGAGGGACGGGTCGCGACCCTCGGCCGCGGCGGCACGGATCTGACCGCGACGCTCCTCGGCCGCGCTCTTTCGGCCTCGCGCGTCGTCCTCTGGAAGGACGTGCCCGGCCTTTTGACCGCCGATCCGCGCGTCGTGCCGCGCGCGCGCGTGCTCGCCCGCATCGACCTGCGCGAAGCGGCGGAGCTCGCCTACTACGGCGCCAAGGTGCTCCATCCGCGGGCGCTGATCCCCCTCTCTCAGGCCGGCGGCGGGCGAGCGATCCCGATCGTGATCAAGCCGTTCGCCGACCCCGAGGCCGCGGGCACCGAGATCTCGGCGATCGGCCGGCCGCAGCGGTCCCAGCCGGTGCGCGCGCTCTCGGCGATGCGCGCCCAGGCTCTCGTGACGGTCGCCGGCTCGGGCATGCTCGGCGTGCCCGGCATCGCGGCGCGCACGTTCGGCGCGCTCCACCGCGAAGGGATCTCGGTGTCGCTGATCACGCAGGCCTCCTCCGAGCACTCGCTCTGCTTCAGCCTGCCGCGGACCGATGCCGAGCGGGCGCGCGCGGCTCTCGCGGAAGCGTTCCGCGACGAGATCGCCCGGCGCGAGATCGACGGCATCGAGGTGAGCGGCGCCGTCGCGACCCTCGCCGTCGTCGGGCTCGGCATGCCGGGCACGCCGGGCACGGCGGCCCGCCTCTTCCGCGCGCTCTCCGAAGCCGGCGTCAACGTGGTCGCGATCGCCCAGGGATCGTCCGAGCTGAACCTCTCGGTCGTCGTCGGCGATCGCGATGCCGAGGAGGCCCAACAGAGAATCCACGCGGCCTTCCAGCTCGACAAGATCGGCGGCGGCCAGCCGAGCGCCGCCGCCCGGGCGGACGTGATCCTGCTCGGATTCGGCTCCGTCGGCCGCGAGCTCGCGGGGCAGCTCGGACGGCTCAAGACGGCGGCCTTGCGCATCGTCGCGGTCGTCGATCGGAGCGGCTACGTCTTCAAGCCGGCGGGGATCTCGGGGGCGGCCCTCCGCCGGCTGGCCGAGGCGAAGGCCTCGGGCACGGGGCTCGCGGACCTCCCCGGCGGGCACGAAGCGACGAGCGCGGAGGCTGTCGCCGAGATCGCGCGCCACGCCCTCGCGCGGCCGATCCTCGCCGACCTGACGGCAGACGACACGGCACCGGTCCTGCGCACGGCGCTCGAGGCCGGCTTCCGCTTGGCGCTCGCGAACAAGCGGCCGCTCTCCGGCCCGCGCCGCGAGGCCGCGGAGCTGCTCGCCCTCGCCCGCGCGCTCGGCCGCGAGCTGCGGTTCGAGGCGACCGTGGGCGCCGGCCTGCCGGTGATGGACACCTATCGCAAGCTGCTCGAATCGGGAGACCGGGTCGAGAGGATCGAGGGCTGCTTCTCGGGCACCCTCGGCTTCCTCCTCACCGAGGTCGGCCGCGGCCGCCGCTTCTCGGAAGCTCTCACCGCCGCGATGGCCGCCGGCTACACCGAGCCCGATCCGCGCGACGACCTCTCGGGCACGGACGTGGCGCGGAAGGCGCTCATCCTCGGCCGCCTCCTCGGTTTCGACGGCGAGCTTTCCGACGTCGCGGTCGAGCCTTTATTGCCGGCTTGGGCGCGCGCTCTCGAACGGCGGGAGTTCCTCGCCCGCCTCCCCGAGCTGGATGCGCCCTGGAAGCAGCGGATCGACGCGGCGCGAGCCGAGGGAGGGACGCTCCGGTACGTGGCGAACGTCACCCGGCGGCGGATCGCCGTCGGGCTCGCCGCCGTGCCCGCCGCCTCGCCGTTCGCTGCGCTCTCGGGCACCGCGAACCAGGTCGTCTTCACCACAGCCCGCTACAAGTCGAACCCGCTCGTCATCACCGGCCCGGGCGCCGGGCTCGCGGTCACCGCGGCGGGGGTGCTCAACGACCTCTTCGAGCTGGCGGGGGAACCGTGAGGAATGTGAGGAGCGCCGCCCGCGTCTACGCTCCGGGCTCGATCGGCAACCTCGGCCCGGGGTTCGACGCCCTGGGCCTCGCGGTCGCGGGAGCGGGCGACACCGTGCTCGCGCGCCGCGCCGGCCGGTCGGGAGTCACCATCCTCGCCGCGGGCCATCCGGCGATCCCGACCGAAGCGGCCAGGAACTCGGCGGGGATCGCGGCGCTCGACGTGCTCCGGCGCACGGGGGCCGAGGACGTCGGCGTCGAGCTCGAGATCACCAAGGGTCTCGCGCTCGCCGCGGGGCTCGGCGGAAGCGCGGCGTCCGCGGTCGCGGCGGCCGTCGCCGTCGATCTCCTCCTCGGCCGGCCGCTCGGCACGGACGATCTCCTCGCCGCGAGCCTCGCGGGCGAGGCGGGAGTCGCCGGCCGCCACCTCGACAACGTGGCCCCCTCGCTCCTGGGCGGCGCCGTGCTCGTCCGCTCGCTCGATCCGATCGACGCCATCCGCCTGCCGGTCCCGGAAGCGCTGCGCGTCGTCCTCGCCCATCCCCAGCAGGAGCTGCGGACCGCGGAGGCGCGGGCGGTCCTGCCTCAGATGGTCTCGCGCGAGATCGCCGTCCATCAGCTCGCCCACACCGCGGCGCTCGTCGCCGGCCTCTGCCTCGGAGATCTCGCGCTCATCGGCCGCGCGCTCGACGATCGCCTGGCCGAGCCGGCGCGCTCTCCCCTCCTGCCCGGTTTCGCCGCGGCCAAGGCGGCGGCGCTCGCCGCGGGAGCCCTCGGCGCCTCGATCTCGGGCAGCGGCCCGACCCTCTTCGCGCTCGCCGCGAGCGACGAGATCGCGGCGAACGTCGCCGCCGCGCTCGCCGTGTCCTACATCGAGAGCGGCCTCGACTGCGACGTGCGCGTCGCCGAAGTCGATCTCGATGGCGCGCGCGAGCTGCCCGACAACCCTTGAGGAAAGAGCCGATGCGCTTCTCGCCGCAATCCCAGACGATCCAGCGTTGCGCCGCCTGCGGCACCGAGCTCTCGGAGCTCGACGCCCGCTCGCGTTGCGATTGCGGCGGCCTCCTCGAAGCCCTCGAGCCCCGGCCGAGCCTGTCGGGAAAGGCCTTGCGCGCTCTCTTCGGTGCCCGGCGGGCGAATGCCCAGGGCGTTCTCGCCTCGGGCGTCTGGCGCTATCGCGAGCTGGTCGCCCCGGGTGCCACGGACGCCGAGATCGTCAGCCATCCGGAAGGCAAAACGCCGCTCCTCGTCCGCCCCGCCGTGACCCGCTTCGCGGGGGTCGAGAACCTGGCGATGAAGCACGAGGGGCAGAACCCCACGGGCTCGTTCAAGGACCGCGGCATGACCGCGGGCGTCACCCAGGCGCGCCGGGTGGGAGCCTCGGCCGTCGCCTGCGCCTCGACCGGCAACACCTCCGCCTCGCTCGCGGCCTACGCGGCGCAGGCGGGGATCCCGGCGCTCGTCGTCGTGCCGGCCGGCAACATCGCTCTCGGCAAGCTCGCCCAATCGCTCGCCTATGGCGCGAAGACACTCCTCGTGCGGGGGGATTTCGACGCCTGCCTGGCGCTCGTCGAGCAAGCGAGCCGCGAGCTCGACGTCTACTTGCTCAACTCGATCAACCCGTTCCGGCTCGAAGGGCAGAAGACGATCGTCCTCGAGCTGCTCGAGCAGCTCTCCTGGCAGCCGCCCGACTGGATCGCGCTGCCGGCCGGCAACCTCGGCAACACGTCCGCCTTCGGCAAGGCGCTCGCCGAGGCGCGCGAGCTGGGGCTGGTCGATCGCCTGCCGCGCCTCGCCGCGATCCAGGCCGCGGGGGCTTCGCCCTTCGCGCAAGGTTTCGCCGAGGGCTTCCGCGAACGCCGCCGGATGAAAGCGGAAACCGTCGCGACGGCGATCAAGATCGGCGATCCCGCGAGCTGGGACCGCGCCGTCAAGGCAATCGCCGAGACGAACGGGGTGGCGACCGCGGTCACCGACGCCGAGATCCTCGAAGCGAAGGCCGCGATCGACGCCTCCGGAGTCGGCTGTGAGCCGGCGAGCGCCGCGAGCATTGCGGGCGTTCGAAAGCTCGTCCGCGAAGGCACGATCCGCCCCACCGAGAGCGTCGTCGCCGTCCTGACCGGCCACGTCCTCAAAGATCCCGGCATCCTCATCGCCTACCACCGCGACACCGACCCGCCCCCGCCGGGAGCGAACCGGCCGATCGAGATCGACGCGGACCTGCGGGCTGTCGAGCGGGCGCTGCGGGGGTAGGGGGCCGTCAGATCTCCGCGAGCAGCGTCCGGTAGAGCAGATCATTCTCCCAATACTCGACGTGGGCGGCCAGAAGGGTGGTCGCTTCGGGGTCGGGGATGTCCTGGACGCTTCGTGGATCGGACTTGCCGGGCAGGTCGTAGAAATCGAGGCCGCCGCTGACGATGTCCCAGCGCGAGTAGAGGTTGATCCATTTCTTCGGCCGGGTGTCATAGCTCTGGATCATCGGCTCGGCGACGTTCGCGAGCGCCTCGCGCGCTTCCGTCGTCTCGTGCCCGACGGCAGCGAACAGGAAGGCGAACTTGTCGAGCGGCGAGCCGAAGGTCAAGAACAGCTTGGTGCGCTCGACGACCTTGAGCGGCTTGTATTTGGGCGGCGGGATCAGGTCGTCGTTGATCAGGTGGTTCATGGTGTCGTAGACGACGGCCGTGCCGAGGGAATGGCCGACGACGAGCACCCTGTCGTATTCGAAGGCCCGCGGGTTCGACTCCTGCCGCAGCGAGTAGATCGCGTGCGCCGTTTCGCACACCGTCTGGCGGATCTTGTCGCGCAGCTCGCGGAAGCGATCGAGCCGGTGCGAGGCGACGTAGACCGCCACGTCGCCCACGTACTGGATCAGGAGCTGGCGCACGAACCAGCTGGCGCCGACGAGCAAGGGCCAGGCGATGCCGAGGCGGAGGACGTCGAAGTAACCGCCGCCGGTGAAGAAACGGAAGCGATCGACGAACTGCCAGACCATCGCGCCGACGATCGCGAGCAGCAGGACGCCGCCGGCGACCAGGCCCAGGCTGACCCAGCCCTTCCCGCGCTCGGCGTTGCTTCCCTCGGCCGCCCCTTCGCCCGCCGCCCTTTGTCGGCCCAGCTCCGAGCCCAGGGCGCGCACGACGACGACCGCGGTCTTGACGACCCAGGCGACGAACGCCAGGACAAGCGCGCCGAGGAAAAAGTAGCTGATGGCCGTGTTGAAGCGGTCGGAATCGATCGGGAAATCAGAGAAGAAATAGTTCCAGAGCCTCGTGTCCTCCTGGACTTTGACGTGGCCGTAGAAGAGAAGCGGCACGGACGCCGCCGCGAGCAGCAGCGTGACGAGCAGGAGGACGAAGGCCGCGGTCGCCGCGACGTTCGAGGCGCGGACCGGCCCCCAGCCGGCGCGGCCGGATTTTGCCACGGCGCGCAGTTTCTTGGTCAGCGCCAGCAGGAGCCCGAAGGCGAGAGCGACCAGGAGCACCGCGTGGAAGACCGTCGTCAAGTCGTTGAACAACCCCGCGCCGAGCCAGTCGGGAGGGTTCTGGAGCGGCGAGCGGGCCGCCGCGACGAGCAGGATCGTCGCGTTGAGCAAGACGAGCGACGCCAGGACCGCGAGGGTCAGGGCCAGGTAGACCGAGTTCCGCGCCGACGCGGGGAAGGCGGGGAATTTCTCGAACAGCTTGCGGGAGAACTCGCCGGAGCTGTTCTTCATGCCGTTGCGCCCGGCGTAGACGAGGAACCTCATGACGTCGCGCAGGGTGACCTGGCCCTCGGTGAACGGCGCCCAATACCCCTCGTAGACGTGGACCTCGCGCGGCTCTCCCTTGGCGTCCGTCAAGCCGAGCTCGATGCGGCGCAGGAGCGGCGCGCCGGAATGGACGGCGCGGACCCTCGTGGCCGCCTGCGGCTGCTGCCCGAGCAATCCGGTCGCGACCTGATCGAGAGTCTGCCAGGGGATCTGCTGCCCCATACCGTGGGCGACGAAGATCGCCGTCTTGCCCGCCGGCCGGCGCTTGCGGACCGGCGCTTCGGGCACGACGTCCGGGGCGGGAGGCGGCTCTTCGGCGGCCGGCGCGGGAGCCTGCGCTTCGGCGGCCGGCGCGGCGAGATCGGGGGGCGCGGGAGCCGGCGGGGCGACCTCTTGCTGCGCGATCGGTTGCTCGACGCTCGTGCCGCTCGGCACGACCTCGTAGCGACCGGCTTCCGGATCCTGGCCCTCCTTCGGGTCTGCCAATCGGTGCCTCCTCGCTCGTTTGGACAGGTCTCGACGAGAGAGACGGCTGCACCGTCCCGGTTCCGCCGGCTTCTCCCCGCCTACCTCCCTGCGGCCGCGTAGTAGACCGTGAAGATGGCCCGCCGCTCGCGTTCCGGCGAGAGGTTCGAGAAGGCGGTTGTGATCGCCGTCCCCTGCGGCCCGCGGCGCAGGCCCGGATCGAGCGGGAAGGAGCAGGCCCCGGCGGGGCAGTCGGCCCCGGCGCGGCAATCGCGCGAAGAACCGCGGTCCTCGACCTCGTAGCGGTAGCCGGTGAAGCGCGCGCCGGCCGGCAGCACGATCCGCAACAGCCGGCAGTTCGGCGGCAGGCCCGCCTCCGCTGCGGCGGGATCCCGGTTCTCGAGCCGCTCCTGGAGCCCGTCACCGCAGGGCTCGCTCCCCGCGGGGACCGCCAGCTCGACCGAGAGCGCGTCCTCCCCCGCCTTGCACTCGAGGCACGTGCGATCGGCATACGACCGGTGCTGGGTGGGCAAGATCTGCGGGGCGGGAGCGGCGGGCTCCGGAATCGGCTGGGGAGCCGCGGGCGGCTGGGGAATCGGAGCGGGAGCGGGCGCGGGTGTCGGCTTCGCAGCCGGTGCGGCGGGTTGCTCGGGCGGATTGCTCGTCGGAGGTTGCTGGGCGGGAGGAGAGGACGGCGGAGCGACCGGGACGGCAGGCGGCGGAGGGGGCTGCACGGGGGCCGGCTTGGAAGTCGGCGCAGGTTGTGCGGGCGGCGTATCCGTCGAAGGCTTCTGGGCGGGAGGAGAGGGCGGAACGACAGGCGCTGTGGCCTGCGCGGGAGCTGGCTTTGGAGCCGGCGCGGGTTGCGAGGGCGGAGCGACTGGAGCCGCCGTGCCCGGCGCAGCCGGGGCACCTGCCGCCGGCGCAGGCTTGGAAGGAGGTGCGGGAGGAGGAGGCGCGGACGGGGCGCCGAGCGCCTTGGCGATCTGGGCCGCCGCCGGGCTGGGGTTCGCCGCTCCCGCCCGCGGGCGGCCGATCTTGATGCGCAGGGTCTGCGTGGCGCCGGGGTTGTTCTCCTGGAAGGTCGAAAGGACGGCGGGCTTCTTCTCGCCCGAGAGCACGACCTCCGCGTGGAAGGTCAGAGCCCCTTCCTTGCGCACCTCGAGCACCCACCAGCCTTCGGAGAGCGAGAAGAAAAACGCCTCGCCGGAGGCGTCGGTCGAGAGCACTCCGGGTCCCGCCTTCGGTTCCACGGCCTGGTAGAGGAGCCGCACCTTGGCGCCCGGCACCGGCTGGCCGTTCGCGTCCTCGACGCGCACCTCGAGCGAGGAGGGACCGCGCCAGGCTTCGGCGGCGCGGGCGGGCGCGGGGAGAAGCGCGCCCGAGATCGCGATCCAGATCAGACCCGAAACGACCTTGCGCATACCGGACCTCCGGAGGACCGGCGCCCGGCGGCCGCTCTCAAGCGCCCGCAGGTCCGGCCGAAGCGATGGAATCCGAGCCATTCTAATCCCGCCTGCGGCGCAGGTCCCGGTTGCGGCGCTCCTCCGCGGCCTTGGTCGTCTTCGAGGCGGCCCAGGAGCAGATCGGGCAAGCGTCGAGGTCGTGCCAGAGGGCCGGGCAGTGCTCGCGGCCGAAGAAGATGATCTGGAGGTGAACCTTCCACCAATCCTCTTGCGGGAAGAGCTTCTTCAGATCCGCCTCGGTCCGCTCGACGCTCGTGCCGTCGGAGAGCCCCCAGCGGGCGGCGAGGCGGTGGATGTGGGTGTCGACCGCGAACGCCGGCAGCCCGAACGCCTGAGAGAGGACGACCGAGGCCGTCTTGTGCCCGACGCCGGGGAGCGCTTCGAGCTCCGAGAACGTGCGCGGCACCTCGCCGCCGTGCCTTTCGACCAGCAGCTCGGCGAGCCGCTTCAAGTTCTTCGCCTTGGTCGCCGCGAGACCGATGCGCCGGATCAGGTGCTGGATCTCCTCGACCGGGAGCGCCGCCATCGCCCGGGGCGCCGGAGCGCGGGCGAAGAGCGCGGGCGTCACCGTGTTCACCAGCTTGTCCGTCGTCTGCGCCGAGAGCACGACGGCAACCAGAAAGGTGAACGGATCCGCGTGATCGAGCGGGATCGCGACCTCCGGGTAGAGCGCGTCGAGGATCCCTTGGATCCGTGCGGCTTTTTCGCGGCGGGTCATGGTCGAAGGGGCGGCAGGCAGGATATCGCGGAAGCCGGAGAGGAGGTTCTTGCCGATCCGGCGACCTTCCTTGCCGTCGCCGGAGGGAGCCGTCCTCCAACGAGGACGATTTCTTTCGGCGCGAGCGGGGGACCGACCTCGGATCCGGGGCGCCGCGCGTTGGCCGGGGCCTTGCAGTACCAGGTGGGTCAGGTGCTCGGGTGCTTCATCAGCCCGCGTACGAATCGAAGAGGAGACCGACAATGACAATGACTACCAACCGAATCCGATGCGCGGTCGTCGCGCTGGCCCTTGCGGCCGCCGCGATGCCCGCCTTGTCTCAGCCCTCCCGCCAGCGCACCTGGAACCAGAGGTGGACGCACTCCGTCGAGCGCGGCGAGACCAAGGTCATCGCCATCCAGGTCTGGGCCGATCCGTTCGGCCGCGAGGGCGAGCGCCGCTACGGCGTCGCCCCCGACAACGAGCCGGTTCCCGTCATCCCGGGCGAGAGCCTGCGCCTGACGCTCGTCGGCAGCGGCCTGTTCGACGGCAAGGGGGAAGAGGTCCCCGTCGGGGCCACCTTCGACGTCGTCGCGGGCAAGGGGGACGTCCGCATCCTCAACTCCGGCTCCAACTGGGTCGATGTCTCGGTCGATCGCGACGCCCGCGGGCTCGCGGGCCAGGTCGGCTACCGCGTCCGCGGCGGCTATGACATGCGCGGCGCCCTGACGACCGGCCGTATCACCTTGGAGACCGGCCGGCGGAGCGACGGGATCGGAGCCGACATCGGCAACGGCGGCCCGTACGGCCGGTTCGACCGCCGCGACCGGGCGCGCGAGATCACCGGCGTGCTGGTCGAGGGGATCCTGCACGCGAGCTTCGATCCGCGGCGTGACGCCGACCTGGTCGAAGAGATCTATACCCGGGGGTACTACGGCGTCCAGCGGGTCGCCGAAGACCTCGCCCGGACGGCCCTCAGGCAGCGCATCGCCGTCGATCCGAACGACTCCGTGCGCCAGCTCTACAGGGTGCTCCTGCACCGCGATCGCGACCAGGTTTACTCCGACCCGGGTTTCCGGGACAACGTCAACCTGATGCGCCGGCAGGGTTACCGGGAGGTCGTCAGGGTGATCGTCCGCTCCGAGGAGTTCCAGCGCGTGAACCGCGTGGACGGGTTCGAGCGGTCGTCCTACCGGTACCGGTACAACCGATAACCGCTGACCGGGCTCGTCGAGCCGGCCAGCATACGCGGGGCGGGTCTTTTCGAAGGCTCGCCCCGCTTTTCTTGGTCGTGGCTCCGTTTGCCTCCTCGCTCCTTCGGGCGCCTCTCGGCGCAGCCAGTCGCTGCGGGACAAACGGAGCCGCGACTCAGGTCAATCAGTCCCACTCCCCCGTGCCGCGCCGCTCGGCTTTCGTGCGGCTCCGGCGCTTCTTGGCCTCGACGCGCTTCGCCTTCGCCCGTTTCGACGGGCGGGTCGCGACGCGCGGCGCCTCGTCCGCGAGCGCCCCGGCGAGCAGCTCGCGGAAGCGCTCGATCGCGGCCTCCCGGTTCTGGGCCTGCGTCCGGTGCTTCTGCGACGTGACGTGGAAGACGCCGTCGCGGGTGATCCGCGTCGGCAGCCTCTCGCGGAGCCGCGCCTTCTGCTCGGGACGGAGCGCCGCCGAGGCTTCGAGATCGAAGCGCAGGAGGACGCGGGTCTCGACCTTGTTGACGTTCTGTCCGCCCGGCCCGCCGCTCCGCGCCGTCGCGAACGCGAGCTCGGTCTCGGGGATCGAGAGATCGCCGTCGATCCGGATCCATTGGGTCATCGCCGCCTCCCTGCCGCACGTGAAGGATATGCTCGCCTGGCTATCCAAGCCGCCCCCTCCCGGAGGATCGATCGCATGGTAACCGCCGCATCGCTCTCGCCCCAACCGATCCGCCGCTCCGATCGACGGAGCGCGCTCTTCCTCCTCGCCGCTCTGGCCGCTCTCCTCTCCGCGACCGCGGGTCCCGCCTCGGCCGCCGCGCCCTTCCAGCCGATCGGCCCGCTCGCCGGCGCTCACCTCGTCCCCGTGCTGCAGCTGCCCGCGACGCCGACCTCGATCACCCATGCCGGCGACAGCCTGATCTACGTCACCCTCCGGACCGGGCCGATCCGCATCCTTCAGAACGGACGCCTGCGGCCGGTGCCGTTCCTCGACCTGACCGGCCGGCTCGGGCTGTCCGGCGAGGAGGGCCTCCTCTCGGCCGCCTTCCATCCCCATTTCGCCGAGAACGGGTTCTTCTTCGTCGACTACAACGACCCCGACGGCACGACCGTGATCGCCCGCTACCGGCGCTCCGCGAACAACCCGTTCCTCGCCGATCCCGCGAGCGCCACGGTCCTCTTGCGGATCGAGCAGCCGTTCGACAACCACAAGGGGGGCCAGCTCCAGTTCGGCCCCGACGGCTACCTCTACATCGGCATGGGCGACGGCGGGGCGGGCGGCGATCCTTTCTGCAACGCGCAGAGCCCCGGCACGCTGCTCGGCAAGATCCTGCGCATCGACGTCGACCATACGCAGGGCGGCCTGCCCTACGCGATCCCGCCGGACAACCCGTTCCGCGGCCCGGACGGCATCCGCGACGAGATCTGGGCGCGCGGCGTGCGCAACCCCTGGCGCTACGGCTTCGACCGCGCGAACGGCAACCTCTGGATCGCCGACGTCGGCCAGGGCGAGCGCGAGGAGGTCGACTTCGTCCCGCGCGGCACCCCGAACGGCCTGAACTTCGGCTGGAAGACGATGGAGGGAAGCCTCTGCTTCGGCTCCGACGCCTGCCCTCCGAACACGCCGCCCTGCGGCTCGCCGCAGCTCTTCCTGCCGATCCTCGAGTACGGCCACACCGGCGGCAAATGCTCGATCACCGGGGGCTACGTCTACCGGGGAGCGGACCTGCCGGCTTTCGCCGGCCGCTACTTCTTCGGCGACTTCTGTAGCGGCGAAGTCTGGGCCGCCGCGGCGACGCCGCCCTTCGCCGTCCGCCTCCTCGCCGACGCGGCGCCCAACCTGGTGACGTTCGGCGAGGACGTCCGCGGCGAGATCTACCTCGGCACGCTCTCGGGCCAGCTCCTCCGCCTCGCGCGCGGCGAAGGGGTGGGAGCCTTCGTCGGCGCCGCGGCCAACTTCTCGCTCCGCAACGCGCCCGCCGCCGGACCGGTCAACCTGAGCTTCCATCTCGGACAGCCCCCCGACGACGCCCTGGCGGTCGCGGGCGACTGGGACGGCGACGGGCGGACGGGCGTCGGGATCTACGTCCGCTCCGCCGGCCGCTTCCTGCTCCAGAACGTCGCGGGCGTGACGCCGAACCTCTCGCTCCCTCTCGGCCCCGCGAATACGGAGTGGATCCCGATCGCGGGCGACTGGGACGGCGACGGCCGGGACGGGCTCGCGCTCTACGACCGCGCGACCGGCCTCTTCCACGTCAAGGAGCGGGCTGCCGCCGGCGCCTTCGACCGCACGCTCCGCTACGGACCCCTCGGCCGCAACTGGATCCCGCTCGCGGGCGATTGGGACGGCGACGGCCGGGACGGCATCGGCCTCTACGATCCGGCGACGGGGGTTTTCCGGCTCCGCCAGACCGCCTCGGCCGGTCCGGCCCAGCTGACCTTCCGCTTCGGAGCCCTCCACCGCATTCCGGTGGCAGGCGATTGGGATGGCGACGGCAAGGACGGAATCGGCGCGTTCGACCCGGCAACCGGCCGCTTCGTGCTCCGAAACGTCGCGGGCGCGGGCGCTGCGGACCTCGACTTCCTCTTCGGGCCGAAGCGCGCGAGCGCCCAGCCGATCGGCGGAGTCTGGTGAGTCGGAGCTGGTAGGCTCGAGCCGCCGATCAGGGAAGACGCTCCGCCGCCAGTCCATGAAGAACCTTTTCCGCCAGCTCTTCGCCAAGCCCGAGGCGCCGCCGGCCGGACCTCTCGCCGCGGACGGCCAGCTCGCGAGCGATCTCTGGATCGACCGTCCGGACGCCGCCGAGCGCCTCGCCGGGATGCGGTCGCGCGGCGAGGTCACC
>DATMZM010000465.1:0-22933 GCA_035607445.1 Thermoanaerobaculia bacterium | reverse complement strand
CGGCGAAGCGCTCGGTGTAGAACAGGAACGTGGGATCGAGCCGCGGGTAGATCGCATACGGCTCGCCCGGCGCCGCGCGAGAGACGAGGACCCGGGACAGTTGGCGCGCCGACTTGACTGCATCGAAGGCCGGCAGCAAGAGGAACGCCGCGGCGAGCGCGAGCCCCGCCATGCCCGCCGCGAGCCAGGAAGCGGCGGCGAACGCCCGCCCCGAGCGCGCCTGCCACCAGGCCGCGATCGCTCCGAGGGCAAGGAGCGCGAGCGCCGCGGTGGCGAGGGCGACGAAGCGGTCGCCGCCCAAAGGCACCGCTTCCGGCCGGCCATGGCCGGCGCTCCAGAGCGCGACCGGAAGCGCCGCGGCCAGGAGAGCGAGGATCGCGAGCGGGACTTGGAGCCACTTCCGATCGCGCGGCCAGTCCGCGGCGATCCGATCGAGCGCGGCGCCGGTCATCAGGGCGAGGGCCGGGAACATCGAGAGGACGTAGACCTCCCGCTTCGCCGCCGAGAGGCTGAAGAAGACGACCGTCGCCGCGAACCAACAGAACGCGAAGAGAAAGCCGTCCCGCGCGCGGCCCTCGAGGCGGCGCCAGCCGATGACCAGGGCCGACGGCAGGAGGAGGGTCCAGGGGAAGAAGTCGATCGGGATCGTCTTCAGGTAGTACCAGGGGGGCTGGAAGTGGTGCCAGGGCTCGGCGTAGCGGGTCACGGTCTGCTTGAGCGCGATCTCCCGCAGATATTCGGGCCCGGCGTGGAAGGCGGCCGGCACCAGCCAGAGGAGGCCGACGCCCGCCCAGAGGGCGAGGCTGCGGCCGAGGCGCAAGCGGCGGACGTCCTCCCACCTGCGGGTCGCGAGCAGGAACGCGAGGATGCCGAAGAGCGGCGGCAGGAGGCCCACGGGTCCCTTCGCGAGGTTCGCGACGCCTGCGCAGGCGAAGAATCCGAGCGCGAGGGCCGGGCGCTCCTCGGTCCAGGCGCGGACCCAGAACCAGACGGCGAGCGTCACCAGGCCGGTCAGCAGCATGTCGATCTGTCCGAAGCGCCCCTGCCAGAGGATCCGCGCCGAAGTGGCGAAGGCCAGAGCGGCGATCCAGGCGGCGCGGCGCGAGAACAAGCGCTCGCCGATGCGAAAGACGAGGAGGCAGGCACCGATCGCGGCGAATGCCGAAGGGAGGCGGGCCGCGGTTTCGGTTACCTGACCGAAGGGCAGAGAGGCCGCCGCGATCGACCAGAACAGGAGCGGCGGTTTCTGCGTGTAGAGGTGCCCGTTGAGATGGGGCACCAGGTAGTCGCCCGCGGCGCGCATCTCGCGCGCCACCTCGGCATAGCGGGCCTCGTCGGGATTCCAGAGGTCGCGGCGTCCGAGCGCCGGCAGGAAGAGGAGGGCGGCGAGAGCCGCGAGGGCGAGCAGGTCGCGCCGGGACGACCGGTCAAGGCCGCCCAGGGGTGGTCTCCTCGGCGAGACGGCGGTCGATCCAGCGCGAGCGCAGCCAGCGGACGGCGAAGAGGTCGACGAGCGCCCGAAAGAGCCGGTTGCCGATGCCGTACTTGGCCTGGCCGTGGAGGCGCGGCCGGTGGTTGACCGGGATTTCGGTCACCACGGCGCCCTGCATCTTGAGGAGGGTCGGCAGGAAGCGGTGCATGCCGGAAAAGACCGGCAGCTCGCGGAGGAGCTCGGCGCGGGCGACGCGCAGAGTGCAGCCGACGTCCGTGATGCGCTCGCCGGTCATCCGGTTGCGGACGCCGTTGGCGATCCGGGACGAGAGGCGGCGCAGGAAGCTGTCCCGCCGGTGGGTCCGAACCCCGCAGACGACGTCCGCCGCCTCGGAGCCGTCGAGCCCGGCGAGCAGGCGCGGGATGTCCGCGGGATCGTTCTGGAGGTCGGCGTCGAGCGTGACGACGACTTGGCCGCGCGCGAAGCGGAAGCCCGCGACCAGGGCGGCCGACTGGCCGCTGTTCCTGCGCAAGCGGACGATCCGAACGCGCGGGTCCCGGCGGGCGATCTCGGCCATCACCGCGGGCCCGCCGTCGGTCGAGCCGTCGTCGACCAGCAGCACCTCGTAAGGGCGGCCGAGCGGATCGAGGGCGGCGGCGATCTCTCGCGCGAGGATGGGCAGGTTCTCCTCCTCGTCGTAAATCGGAACGACCAGCGAGAGCTCGGGGACCGCGGCGGGGGCGCTGGCCATGGCGGGCGCATTCTATGCGGTCGGAAGGGGCCGGAAGGGGACCGTCGATGGGATACCACCCGGCAAGTACATTACGATCTGATCTCGACGCGCCGTCGCGAACCGGCCGGTCGCCCGAACGATGCCCCATCGGCCGCCTCTCTTTCCGTCTCCGCTGCGCGCCACGCCCGAGGGGGTCGTGGCGGTGGGGGGGAGACCCGATCCCGGGACGCTCGAGGCGGCCTATCGCCGGGGTATCTTCCCCTGGCCGCACGAGGGGATGCCCCTCCTCTGGTTCTGCCCCGATCCGCGGTTCGTGCTCGAGCCGGCGCGGATGCACCTCTCCCGCTCGCTCAAGAAAGAGCTGCGGCACGGGCGATTCGAGGTGCGCGCCGACACGGCGTTCTCGGCCGTGATCCGATCCTGCGCCCGGAAGGTCCGGCCCGAGCAGGGGGGCGGAACCTGGATCACGCCCGCGATGATCTCGGGCTACACGGCGCTCCACGAGCGAGGGATCGCCCACTCGATCGAAGCCTGGCAGGGCGGGCATCTGGTCGGCGGGCTGTACGGCGTGTCCCTCGGCGCCGTCTTCTTCGGGGAGTCGATGTTCGCGGACGTCTCGAACGCCTCCAAGGTCTGCCTGGCGACGCTCGCCGCGAACCTGTCGGCCTGGGGTTTCCGTCTCCTCGACTGCCAGCAGACGACCGAGCACCTGGCGACCTTCGGCGCCGCGGAGTGGCCGCGGGCGCGCTTCCTGGACGCGCTCAAGCGCGCGCTCGACGTACCGACACGGATCGGACCGTGGACTCTCGACCTCGGCCCGGCCGAGGCGGCCGAGCTCCGGCGGGCTGCCCCGCGGGGCGAGCGCCGCTCCGGAGATCGCGAGCCCGCGGGTCTTCTGGTTTGAAGTCGTCCGGAAACCGTTTGAAGATCGTAGACATCGGACGGAGGAACGCCGCTTTGCCATCCGACCGCCATCGTCTCATGCGTCTGTGCCGAGCCCTGCCGTTGTGGCTCGCCCTCGCGGCGCTTCCCGCGCGAGCACTTCAGCTAGAAACGGCGGGCTTCAGCCTCGGCCGGATCGACGTCCTCGATAGCGGGAAGGACGCCGAAGGATCGCTCGAGCTCACGTTCGGGACCTGGAGCCCGGCCTGGCTGCCGCGGCGCCTGCCGAAACCTCGTCCGCTCGTCGGGCTGCTCGCGACGTCCGACGGGACCCTCTACTCCTTCGCCGGCTTCTCGTTCGAGATGCCGATCTCCCGGCGCTTCTCCTTCACCCCCTCCGTGGTCGCCGGCGCCTATTCTCACGGCGGCGATCGCCACTTGGGATCGAGCCTCGAGTTCCGCTCGAGCGCCGAGATCATCTTCGATCTCTCGCCCCGCCAGCGGCTCGGCCTGGCCTTTCGCCACATCTCGAACGCCGGTACCGCGCGCCACAACCCGGGCACGGAGCTGCTCGACCTGAGCTTCCACTTCCGTTTGGACGGCGGCGGGACGGCTGCGGTCCGGCCCTGAGACCCGGCCCGCGGCCGGTCCGGGCGGACCCGCGTGCTATTCTCGGCGGCCTCAAGAGAGGTCTGCCGATGGCCGTCGATCCCGAGCTGCTGGACATCCTGGTTTGCCCGAAGACGAAGGGCCCGCTCGAGGTCGTCGAGCTGCCGGCCGAGGTCTGCGCCCAGGTGGCCGAGAAGTACCGGGAGCACTTCCGCGACGAGGAGCCGGTGGTCCGCGAAGGGCTCCTGGCGCGCGAAGCGGGGCTGGTCTATCCGATCGTCTCCGACATTCCGATCATGCTGATCGAAGAGGCGCTGCCCGCTTCGGTTCTCGGGCACCCCTAGGCCGTGGGCGGCGGTCTCCGGCTCGATCAGCTCCTGGTCGAGCGCGGCCTGTTCGCGAGCCGCGAGCAGGCGCGCCGCGCGGTCATGGCGGGTGCGGTCGCCGTCGATGGCCGGAGGGTCGACAAGCCGGGCACGGCGACCGCGGCCGCCGCCCGCCTCGACGTGGCGGCCACCGAGCCGTTCGTCTCGCGCGCCGGGCGCAAGCTCGCGGGCGCTCTCTCCGAGCTCGAAGTCGATCCCGCGGGGCTCGTCTGCCTGGACGTCGGCGCTTCGACCGGCGGTTTCACCGATTGCCTCTTGCAGCGCGGCGCCTCCCGCGTCTACGCGATCGACGTCGGCTACGGCCAGCTCGACGAGCGGCTGCGGCGCGATCCGCGGGTGGTCGTCATGGAGCGGACCAACGCCCGGCACCTGCCGCCCGACGCCCTGCCCGAGCCGGCGGGTCTCGCGGTGATCGACGTCTCGTTCATCTCGCTCGTCAAGGTCGTGCCGGCGATCGTGCCGCTTCTCGCCCCTGGCGCGCTTCTGCTCGCCCTGATCAAGCCGCAGTTCGAGGCCGGGCGGGGAGCGGTCGGCAAGGGAGGGATCCTGCGCGACGAGGCGCTGCGACTGCGGACGATCGAGAGCTGCGCCGCGGCGCTCGCCGGCCTCGGCCTCCTGCCGCTCGGCAGGATCGATTCCCGCCTGCCCGGCGCGGGCGGCAACCGCGAGGCGTTCGCCCTCTTCGCGAGGCCGAAATGAGCGAGACGGTCAAGATCCACGCGGTCGGCATCGTCGCCAAGGAGGAGAACCGCGAGGCCGCGGCGCTCGCCTGCGACCTCGCGGAGTGGCTGCGTCGCCGCAACCTCGAGGTGCGGCTCGACCGCACGACCCTCGCGATCTGCGGCCTGCCGGAGGAACGCGCCTTCGACCCGGCGGCGCCCGGGGACCTGGTCGTCGCGCTCGGCGGCGACGGCACGATCCTCGCGGTGGCCCGGAGCCTGAGCGCCGAGGTGCCGATCCTCGGGGTCAACCTCGGCGCCCTCGGCTTTCTGACCGAAATCCAACGGGCCGAGCTCTATCCGGCGCTGGTCCAAGTGCTCGACGGCGGCTTCACCT
This sequence comes from Thermoanaerobaculia bacterium, assembly GCA_035607445.1. Lineage (GTDB taxonomy): Bacteria > Acidobacteriota > Thermoanaerobaculia > Multivoradales > UBA5704 > DASYKS01. The sequence continues at coordinate 17,835 of DATMZM010000465.1, read as the reverse complement.
CCGAGTCGCGCGCTCTGTTCGACGTCCAGGTCTCCCGCCGCGGGGCGAAGTCCGCCGCCCACGTCTTTCACGCCTTCAACGACGCGGTGATCACCAAGAGCGCTCTGGCGCGGATCATCGAGCTGACGCTCCGGGTCGACGGCCAGGTGGTGGCGAATTTTCGCTCCGACGGGCTGATCATCTCGACGCCGACCGGCTCGACGGCCTACAACCTTTCGGCCGGCGGTCCGATCCTCGATCCGCGCCTGCCGGTCGCCGTGCTGACTCCGATCTGCCCGCACGCGCTGTCCCTGCGCCCGATCGTCATTCCCGATTCGACCCGCATTGAGGTGACTCTCGAGAGCGACCGCGGCGACAAGGTCTACCTGACGCTCGACGGCCAGGAGGGCACCTCCCTCGGCCCCGGAGACGTCGTCCGGGTCGGGCGCAGCGCCCGACCGGTGCGGCTGGTCAAGGTCAGCGGCCGGAGCTTTTACGACAACCTGCGGGCCAAGCTCCGTTGGGGCGGCTTGATCGGTTTGACCGGTCTCGACGGATCGGAGGGCGGGTCGAGTTGAGAGAGGCGCCCTCGCCTCCTGCGCGCCGCCGCTTCGGGCGCCTGCGGCGATTCGTCCTTCGCCCCCTCGTCTGGGGCGGCGTCCTCGCCGTCGTTTTGGTCGCTTTGCTGCTCGGTTTCCTCGGGAGCGCCACCGCGCGGGAGCGCGCCGCGGCGCTCATCGTCGCCCGCCTGTCGGAAGCGGTCGGGCGTCCGGTCCGGGTCGGCTCGGTCGACTTCAGCTTCCTGCCGCTCGAATTCGAGCTCCGCGATCTGGTCATCCCCGGCCGCGGCCCGAAGGATCCTCCGATCGCCGAGGTGCCGGTCCTGCACGTTCGGATCACCGGGCGGGCCTTGCGCGACAACCGGCTCGATCTCGAGCAGATCGAGGCGATCCGGCCGACGGTGCGGCTCGAATTCCGCGAGGACGGCTCGACCAACCTGCCGGCTTTCCGTTCGAGCGGCGGCGGCGGCTCTCGCTTCGAGGTCAGGGTCGGCCGGATCCTGATCCAGAACGGCACGTTCTTCCTCAACGAGCGGCGCCTGCCGCTCGAGCTCGAAGCGCGCGCGATCTGGGGGCGCGTCGTGGGCCCGAACCCCAAGCATCTGGAGGCGCTCGCGACCGCGCAGGACGTGCGCGTCGTCCTGCCCGACGCCAGGCCGTACCACGTCACGGTCTCGGCCAAGGGACGGATCGAGCCGGGGAAGGTCACGGTCACCTCCTACCGGTTCGCCGGGCTCGACGCGAAGGTCCGGGGCCGGGGCGAGTACGCCTGGAACGAGAAGGGCTACCGGGTCGGGTTCGACGCCGCGGGCGAGGGGAACGCGGCGCTGCTCAACCGCTGGGGATATCTCGCCGACCCGATCGCGGCGCGCTTCTCGTTCACCGGACGGATCGATGCCGATCCCGAGTCCTGGGGCTGGCGGGCGCGGATGAACGCGCCGCGGCTCGCCTACCTCGGCCGCGAGGCGACGGAGATCGCGGCGCGCGGGCAGGGCAACTCCGAGACGGTCGACATCGACGTCGAGCGCGCCCGCTATGCCGAAGGAAACCTCGCCGGCAAGATCGCCGTCGACTTGACCGTGTCCGGACCGGGCAAGCCGATCGCGATCGATCTCGCGTTCAAAGACCTCGACGCCGCGCGCTTCCTCACCGCCGAGGGACTCGACCTCGCGGTCGCGAGCCGAGGGGCGGGGACCTTCCGCTACAGGGCGAAGGCCAACGACCTGCTGGCGGGGGACGGCGACATCGCCCTCCAGCTGGCGGCAGTCCCTGGGGTTCCCGGCGCGGGACCGCTCCCGGTCGCGGGGGATCTGCCGCTCCGGCTCGATCACGGGGTCTTGAGCTCGGCCGGCTACCACCTGACCGCGCAAGCTCTCACCGCCGAGGGGACGGCCTCCTTCGATCTTCCCCATTCGACCGGCCGGATCGATGCGCGCCTCGCCACGGGGGACCTCGCGGCGACGGCGCGGATCCTCCCGGCCGCGGCCGAGCCCGAGATCTGGCGCCCGACGGCCGGGCGCGGCACGGCCGAGCTGAAGCTCGGCATCCAGGCCAAGCAGCTGACGACCGAGATCGCCTTCGATCTCGCCGACGTCCGCTCGCCGGCCCTCTCGGCCGACACCCTCGTCGGGTCGCTCGCCTGGCTGCCGGATCGGATCGAGGATCTGCAGGCGGAGGCGCGCCGGGGAGCCGCGCGCCTCGCGGTCGCGGGGCGGATCCCGCTCGCGGCCTCGGGGCGCGGGCTCGCGCTCGAGCTCTCGACTTCGAGCTGGCCGGCGGCCGAGCTCGCCCGCCTCGCGCCCGGATTGCCAGAGATCGGTGGCCTGGCGAGCGGGCGCGCGACGCTCGCGGGCAGCTTCGACGAGCTCACGGGGCGCGCCGATCTCGAGGTCGCGGATCTAGCCGTCGCCGGCCAGGCTCTCGGTGCGGCCTCGGGCGCGATCTCGTTCGCGGGTCCGAAGATCACGGTCGAGCGCGCTCTCTTCACCGCGCCGGGCGGCGAGCTCTCCGCCGCGGGTTCGATCGACCGGAGGACCGGCGCGGTCGCCTTGTCGGCCGAGGCTCCCGCCCTCGACCTCGCCGCCGAGCCCTTTCACGGCCTGCTCGGGATCGCTCTGGCGGGCAAGGCCTCGCTCCACGCCTCGGTCGCGGGCACTCTCGACCACCCGGAGGCGACGGTCACGGCCCGCGCGACCGGGCTCGCCCTCGACGGCCGGGCGTTCGGACCCTCCGGCTCGGCCCAGCTGGTCGGCCATTGGGACGGCGAGGCGCTCGAGGCGCACGGCTCGCTCCTCGGGCTCGTCACCTTCGCGGGCGGCGGCCGGCTCGACCGCGCCGGCGCCGACCTCGACTTCAGCCTCGAGAGCTCGAACCTGCGCGGCCTGGCGCAGATCGCGACGGCCGGCGCCAACCTGCCCGAGATCTCCGGCGGGTTTTCCGGGCGGGCCAAGGCCGCCGCGGATTTCACCGCCGGTACCTTCCGGACCTCTTTCGAGCTGCCTCGCCTCGAGGTCGCGGTCGCGGACCGGCGCTTGAAGAACCTCGAGCCCGTGATCGTGAAGTTGTCCTCGGAGCGTCTCGAGATCGCCTCTTTCTACATGGGCGAGGCAGCGACCGGCAGCGATCTGTTCGCGACCGGCACCATCGGATTCGGCCCACGAGGTGGACCCGGTGGCGGCGGTGCGCTCGACCTGAAGCTTCAGAGCACGCTCTCGGCGACCTGGGTCAAGATCTTCGCGCCGACGGTGGATCTCACGGGCACCGTCGACCTGCTCGCCACCGTCCGCGGCACTCTCGACCGGCCGGCGGTCCGCGGGGAAGGCGAGCTGCGCGACGCGCGGATGATCCTGCCCAGCCTGCCGAGCGCCTTCGAGGACCTGCGCGGCACGATCCTGTTCAACCGCGACGAGATCGTCTTCGACGGTTTCCGCGCCCGGGTCGGCGGTGGGGGCGTCCTCGCCTCGGGAAGGCTGGCGATCCCCCAAGGCGGCAGCGATTTCGACTACGCCTTCCAGCTCCTCGCCGAGGACCTCTCGCTCCGCTATCCGGAGGGTTTCCTCTCGCGCGGCAGCGGCGAGATCACCTTCGCCTCGGTCAAGGGGGGGCGGCAGGTCCGCGGCGAGGTGCGCCTCGACCGCTGCTTCTATCTCGAGGACGTCGAGGTCGGTACTCTCGAGCTGCTGCTGGGCGCCTTTCGCCGCGCCCGCCAGGAGGTCGAGGAAGCGGACCCCTTCCTCGCCTCGACCTCGCTCAACGTCAGGGTCGTCGGCCCGGGAGCGTTGCGCGTGCGCAACAACGTGGCCGACCTCCGCGGCGACATCGACCTCTCCGTGCGCGGCAGCCTGGCGCGGCCGGTGATCTTCGGCAGCGTCGAGATCCAGGAGGGGGGCAAGCTGCGCTACGCCGAGAACGAATACCGGATCGAGCGCGGCCGGATCACCTTCGACAACCCGAGCCGGATCGATCCGGTGATCGACCTGACGGCGAAGACCGAGGTCCGCAGCTACGAGATCGCGCTCGACCTCTCGGGCACGCTCGACCGGTTGAACGCCCACTTCCGCAGCGAGGACGGCTTGGCCGATCTCGACATCCTGTCGCTGCTCGCGACCGGGCGCGAGTTCGACCGTTCGACCGGCAACGGCACGACCCTTCCCGTGCCCGGCAGCGAAGCGGCGACCGCCGCCGGCCAGGGGGGAGCCGGGGCGGCAGGGTTCCTCGCCAGCCAGGCGGCCTCGGCGGTGTCGCAGAGGGTGCGCAACCTGTTCGGCTTCGACCGCTTCCGCATCGATCCGCTGGCGGGCTCCAACGACTCGATCTCGTCGGTCCAGGTGACGGTCGGCAAGCGCCTGTCGAAGAAGCTCTTCGTCACCTACACCTCGGCGCCCTCGTCGACCCAGACCAACGTCATCCAGGCCGAATGGCAGGTCGGCAAGAACGTCGTCCTGCTCCTGACCTATACCGGCACCGGCAGCTTCTCGGTCGACGCGCAGTGGGAGCGGCGCTACTGATGGCGCGCTGCCTGCTCGTGGCGCTCGCCCTGGCGCTCGCGGCCTCGGCGGCGCCGCTCGGAGCGCAGCTCGCGCCGGATTCGATCGCGCCCGAGCCGGCGGCTGCCGCGGGGCCGATCTTGCGCTCGATCGAGATCCGCAGCGAGGTCTCCTTCGCCGAGGAGGAGGACATCGACTCGCTGCTCGCGATCGAAGTCGGCCGGCCGCTCGCCGACCGCGACGTCAGGAAGACCCTGGCCAACCTCCAGGCCAGCGGCTCGGTCGCCCACTGCGCGATCTTCGAGCGCCCGGCGGCGGACGGCGGGGTCGTGGCCGTGGTCGCGATCTGGCCCGCGGTCCGGGTCGAGGAGGTGCGGGTCGAGGGCGAGCTCGGTCTCAAGCGCGAAGACCTGAGGCGCCAGCTGGTCCAGCTCGAAGCGCAGCCGCTGTCCGAAGGCGCGGTCGTCCGCGGCGTTTTCCGCCTGCAGGACTACCTGGCCAAGGAGGGATTCCTCGCGGCGACCGTCCACGTCGGCGTCACCTATCCGCGTCCGCGCCGCGCCTCGGTGATCTACCAGGTCACCGCCGGCCCGCGCACGCTGGTCTCCACGGTCGACTTCGAAGGCAACCTGGCTTCGTTCAAGCCGGACGTCCTGCGCGAGCACGTACGGATCCGCGCCGGCAACCCCTACCGGGCTCAGGCGATCCGGGACGACGTCGAACGGCTTCAAAGCTGGCTCGCGACCCAGCTCTACGGCAAGGCGGTGGTCTCCCCGCCGCGCGCGGAACCGGCGGGCGAGGGCAGGATGCGGGTCGTCTTTCCGCTCGACGTCGGCCCGAAGCTGGCCGTCGAGGTCACCGGCGCCTCGCTCGAGAAGCTCAAGAAGGACGGCCTGGTCCCCTTTCTCGGCGAGGAGGGGTACGACGAGGCGCTGGTGCTCACCTCGCTCGGGCGGATCAAGGACGCCTATCAGCGCCAGGGGCACTACCGTGTCAAGGTGGACCATTCCGAGGAGCGGAAGGGAGACCGGCTCGCGGTCGGCTTGACGATCGTGCCGGGGCCGGTCTTCACCCTGCGGCGCGTCGAGCTGACGGGCAACCGGACCTTTTCGGACGAGAAGCTCGGCGGTTTGATGGCGGTTTCGGCGCGCCGCCTCTTGGCCCCCGGCAGCGGCCGGCTGGTCGAATCGGAGCTCGACCAGGACTTGAAGAACCTCCGCTCGTTCTACCTGCTCGAGGGGTTCGCCGAGGTCCGGGTCGGCCCGGCGGAGGTGGCCGAGCACGGGCTCGAGCTCGAGGTCGAGATCCCCATCCAAGAGGGCCGGCGCGAGCTGGTGGGCGAGCTCGAGTATCACGGTTTCGAGCACGTCGACGTCGGCAAGCTGCGCCGCGAGCTGGAGCTGTCGCCCGGCGGTCCGTTCCATCCGCAGCGGCTCGATCACGTCCTCGAACGCCTGCGCGCGGCCTATGCCGCGGCCGGGTACGGCGGCGCGCAGGTGTCGGCCGAGATCGCGTGGAACGAAGCGCACGACAAGGTCGACGTCCGGATCTCCGCTCTCGAGGGGCCGCTGATCGTCGTCGATCGCCTGATCGTGCGCGGCAATCTCAAGACCGACGCCGAGGTGATCCGGCGGACGATCGACTTGAAGCCGGGCGATCCGGTGAGCGACGCGCGCCTGCTCGAAGTCGAGCGCACGCTCTACAAGCTCGGCATCTTCTCCCGCGTCGAGGTCTCGCTCGTCCGCTCGGCGCTCGAGGAGACCTCGCGCGACGTGCTGATCCGCGTCCAGGAGGGCAAGCCGGTCACCCTCACCTACGGCTTCGGCTACGACAACGAGGACGGCTGGCGCGGGCTCCTCGGTTTCAACCATACCAACGTCGGCGGTCAGGCCTATTCGCTGCGGAGCGATTTGCGCGCGTCGCAGCAAGCGAGCCGATTCCGCCTGCTGTTCGATCAGCCCTACCTGTTCAAGTGGCCGGTGCCGCTCGTGACCTCGTTGTTCTACGAGCAAGGTCAGGCGGCGCAGCGGGCCTTCCAGCTCACCCGCTACGGCGCCCGGACCGAGCTGACCAAAGGCTTCCGCGAGAAGGGCCGCCTCGCCCTCGGGCTCGACTACCGCGTGGTCAAGATCGCCGATCTCGCGGCCGGGCTCGCGCTCTCGAGCCTCGAGCGCAACGACCGGCCGGTGCAGATCGCGAGCCTGTTCCCGAGCTTCCTGTGGGACCGGCGCGACGATCCGGTCCTCCCTTCGCGCGGCGGCAGCAGCCTGGCGCAGATCCAGTACTCCTTCCCGGCGCTCGGCGCGGACGGCCATTTCGTCAAGCTCTTCCTGCAGCAGACCGAGCTCTTCTCGCTCAGCCGCTCCATGGTCCTCGCGACCAGCCTGCGCGCCGGCGGGATCGAAGCGCTCCGCGATTTGACGGCCGCGACCCCCGAATCCGGTCCGCTGCTCGCGAGTCGCAACGTCTTCATCTCCGAGCGGTTCTTCGCCGGCGGCAGCACCAGTCACCGCGCCTACGGCCGCGACGAGCTCGGCATCCGCGGCCAGACGCTGATCCAGCCCGCCGGCGACGCGAAGGCCTCCTTCACGCCGATCGGCGGCAACGGCCTGCTGCTCGGCAATGCCGAGCTCCGGTTCCCGCTCGCGGGCGCGCTCGGCGGCGTGGTCTTTTTCGACAGCGGCAACGTCTGGGCGGACTGGCGGTCGATCGACCTCTCGGAGGTCAAATCGGGAGTGGGAGTGGGGCTGCGCTACCTCTCGCCGATCGGCCCTCTGCGCCTCGACCTGGGCTGGAAGCTCGACCGCGAGCGGGGCGAGGGGTCCGGGCCGCAGTTCTCGTTCACCTTCGGCAACCCGTTCTGAGGCCGGACCTGCGGTATCGTTCGCGGTCGCCATGCAAGAGCTCTCGCCCGCCGCGTTCACCGAAGCTCTGCTCGGCGCCGGTCTCCGGCGCGCGTTTCTCGTCTGGGATTCCGCCTCGGCACGGGTCCGCGCCTCCCATCCGGTGGTCGAGCCGCTCGCCGCTTTCCTCGCACGAGACCGTCGCGACTTCGATCGGCACGAGGCGGTCTTCCTCGAGGTCGCTCCCGAGACCGGCGTGCTCCAGGCGGCGTTCGTCCACCGCACCTGCCGCGGGCAAGGCGCCGGAGGGCTGCGTTTCTGGCGCTACGACACGATGGAGGGATTTCTGCGCGACGGCCTGCGCCTGGCGCGCGGCATGACCCACAAGAACGCTCTCGCCGGCATCTGGTGGGGGGGAGGCAAGGGAGTCATCGCCCGCGCGACCGGCCGGGCGGAGGATCCCGCCGCCCGGCGCCGGATCTTCGAGGAGTACGGCGCGTTCGTCACCGGTCTCTGCGGCTGCTACGTCACCGCCGAGGACGTCGGCACGGTGCCGCAGGACATCGCGACCATCTTCACCGCCAGCCGTTTCGTGACCTGCATTCCACCCGCGGTCGGCGGCAGCGGCAATCCCTCCGCGCCGACCGCTCGCGGCGTCGTCCGCGGCATGGAGGCCGCGCTCGCCCATCTCGGGATGGGCACGCTCGCCGGCAAGACCGTCGCCGTCCAGGGCCTGGGACACGTGGGCGAAGCGCTGATCGGCTTCCTCGCCGAGCGCGGCGTCCGCCGCATCCTCGGCTCCGACGTCTCGGCCGAACGGGTCGCCGCGCTCGTCGCGCGCCATCCGGATCTCGATCTCGACCTCTCGATCGTCGAGCGCGGCGACGACTCGATCCTCGTGGCCGAGGCGGACCTCGTCGCGCCTTGCGCGACCGGCGGCGTCCTCGGGCCCCGGACGATTCCCGGCATTCGCGCGCCGATCGTCTGCGGCGCCGCTAACAACCAGCTGGAAGACCCGGAGCGCGACGACCAGGCCCTCCAGGAGCGGGGGATCCTCTACCTCCCCGACTTCCTGGTGAACCGCATGGGCATCGTCAACTGCGCCGACGAGGCCTTCGGCTCGCTACCCCACGATCCGCGCATCGAAGCCCACCTGGGCGACGATTGGGAGAACAGCATCTACAACCTGTCGCTCGAGGTCCTGCGCCGCGCCCAAGCGACCGGCGAGACGCCCGCCCGCGTCGCCTTGGACCTCGCCGAAGAGCGCTCCTTCGAGCTCCATCCCATCTGGGGCCACCGCGGTGCGCAGATCGTCGCCAGCCTGGTCGAAGGGGGCTGGGCGGGGTAGAGACCGCGTGGCCAGCCGGTGACCATGGGCCGAAAAACGTAGGAGTCCGCCGGCCTCACTTGCGCCGGAAGAAGAACACGTGCTGCGTCGGCAGGCTCTCGTTGCGCTCGACGAGATCGAAGCCGGCGGGAAGCCATTCGGCGAGCACCTGCTCGACCGACATCCGGTGCTCGAGATTGATGTGGGCGGCGGACTCGCCCTCGCGGCGGTATTCGACCAGCGCCACCCGGCCGTTTCTGGCGAGCGCCCGGCGCAGGTGGGCGAGCATCTCCTTGGGTTTTTGGAACTCGTGGTAGACGTCGACGAGGAGGATCAGGTCGATACCGCCTGCCGGGAGCTTGGGATCTGTCTCGGTGCCGAGGATCGTCTCGATGTTGCCGATCCCTTGGGCGGCGGCGAGCTGACGCAGCCGCTCGAGCATGGGCTCCTGGATCTCGACCGCGTAGATCCTGCCGTGCGGCGCCACCCGCGGCGCCATCCGGCGGGAGAAGTAGCCGGTGCCGGAACCGACGTCGGCCACCCGGTCGCCGTCTTTCAGCTTCAGGATCTCGAGCAGCTCGTCCGGCCGTTCCTCCGCCTCCCGGCTCTCCCGCTCGAGCCAGTCGGAACCGGTGAACACCTGCGCCGGCTTGCGGCCCGAGACCGTCCTCTCGGTGCAGCCGCCGCACGCGAGGAGCGCGATGGCGAACCAGAGGGCCGAGGCGAACCGGAGCGAGGCCGGGCGGGCGCGCGTCATGGCGGCAGTTTAGCGTCCGGGAGCTTCACCCTCGACAGGGCGCCGATCCGGAACGAGCGGAGCGCGATCCGCCGGCCGTCGGCGAGGACGTCGACGTGCCCGGCCCCGGCCGGCCAGCCGGCGCTCGGCGCGGTCAAGCTCAGGAAGGGCTCGCCGCCGATCGTCCGCAGGGCCTGCTCGACCTTCGCGCCGGCCGGGGGGGACCAGACCGCGCGGATCTCGGTGCCGCCGGGGAGAGCGCCCGCTTCGACCGCGAGATGAATCCGCTCGCCGTGCGCGAAACTGTCCGTGCGCATCCAGCGCTCGATCGAGCCGTCGGGCGCGAACCCTCGCCCGATGACGACGCCCGTCGGCCTCTCGGGGTCGATCGGCGGGGGGCCGGCCGCGCCCTTGGCCGGTGCCGGCGTGGCCGGCGCGTTGACCGGCACCCCTTCCTCGCGACAAGCGAGGAGGAGGGCCGGCAGGACGAAGGAGTGGAGCCCGAGGGCGAGGAGTCGGCGCACGGAGGGGATTGTCCCATGCGCCGAGGGGACTTCAAACCCAGCGCGCCGCGATCTCCGCCTCGATCTGCGGCATCAGGGCGGGGCTCGCAGCCAGGAGGCGCGTGAGCTTCGGGCGCTCCCGGTTGAAGCGCTCCTCCTCCGGGCTACCGGCGACGATCCGGCCGCCCGCGGCGAGGACGAGGGCGACTCCCGCCGCCACGTCCCATTCGTGCTTCGGCACCAGCGTCCAGGTGGCATCGGCGAGGCCGGCCGCGACCAGGCCGAGCTTGTAGGCGACCGAGCCGAGAGCGCGGATCTCGATCGGGGACTGGCGGAACGGTTCCCACTGGCCGCGCGTCACCTCGCTCCGGCTGGCGAGGACGACAGCTCCGGCGAGCTCCGTGCGCGGGGAGAGGCCGGCCGGCCGGCCGTTCAGGGTCACGCCCAGGCCGCGGGCGCCGACGATCGTCTGGCCGGTCGCCGGATTGACGATCCCGCCCGCGATCGGCACACCGTCCTCGACCAAGCCGACCGAGACCGACCACTCGGGTAGGCCCATGACGAACTCCCGGGTGCCGTCGAGCGGATCGACGACCCAGACCCGACGGGCGGAGAGCCGGGTCCGATCGTCGAGCGTCTCTTCGGAGAGCCACCCCTCGCCCGGACGCGGCAGGAGCCGGCGCAGGAGGGCGTCGACCTCGGTGTCCGCTTCGGTCACCGGGTCGCCGCCCGCCTTGCGTTGCGCGTCGACCTCGCCCGGCGTGAATCGGGCGAGCAGGCGAACCGCCTCGCCGAGCGCGGCCTCGATGCGCTCGACGTCCTCCGCGACCTGCGCCACTAGCGGTCCCCGCGGGGGCCGATGTAGCCCTCCTTCTCGAGGTAGAGCAGGATCTCCTGCGCCGCCTCTTCGGGGCTGATGCCGTCGGTGTCGATCGCGAGCTCGGCGTCCGCCGGCACCTCGTAGGGGTCGGAGATGCCGGTGAACTCCTTGACGATGCCGGCGCGCGCCTTGGCGTAGAGCCCCTTGCGGTCGCGCTGCTCGCAGACCTCGAGCGAGGTCGCGACGTGGATGAGCACGAAGCCGCCGAGCGGCGCGATCCCTTCGCGGACTTCCTTGCGCACCGCGTCGTAAGGAGCGATCGGCGCGCAGATCGCGATGCCGCCGTTCTTCGTAATCTCGGACGCGACGTAGCCGATCCGCTTGATGTTGATGTCGCGGTGCTCCTTCGAGAAATTGAGCTCGGACGACAGGTTCTTGCGCACCATGTCGCCGTCGAGGAGCGTCACCGGCCGGCCGCCGAGCTCGAGGAACTTGACCAGGAGCGCGTTTGCGATCGTCGATTTGCCGGAGCCCGAGAGGCCGGTCATGAAGACCGTGAAGCCCTGGTTCTTGCGCGGCGGATGGGTCCGGCGCAGCTCGTCCGCGACCTCGGGGAAGGTGAACCAGCTCGGGATCTCGAGCCCTGCGGAGAGCCGGCGGCGCAGCTCGGTGCCGGAGAGGTTGAGAGCGCGCGAGCCCGCGGGCACCTTGTCCTCGGGCGCGTACTGGTCCATGTCCTCGACGTAGACCATGTTGAGGAACGGCACCATCTCGACGCCGATCTCGGCGGCGTGGGCTTTCAGCATCTCCTGGGCGTCGTACGGGCCGTAGAACGGCTTGCCGGTCGAGTCCTTGCCCGGGCCGGCGTGGTCGCGGCCGACGATGAAGTGGGTACAGCCATGGTTCTTGCGCACGAGCGCGTGGAGCAGCGCTTCGCGCGGACCGCCCATGCGCATGGCGAGGTTCAGGAGAGCGAGCATCGCCGTTTGCTGCGGGTAGCGCTCGAAGATCGCCTGGTAGCAGCGCACGCGGGTGTAGTGGTCGAGGTCGCCCGGCTTGGTCATCCCGACGACCGGCTGGACGAACAGGTTCGCCTGCGCCTCGCGCGCGGCGCTCATCGTCAGCTCGAAATGGGCGCGGTGCATCGGGTTGCGGGTCTGGAACGCCACCACCCGGCGCCAGCCGCGGCGCGCGAACGAGGCCCGGACTTCGGCCGGAGTCAAGCGCATCGTGCGGTAGTCGTAGTGGGTGGGCAGCTGGAGCGCCTCGATCCGTCCGCCGACGAACACCGGGTTCGACTTCTGGATCAGGTGGGCCGCTCCCGGGTGCTTGGCGTCGGTGGTGCCGAACGCCTGCGCCGCGAGCTTCTCCCGATCGGGGGTCCAGATGTCCTCGACGTGGAGGGCGGCGAGCATCACCCCCTCGGGGTCGCGCAGGGCGAGCATGCCGCCCACGGTGAGCTTCTCGGCCAAGGCCGCCGGGACGTCGAGATTGATCGGCAGCGGGAAGATCACGCCGCTGGCCAGGCGCATCTTTTCGCCCACCGATTCGGTGTCCGCCTGGTTCATGAAGCCGGTCAAGGGCGAGAACGAGCCGTTCGCGAGCAGCTCGAGGTCGCAGATCTGACGCGCGTCGAGATCCAAGGACGGCCAGTCGCGGGACGCCTCCTTCAGCTCGGCGCTGCGTTCGGGGGTGGCGAGAAGGTCGACCAGGACGCCGCCGTGCGGCGGGATCAAGTGGTCGGCGGAACCGGCTCCGGAGGGGACGGGCGGAGTTTGACTCATGACGGAGGGAAACCTCTCTCTGGGGATTGCGAAGGCCTGGGGGTAGGGGGCAGGCCGGGTGAGGAGCAAACGAGCGGAGGCCCCGCGGTCAAACCGCGTTTTCCGGCCACCAAGCTACAGAGTGCAGGAAAGGCCCCGGGGCGGGACCAAAAGCGGAATCGTACGTTTTGCGCGAAAGGCCGGGCCACCCGCCGAGCGAGGCCGAGAGTAGGGGCTCCCGTCTCGGCGGGAGCTTTTTCCGACGGCTACGGGCTCGCCGGGGAGGGATTCGGATCTTCGTCGGTGACGATCGCGGTCGTCGTGAACAGGGGTCCGAAAACCGCGCGCTTCTGCCAGAAGGCGACGACACAGGTGCGGCAGAGATTGTCGGCGCGAAGCACGCCGCTCGCATCGATCCGCGACACGATGCCGTCGCAGAGGAACCCGAGCACGGAGCGGCGGTTCTGCGGCTGCACGGTCTCGCCGACGACCAGATTTTCGGCCAGACCCAGCTCCTTTTCGGTCAGCGGCAGCTTGCAATCCTGCCGGTCCTTCACCGAGACCATGGCGACCTTGGAGCGCGAAATCTCCTTGCCGTCCGCCATCACGACCGCGCCGTAGTACTCCACCATCTCGTTGCGCCGCTCGGGTTTCGGCAGCACGGTCCAATAGCGTCCGTTGCCCTTCCCCATCATCGGCACGAAATAGTTGTCGCCACGATCCTTCCAGCGGAAATAGAGCCGGACCAGCGAGCCGCCGACCTCGGGCGCCACTTTCGCGGTGATCACGCCGTTGTCCTCGGCGGGCAGGCAGGCGGTCGGATCGACCGAAATCATCGGCACTTGGGCGCCGGCAGCCGCGGCGAGCGCAAAGAGAATGGCGAAGGTGCGGGTCGTTTTCATGGGACCGATCTCCAAATTCGAGAGATACCAGACGTTAGCGCCGTTTCGAAAGCGGCGTCAAGCACGGGCAGAATGGGAGGGTGGGACGTTCACGGCCCTTCCTCGTGCAAAATCTTTCGGGTGTATTCGTCGACGAACGGGGAGGGCTGCAAGTTGGGCAGCGATCGCTTGAGGATCGTCGCGGCGCCCCGCCGGTCTCCCGATTCGAACAGCGAGACGGCGAAATAGAACAGCAGCTCGGGGCGGTCGTCCCCGGGATCGCCCGCCCGGCGAAAATAGCTCGCGGCTTCTCCCCAGCGGGAGTTTCGGTAGGCCGCTTCGGCCATCACCAGCTGGGCGTCGCGCCAATCGGGATGGGCGTCGGCGAGCGGCTTGGCCAGGTCGCGCGCGCGCTTCAAATCCCGGTTCGGCGCCTCGGGACCCAGAAAGCCGCGGATCTTGCCGAAGTTTTCCCGCTCTTTGGCGGTCGGCTCAGGCGTCGTTGGGGGCGCGGGCCGGACCGGGGGGCCGGCAGGAGCGGCGGCCGGGGCCGCGGGGGGGGCGGCCGGCGCCGGGACCGAAGCTGCGTCGGCCGCTCCCGCCGTTCCGTCATCGCTCGGCAGCTGCCGCAACAGGCGGGAAACCTCGCGGTCGTCGAGCAGCGGCTGGGGCAAACCGGCGACGAAGGCGCGGGCATCGGCCCAGCTCTTCCGCTCGACCAGGCAGCCGAGCCGGGCGGCGGCGGGGGTCGCGAACTGGATCGTTTCGGCGCAGCCGGCAAGGTCCGGGAGCGCCTCGGCGCAGGCCCCGAGCCGGGCTTGGGCCAGGCCGCGCAGACAGACCGCGCGCGGCTCGCCGGGCGCGAGGCCCAAAGCGGCTTGGGCAGCGGCCAAGGCGAGCGCCGGCTTGCCTTCCGTCACTTCCAGCCGGCCCAGAAGAATGCGCCAGGTGGGATTTTTCGGCTCGGCCGCGATTCGTTTTTGGATCTCCTCGCGGCGCGCCTTGGGCGGCAGCGCTTCGACCTTGACCGCCTCCTTCTGGCTGCGCAGGCGGGAGAAGGTCGGCGAGGCGATCAGCATCGCGTCGGGAACCCGCGCCGCCGCTTGGGCTTCGAAGGCGTTGCGCACCGCGACCGGCAGGTCGGCCTGGGAGTAACCCGAAAAGCCGGCCTCGACCTCGGTCAGCCGCCTGAAACTTTCGCGAAAACCATCGCCGTCGCCGTTCTGTCCCTGGGCCACCGCGAGCCGCGCCAAACAGCCGCCGAGGGCTTTCGGCTCGTCGAGCAGGCCGAAGCAGGCGAGCTGCAGCCAGTGCGCGGCGTTGGGAAAATCGCTCCGGTCGTACGCCTGGACGCCGTCCGAATAGAGGCTGAGATAGAACGGATCGATCGCCGCCACCGCGGGCCGGGCGGCGAGCAATCCGGCGAACCCTCCGCAGACCGCGAACGCCGCAAGACCGAATGCCGCGAGCGGCGAGCGGAAACGCCCCAGGGCAATGCTCATCGCGCCTCCCGGCGTACGGCGGTATCGAGCCGGCCGGCCGGGGAGAGGCCGACGAGCGGCTTGTCGGTCACCACGGCCTGCGGGTTGCGGTCGAAGATCCGCTCGGCGAGCTCGTCGCCATAGCGCGCCTCGACCAGCCGGCGGGCGCGGGAAAGTCCCGGCATCCGGCGCGACATGCCGTGGCAATCGCTCGCGACGAAGTGGACCAGGCCGTCGTCGAGCAGCTGGTGGACGTCGCTTTGCGCCCGCCGCCCGAACTCGCCGGTGACGCTCATCGCGGTGACCTGGACGGCGGCGCCCAATCCCACCAGGCGGGCCACCAGATCGGGTTCGTCGGCGAGCCACGGGATCAGCTCGGGGTGCGCGAGGATCGGCCGCCAGCCGGACACCGCAAGCTCGTGGATCAGCTCGTAGGCGTCGCGCGGCATGGCATCGACGTCGAGCTCCAGCAGCAGCCAGCGCGACCGGGCGAGCGGCAGCACGCCGCAGGCCTCCCCGGGCGCGGCGAGGAAATCGTCGAGGAACCGCCGATCGACGTGAATTTCGCCGCCGGGGTAGAGCGCGATCTCGCGTCCGACCTCGCGTTCGATCCTTTCGCGCAGCGCGTCGAGCAGCTCGATATCGTCGTTCCACCAGCTGCCGCGGCGTTGGTGCGGCGTCGCGACCAGTCCGGTGCAACCGTCGAGCGCCGCGTGCCGGCACATGGCGACCGCCTCGGCGAAATTCTCGGCGCCGTCGTCGATGCCGGGCAGGAAATGGGTATGTAGGTCGATCATCAGAGCCCCGGCGTCAAACCGCCTGAGCCTCCTTCTCGTAGCCGCCGTACGATTCGTAATACCGGGTCTTGCGGCCGTAGCGCGCCGCTTCGGAGCGATGCCGGTTGAGCACCACGCCGAGGATGCGCAGCTCCGCGATGCGCAGGCGCTCGGCGCAATCCCTGGCGTCCTCGCGCGTCACCTTGCCGGCCCGGAAAGTCAGCACGACGCCGTCGGACAGCGCGCCGACGATCGTCGCGTCGGTCACCGCGAGCGCCGGGGGCGTATCGACGATCACGTAATCGAATCGGGCGCGCATGGCGTTCAGCCACTCGCGCATCCGGTCCGAAGAAAGCAGCTCGGAAGGGTTCGGCGGGATCGGGCCGGAAGGGATCAGCCAGAGGTTCGGCACTCCGGTTTCGACGAATACCGAATCGGGCTCCACGACCCCGGTGAGCTGATTGACCAGGCCGCTCCGATTCGAAACCTTGAATACCTGATGCATGCGCGGCTTGCGCAGGTCGGCGTCGACGATCAGGACGCGCCGGCCGAGCTGCGCCAGGACCACGCCGAGGTTCGAGGCGGTCGCGGTCTTGCCCTCTCCGGCCGTGGCCGAGGTGACGGCGATCACCTTGAGCTCCTCGGCGGTCGAGAGGAGGAGCGAGGTGCGCAGCGAGCGATAGACCTCGGAGATCGGCGAGCGCGGCCGGTCGTGCGGCACCAGCTCGATCTGTTCGCGGTCGGCTCTGGCGCGTTCGGCGGGCGCCTTTCCGGCGCGGGCACCTTTTGCAGGCTCGGCGGCGTAGCCGTAGACCCGGCCGGTCTCGGAAATGTCGGGCACCACGGCGAGCGTCGGCAGCTTGAGCCGTCGCTCGATCTCCTCCGGCGACTTGATCGTCCGGTCGAGGAATTCGATCAGGAACGCGATGCCCACCCCCAGCAGCAGCCCGAGCATGAGACCGTAGGTGACGTCCTGGCGCAGCGAGGGGCGGAACGGCCCCCCGGGCATGAGCGCCGAATCGATGATCCGGATGTTCGAGTCGCGCGTGCCCTGGAGCCGCGCCGAAACCTCGGTCTCCGACTGCTTCTTGAGCAGCTCGTCGAACATCTGGCGGCGGGTCTCGATCTCCACCTTGAGGTTGGTGTACTCGACCGCCGCCGAGCTCTGGTTGATCGCCTCGCCCTTGCTTCGATCGACCTCGCCGGAAAGCGTCTGCTCCTGGCGCAGCGCGGTCTGGTATTCGGCAAAGGCGTCGCTTCGCGCCCGCGCGCCCATCTCCTCGATCAGCGCCTTCAGGTGCTGCTGCCCTTTCTCGATGTCCGCCTTGAGCGTGACCATCGCCGGCCAATCGGGCTTGTAGGTCTTGAGTTTGGTCTCGTAGTCGCGCTCCATCTTGAGCTGGTTCGAGCGCAGCTCCGAGACCACCCCGCCGGACAGGCTGTCGGCCACCGATTCCTTGGGCGCGATCTGCAGCTCGTGGTAGCGCGCCTCTTTCTCGATCCGGACTCTTTTCGCTCCCAGGTAATCGTTGTTGAGCGTTTCGAGCCGCTTCAGGACGTCGTTCGACGCCGGATCGACGCCGCCCACGATGTCGCTGTTGCGGCTGAAGCGCTGGAGCTCGTTTTCCTTCTCTTGAATCTCCGATTTCAGCGTTTCGATCTGCGACGACAGGAAGGAGGACGCTTTGCCGGCCGAGGTGTAGCGATCCTCGATCCCGAGGTCGATGTAGGCCTCGGCGAAGGCATTGGCGACCCTCGCGGCATAGGCCGGGTCCTTCGATCGATAGCCGATCCGGACCAGCGAGGTGTTGCGGATCGGATCGACCGACAAACCGCCGAGCAGGCCTTGGGCGGCGGCGCCCAGTGCCGCCGCGTCGTCCGCGGCGCTCGCGGGCCTGCCGGGAGCTTTCGCCGGTTCGGCCGCGGTCCGTTCGCCGCTCCGGCTGCGGGTGAGGTCGAGGTTGCGCACCACCCGCTCGGCTAAGCCGCGGCTCCTCAGCAGCTCGTACTGGGTGGGATAGAACTCGATGTTCCAGTAATTGTCCCAGGTGTTCTGATCCGAGAGGACCGGCGCCGCGCTCTTCCGTTCGATCTGAACGGTGGCGGTCGCCATGTACTCCTTCGGGGTGATCAGGTAATGCGCCACGCCGAGCACCAGGGCGGTGATCGAGCAGGCCGCG
>DATMZM010000354.1:0-12582 GCA_035607445.1 Thermoanaerobaculia bacterium | reverse complement strand
GGCGGCGACGAGGACCCGAGCGATCCCACCAATACCAACATCTTCGGCATGGTCTACGTCTCCGTTCCGGCGAGCCAGCCGCTCGAGCCGGTCACCTTCGTCGAGTTCGGGAGCCAGAGCGATTCCGGGGCGCCGGGACACCCGGCGGGCTATCCGATCCCGGTCCAGGCGCGGACGCAGCCGCGCTGGATCGAGGGGGGCGAGCCCGGAGGCGGCAGTGACGGCGATCACCACATGCTGATCGTCGACCGCGACAACCGGATCCTCTACGAGCTCTACCACACGTTCTGGAACGCCGCCCTCGGCCGCTGGGAGGCCGGCTCGGGCGCGATCTTCGGGCTCGACGGCAACGGCCGCCGGACGGAAGGCTGGACGAGCGCGGATGCCGCGGGGCTCGCCATTCTCCCCGGGCTGGTCCGCTACGACGAAGCGTTCGGTGCCGCGCCCATCAAACACGCCTTCCGCGTCACCGTGCGGGACACCCACGATCACGTCTACCCGGCGTCCCACACCGCCTGCAACACCTGCGCGGTGAATGCACCACCGATGGGCGCGCGCCTGCGGCTCAAAGCGGGCGTCAACCTCTCCGGCTTCACGCCCGAGGTGCAGCGCATCTTCCAGGCGATGAAGACCTACGGCCTGATCGTGGCCGACAACGGCTCCGACCTCTACGTCCAGGGGACCTACGACACGCGCTGGAACAACGACGTGCTGAACCCGGCGTTCGGAAGCTTGAAGGGCGCGGACTTCGAGGTCGTCCAGCTCGGCTGGCAGCCGCCGGTCGCCTCGACCGCCGGGCCGCTCCAGTTCTTCATCGTCGCCCCGTGCCGGCTGCTCGACACCCGCGATCCCTTCGGAGCCTGGGGCGGTCCCGCGCTCCCGCCCGGCGGCCAGCGGGTCGTTCGGGTCGCCGGCCGCTGCGGCATCCCGGCCACGGCGAAGGCGATCTCGGCCAACGTCTCTGTCGTCGGGCCGGCTCAGACCGGACATCTGCGCGCTTTCCCGGGAGACTCGACCGCCCCGAACGCCGCCCTGATCAACTTCTCGGCCGGCCAAACGCGGACCAACAACGCCATCCTCAAGCTCTCGAGCTCTGGCAGCACGACCGTCGGCATCCAGAGCTTCACCCCCACCGCGCCGATCCATCTGATCCTGGACGTCAACGGCTGGTACGAGTAAGGCCGTAAAACAATTCTGTTCGATTTCTGGGCTGTGCGGCTACAATGGCCACAGGAGGCGGCCATGTCCACCGTAAGCACCCGGGTCCTCAAAGATCAACTCTCCAGCTACCTGCTGCGAGCCGAGGCCGGTGAACAGATTGTCGTGCTGCGGGGCGGCCAGCCCGTGGCTGCGCTGGTCCCCCTATCTCAGGTTCGAGGCATGGACGAGGAGTCGATCCTGGCCGAAATGGGGGCTCGTGGCCTGGTAACGCTGCCGAAGGGGGACATAACGACCGCGTTTCAAGGACCCACGGTGCCAAACCGAGGAAAACTGGCATCCGAGATGATCCTTGAGGATCGGCGTTGATTTTATTCGTCGATTCCAGCGCCTTGGTCAAGCTGTATGTCGAAGAACAGGGTTCCGAGCGAATGCGCCAGGCAGTGGCACATGGCAACCCGGTCGCCGCCTCAGACCTTGCGTTCGCCGAGATCCATGCTGCACTTGCTCGTCGAAGACGGGAAGGCCGCCTACTCGCTCCCGAGTTCGACCGGCTCCGCCTTCAGCTGGCAGGGGATTGGCCAAAGCTCACGCAGGTGTCGATCGGACCCGAGATTCTCTCTCTCGTGCCCGAACTCTGCGCGCGCCACCCTCTTCGGGGCGCCGACGCTCTCCACCTCGCAAGCGCACTTCACTTGCAGCTGAGCGGCCTGGAAACCACGTTTGCCTGCTCCGACCGAACCCTCCTTGCGGCTGCCGCCTCGGAGGGGCTCGCCACAATCGATCCTGTACAGGACGAGTGAGCTGCGCCCTCACCTATCGCACGTTGGTGGCACGGAACGGTCACGCCAAACGTCCTGCCCTGCTTACACTTAGCCAGGCATTCCCAGAAGTCTCGACCGTCCCTTCGCTGAGAGTGGAGAGGCAGGTTATCGCCTTCAGCCGCTCACTCCGAGCCGAGAAGGGCCGCGTAAAACAGTTCTTTCGGGACAGGAACTAGCTGGCCTCCGACTATGACGAGTCCCTGCCCAGCGAACTCGGGCTCGTTCTCCCGCCCCCTCCACGCGGTAGAGTCCACGCCCATGCGACCCAACGGACCCTCCGCCCGCGAACGCCTCCAGACGATTGCTCACCGCGTCATGATCGAGCGCGGCCTCGAGCCCGACTTTTCACCGGCCGCGGTCGCTCAGGTCGCGCGCCTGGCCGGTCCGGCGAGCGCCGACGGCAAGGAGGTGCGCGATCTGCGCAGCCTGCTCTGGTGCTCGATCGACAACGACGATTCCCGCGACCTCGACCAGCTGACCGTCGGCGCGGCGCTCGCCGGGGACGGAATCCGGATCCAGGTCGCGATAGCGGACGTCGACGCGCTGGTCGCTGCGGGCACTCCCGTCGACCAGCATGCGCAGGCGAACACCACCTCGGTCTACACCGCGGCGCGGATCTTCCCGATGCTCCCCGAGCGGCTGTCGACCGACCTCACTTCGCTCAACGGCGGCGAGGACCGGCTCGCGGTGGTCGTCTCGATGGATCTGGACGGCGACGGTCATGTCACCGGCTCCGAGGTCTTCCGCGCCCTCGTCCACAACCAGGCGAAGCTCGCCTACGACAGCGTCGCGGCCTGGCTCGAGGGGCAGGCCGAGATCCCCGCGGCCGCGGGAGCCGTGCCCGGTCTCGCCGAGAACCTCCGCTTGCAGGACAAAGCCGCCCAGTGCCTGCGCGCACGCCGGTTCGAGCAGGGCGCGCTCGGCCTCGAGACGATCGAGGCCCGCCCGGTGTTCGAGGACGGCCACCTGCTCGATCTGCAAGCCCAGGAGAAGAACCGCGCGAAGGAGCTGATCGAGGACTTCATGATCGCCGCCAACGGCGTCACGGCGGCGTTCCTCGACAGGAAGGGATTTGCTTCGTTGCGCCGGGTCGTGCGCATCCCGAAGCGCTGGTCGCGAATCGTCGAGATCGCTCGCGCGCTCGGGAGCGAGCTGCCGGCCGAGCCGGACAGCCGGGCGCTCGAGGGCTTCCTCGACGAGCGCAGGAAGGCGGACCCGGAGGGATTTCCCGAGCTCTCGCTCTCGGTGGTCAAGCTGCTCGGCTCGGGGGAATACGCCGTCGATCTGCCGGGGCAGGACCCTCCCGGCCACTTCGGTCTCGCGGTCCGCGACTACGCCCACTCGACGGCGCCCAACCGCCGCTTCCCCGACCTGATCACCCAGCGCCTGCTCAAAGCGGCGCTCGGCGGCGCGCCCTCTCCCTATCCCCTGCCGCAGCTCGAGGCGCTCGCCCTGCGCTGCACGCAGAAGGAAGACGACGCGAACAAGGTCGAGCGGCAGGTGCGCAAATCGGCCGGGGCGCTCCTTCTCTCCGACCGGATCGGCCAGACCTTCGACGGCATCGTGACCGGCGCGTCCGACAAGGGGACCTGGGTCCGGATCTTCCGGCCGGTGGCCGAGGGCCGTCTCGAAAGGGGCGCCAAGGGGGTCGACGTCGGCGACCGCGTGCGCGTCCGCCTGTTGAGCACGGACGTCGAGCGGGGCTTCATCGACTTCGCGCGAGCGATCTGAAAGAGATCTGAAGGAAACCCTCCCCCGGCCGTAGCCGGGAGAGGGGGCAGAGCAAGCCTTACGACGTGGCGCGCCTCGTCTTGACCGGGTAACCGAGGGCGAGCAGGTGCTCGCACAGCAGCACCTGGCAGCGGCCGACGACCTTGCGGATGGAGGACGGCCGATAGTCGAGCCGCGCCGCGACCTCACCGGGCCTCAAACCGAGACCGTAGCGCAATCGCAGCAGGTCCCGGCAACGCGGTGAGAGCTGGTCGAGAGCCCGCGCGAGATCCCGGCGCAGGGCGATCTTTTCTTGCAAGGGAGCCTGCGGCTCGGCGAGGAGATCGAGGATCGCGGCGTCGACCGATTCGGCCAGTTGGCGCCGCGCGCCGCGCCAGTGCATGACGCAACGCCACTTGAGCGTACCGAGAAGCCAGGCCTCGGGGCATTCGACCTCGTCCCAGCGTTGGAGCAGGATGAGCAGGGCGTCCTGAACGAGATCCTCAGCGTCCTGAGCCGATACGCGATAGCGACGCAGCACTCTTTCGATCTTCGGACGTAGCGCAGGGAGCAGTTCTTCGAAGGAGTCCGAAATGGCGGAACGGGCGAGCGGAGTCATGCGAGGTCGGTTCCTCCGTGGGTAAGACGGTTCGAGGCCTGTTGGCCCGGGAGGGAGCGCCGCGCGCGTGGACACTCGATGCAGCAAGTTCGCGAAAGCAAGGAAAAACCCTTCGATGCTCGTCGGGCGACGTACCCGGCGAACGTCGTTTTGGTCGCACGCCTTGTCACGAAAGAGAGCCTTACGTCGCGGAGCGTACTCCGGATGACCGGGAGGTGACGGCCTCGAAGCGATTCCGCCGGTGGAACGCTCGGCCGTCGACCCCCATCGCGGGGAGAACCCGAGAAACAGCTCGGGAGAACCCGGTGTATCGAACGCCGACTGATCCACTGGCGATCGAACCCGGGGAAGCGAACCGGCGTATTCTACTCCAAATTTTTGCTTGCAACCATTGCAATTTCTGTCAATCCAAGCAGCGATTGAGGCATCGCTCAAGCGGAGCGACGGCCCGGGATTCGACCCCGCCCTGGTATCCTTCCGGCCCATGCTGCGGCGCCTTTCCCTGACCACCGCCGGCGAGAGCCACGGCCCCGGCTTGACCGCTCTCCTGACCGGCCTGCCGGCCGGCCTCGCGATTGACTTCGCGCTCCTCGAGCGCGATCTCGCCCGCCGCCAGCACGGCTACGGCCGCGGCCGGCGCATGGCGATCGAGAAGGACCGCGCGGAGATCCGCGGCGGCGTGCGCGGCGGCGAGACGATCGGCGGGCCGCTCGCCCTCTGGATCGAAAACCGCGATTGGGCCAACTGGCAGGGGGCCATGGGCGTCGAAGCTGTCGACCCGCACCAGGCCGAGCTGCGGCGGGTCAAGGGGCCGCGGCCCGGGCACGTCGATCTGCCGGGCGGGCAGAAATACGACCGCCGCGACCTGCGCGACGTCCTCGAAAGGGCGTCGGCGCGCGAGACGACGGCCCGCGTCGCCGCGGGCGCCTTCGCCCGGATGCTGCTCCGAGAGTTCGGCGTCGAGATCCGGAGCGGCGTGCGCTCCCTGGGACCCGTCGGCGCGGATCGCCCGACCCCCACCTGGGAGGATCTCCTGCGGGTCGACGAGACCTCGCCGCTGCGCGCCGTCGACCCGGAGCTCGAAGCGGAGATGATCCGTCTCGTCGATCGCGCCAAGGCGGAGGGCGACACGCTCGGCGGGGCGGTCACCGCGATCGCCCGCAACGTGCCCGTGGGGCTCGGCTCCTACGTCCAGTGGAGCGAGAAGCTCGACGGCAGGATCGCCCAGGCCGTCCTCTCGATCCACGCGGTCAAGGCTGTGGAGATCGGCTCGGGCCTCGCGGCGAGCCGCGGCTTCGGCAGCGCCGCGCACGACGCGATCGGGCTCGAAGACGATCGCTTCGTCCGCCCGACCAACCGCGCGGGCGGCCTCGAAGGGGGGGTGACGAACGGCGAGGACGTCGTCGTCACGGCCTACAAGAAACCGATCTCGACGCTGCGCCGGGGGCTCCCCTCGGTCGATCTCGACTCGCGCGAGGCGGCCACTTCGCAGTACGAGCGGAGCGACGTCACCGCCCTGCCCGCCGCCGGGGTGATCCTCGAAGCGATGCTCGCCTTGGTGCTCGCCGACGCCCTCCTCGAGAAGCTCGGCGGCGACTCCCTCGCCGAGATGAAGGCGCACTGGCAGGCGACGCGAGAGCTCCAGGCGCGCTGGCCGCCGCCGGTCTAGCGAGCGCCGGGCGCTCGCTCGCGAGGCGCCTTGTCTGACCCGAGGGATAGCAGGGCGCCGAGCCCCGCGAGCGAGCCCGCGCAGGCGGCGCCGAGCCCCTCGACGAGCATCTGAGCCACCCAGAGGATGGCGGCCGCCGCGGTCCAGAGCGCGAGCCAGACGGCGACCGCGGCCGCTCCGAGCAGAGCGAGCGGAGCGGCGGCGAGCCAGCCGAGCGGCGCCAGGACCACCCGCCACCCCGCCGGTCGCCGCGCGAGAGCGTGGATCGCCTGGCCGAGCGGCGGGAGGCCCGGCACGCTCGCCCAGACCTTGCGCCAGAACGCGAGCCCGCTCCTCTCGACCGCGAGCTCGGCGACGGCCGCCGCGATCGCTTCCCGCGAGAGGGTCCCCCGCCCGCCCCGGTCGCGCAGGGTCCGCTCGAAGCGGCTCGCCCGTTGGCCGGCGAGCGCGTAGGCATCGGTCTCGACCGGATGCCCGCGGTAGAGGAACCCGTTCGCCGCCGCGCAGGCGAGGTAGAGCACGGGGAACGGCCGCAGCAGGCCGACTCCCCAGCCGCCGAGCCCCTCCTGGATCTGGAGCGCGTGAAACGCCTCGTGGACGACGAGGCCCAGGCCGTCGACCCGGTCGAGGCGCCACCGCCGCCCGCGGATGTAGATCCGGACCCTGCGGAGGCCGAAGGTCGCGGGCAGCGTGATCGCCTGGTAGGGCAGGAGCGAGAGCAGGTGCGGCATGCCGGCGTGGAAGCTCACGCGGCGGAGGTCGAGGCGCGGGTAGACGGCGGCGAGGAGGGCCGAGAGGTCGGGCGCCGGCTCGACCCGGGGCGGAAAGGTGAAGCGCCGGATCGCGGCTCCGGCCGCGCGCAGGCGCTCGCCGAGAGGGCGTGGCGCGGCCCGGTCTGGAAGGGCCCGGCGGGACGGAGGGACCCGCGGGATCGGGGGAACGAAACGAACGGGACGGTGCGGCGCCACGGGGCGAAACGATAGCGGAATCGAAGCGAGGCCGAGACCCGGCACGACGCCGCGCTCGGGACGCGTCAGTCCGCGGGCAGGAACGTGGCGTGGAAGCAGAGGTGGATCGGCGACGGGAACGAGAGCCGCGCCCGGGGGCCGGCGGCGACGTTCCAGGCGTCGAAGAGAGCGAGGGTGCTCGCCCGCTTCTCGGCGTCGAAGAGAGGCACCAGGAGAGCCCCCTCCCGCTCCGCCTCGGGATCCGGCACCACGACCGGCTCGCCCGCCAGGTAGACGCCCGCGGGCGCCGTCCAGACGTCCCGCGGCGGGCCGCTCTGCCGCCAGTCGGCGTGGACCAGGCGGTCGAAGAACTTGCGCCCCGGCTGCCCGGTCGCCGAGACGCCGAGCATCCAGAGGTCGTCCGCCGGGCGCGCGAAGCGGCGCGGATCGAGCGCCGGGAAGTCGGGCGCCTCGGCGTACTCGACCTCGCGCCTCCGGACGATCCGCCCCGCCGCGAGATCGAGCAGGAGGCGCACCGGCCGCCCGGGCGCGACGTCGGCGAACAGATCGGGCAGCGGGTGGTATTGCTCGTAGGCCGGCCGGTCGAGCTCGAGCAGATCGACCGTCAGCCGGTCGCCGTCGTCCCAGGCGCTCGCGAGATGCAGGCAGTAGCCGCCGGAGAGAGGAATCGAGGCGACCTCCTCGCCGGTCGCGCGCGAGGCGACGAGCAGCCGGCTGCCCAGCTCCTCGCGCTCGACCAGGCAGTCCTGGAGGCATCGGCCCTCGGCGAGGAGCGGCCCGACGTCGACGACGTAGGGCGAGAGATGAAACGTGCAGAACCGCTCGGACACCGCGAAGTCGTGGAGCACCGCCGGCCGGTCGAGAGGGATCCGGCGCCGCATCGAAAGCTCGCCGTCCGGCGCGAAGCGGTAGAGCGTGACGCTCGGCTGCGCGCCGGCGAACGAGGCGCCGAAGTGGATCAGCTCGCCCGTGTGGGGATCGAGCTTCGGGTGGGCGGCGAGCGGCGAGACCGGATTGAGCTTGCCGCCGAACGTGTATTCGCCGCGCGTCGCGAGGGTCTCGGGGTCGAGGTCGTAGGGCAGCCCCTGCTCGCCGCTCGCGACGAGCCGCCCCTGCCAGGGGACGACGCTGACGTTCGCGGGCGAGGCGAGCGCCAGGCCGCGGATCATCCGGTCGCCGGGAAACGCGGTGCCGAAAGCGCGGTAGAGCGGCGCACCGGCCTCCCGCTCGTCGCGCCGCTTGATCGTCTCGACGTAGCGGGCGTGGGCCCGCGGGGCGCGGGACGCGTCCTTCCCGAAACGGACCGCGACCACCATGCCGTCGCCGTCGAGCCAGTGCCGGTCCCGGAGGTCGCCCTGAGCGCGGAAGTGCGCCGGGCCGTTCGCGACCCAGAGGCCGCGCAGGAAACCGGGCAGCTCGCCCTCGACCGCCAGCTCGGCATCCTCGAGCTCGCCGGGCGAAGGGGCCAAGGCGCGCTCCAGACCGGGCGCGAAATCCGCGGCGGCGCTCACGGGACGAGACTCAAGCCGAGACCGCGACCGGTTCGACCGGAGAATCCGCCGCGACCGAGGCGGCAGCGACCGGCGGCCCGAGAGCGCGCCGCAGGGCCATCGGGTCGAAGCCCCAGTCCATCGTGCCCGGGACGTCGCGCGTCTCCTCCCAGATCCGCGCCAGCTCTTCCGGGTCGAACCGGAGGTCGTCGACGTCGAACCGCTCGGCGAACGCCTTGCTCCGCAAGACCTCCTCGGTGCCGAGCACCGTCGAGGCGACCTGGGCGACGGCATGCCTCGCCTGGACGTCGAGGCGGGAGAGCGCCCGGTCCAGGAGGTCGCGCGCCTCGCTCGGATGGACGCCGATCTCGTAGAAATACTCCTGCGACTCCTTGAGCGGTCCGATCGTCGAGAACTCGAAGAACACGGGGGAGGCGGGCGGCGGCAGGTCCGCCGCGAGCTTCCAGCGCTGGAAGTCGGCGAGGAACCGTTGCAGGCTCGAGTTCATCGGACCGAGCTTGCTGAACCGGCGCAGGTACATCGGCAGGAACGTCAGGTTGGTGAACAGGTCGTTGATGAACGGGAAGACGTAGAAGAAGAAGTAGATCGCCAGCTCCCACGAATAGCGGAGCGAGAACGCCTCCTGGTCGCCGAGAGTGTTGTACGAGACCGCGAAGCTCGGCACGTACCCTTCGTAGATCGCGCGCGCGAGCGTCTCGTAGAGGCGCGCCTTGGTCGTCAACAACTCCTGGGTCGGCGTGCGCAGGATCGCGTCCGCGATCAGCGTGTTGTGGGTGGAGATCAGGTCGCCGCCCGGGCTGTAGAGCGGATCGGAGAACCGCCCCGCCTCGCCCGAGAGCGCCCAGCGGTCGGGCGAGATCATCTGCTTGCAGTCGTGGGCGAAGCTGACGAACCCGGAATGGTCGAAGCTCTTCCTGTAGGGCAGGTCGCGGGCGAACATCGGGAACGTGCGGCAGACCCAATCGATCAGCTTCTCCGCGCTGTTGACCTCGGTGCGGTCGACCTTCTCGACGTCGTAGACCAAGCCCAAGCTGGTCTTGCCGTGCAAGGGAATGGTCCAGAACCAGTAGCCGTCGCCGCAGAAGTGGTTGGTCGCGAGGAAGAACGGCATGTGGCCGGTCTCCCGGCGGTCCCGGCGCTTCCGGATCTCGGGCTCGGACAGGTCGGTCAGCTTCTCGGCGTCGAGCAGCCCCTCGACCCAGACGAACGAGGTGCCGTGGCGGATCGGGCTCTCGGTCATCAGGCCGAGCTTCTTCGCCAGGTACCGCCAGCGGCCGGAGGCGTCGACCACCCAGCGCGCGGTGCCCGCGACCTCCTCGCCGGAGGGGTCCTTGAACCGGAAGGCGTGGCGCCCGTCCGCGGTCTCCGCGGCGTTGTTCAAATCGACTTCGAGCCCGGAGATCGGCGCTTCGAAGGCGAAGCGCGGATCCGGCCGGCAGGCCTCGAGCAGGCCCTCTTCGAAGACGTTACGGTCGAGCTGGTAGGTCGCGATGTTGCTGATCTGGCGCAGATAGGACTGGCTGTAGCCCTCGGCGCGGTCCTCGAAGCCCGGCACCTTCCACCAGAAGCGGAGGTTGTACTTCAGGTAGTGATGCCGCAGCAGGTGCTCCTCCATCTCGAGCACGCGCGAGTAGTAGTAGCCGCTCATCTGGACCGTCGCCTCGCCCACCTTCTGCTTCTTGGGTGGGATCTCGCGGCGGTCGAGAAGGAGGACCGACTCGACTCCGCCGAGCAGCAGCTGGCGGGCGAGCGAGAGACCGGCCAGGCCGGCTCCCAGGATCAGGACGTCGCAATCGTGGGTACGCGCCATGGCAGCTCCTTCGAGCCTCGGACGTTCATTCTGATTCATTCTGATCCCGGCGGGCGAGCACGACGGCCGAGGCCATGCCGTCCGCCGAAAGCCCCGTGGCGAGCGCCAGGCCGCCGGGGCGCCGAGCGATCGCCCGCGCCGCGGCCGAGGCGCCGGCGAGCGGGAAGCCCTCGTCCGTCTCGAGGAGCCCGGCGATGCCCGCGAGGCGCCCGTCGCCCAAGCTCGCGATCGCGCTCGCCGCTTGAAACGCGCCGGAGGCCCCGAGCGCTTCTCCGAGGAGCGACTTGATCGCCGTCACCGGAAGCGCGACCGGGCCCTTGGCGCCATGCGGGCCGTTCGAGCCCGCCGAGCTCGCGAGCGCCCGCGCCAATCCTTCGGCTTCGGACGCGTCGAGCGCGGGGCTGCCGCTCGCTCCGGTCGCGACGAACAGGAGATCGGAAGCCTCGGCCCCGGCGTCGGCGAGCGCCGCCTCGACCGCGCGATCGAGCGCCGCGGCCAGGCTCGACCCTCCCCGATCCGCGCCCGCGCCGAACGCGCTGCCATACCCCGCGATCCGGGCGAGGATCCGCGCGCCGCGCGAGGCCGCCACCCCTTCGGCTTCGAGCACCAGGAGTCCCGCCCCTTCGGCGGGCGCAAAGCCGTTGCGGCGCCGATCGAAGGGAACCGGCCGCTCCCCGTCCGCTCCGCCGCACAGGCGGCCGGCGCGCGCGTAAGCGAGGGCGGATTCCAGGCACAGCTCCTCGACGCCCCCCGCGAGCACGACGTCCGCCGCTCCGGTGCGGATCAGGTCCGCCGCGTAGGCGAGCGCCTGGAGTCCCGCCACCTCGCCGCCGCCGAGCGTCGTGTTGACGCCCAGGAGGCCGTGCCAGATCGCGGTCTGGCCGGCCGCCGCGTTGATCACGTTGTTGGCGAAATCGAAAGGGCTCGCGTAGTTCGGCCCGAGCTTGAGCGCGCGGCGGTCGAACTCCGCGATCGTGTGCAGGCTGCAGTAGGTGGTGCCCACGACCAGGCCGATCTCGTGGCCCGCGCGCGCCTCGGCGCTCCAGCCGGCGTCCTCCAATGCGCGCGCCGCCGCCGAGGTGAGCAGGCGCGAGGTCCTGTCGAGCGGCCGGAGGTTGCGCTCGCCGAGATAGCGCTCGGGCTCGAAGGGCCGCACCTCCCCGCCGTGGCGGCACGGCAGGCCGGCCGTCTCGAACAGCTCGATCGGCTTCAGACCGCTCCGCCCCGCGACCGCCGCCTCGTGGAAGTCGGCGAGGCGGTCGCCGAGCGGCGAGATCAGCCCCACTCCGGTGACGGCGACGCCTCGGCCCCTCTCCGCCCGGTCAAGCATGGGCTTTCCTCAGGATCACGGAGGCGTTGTTCCCGCCGAACGCGTAGGCGTTGTTCATCGCGACCTCGACCGGGATCTCGCGCGCCGCGTTCGGCACGCAGTCGAGATCGCAGTCGGGGTCGGGCTCGGTGAAGTTCGTCGTCGGCGGGATCCAGCCGGTCGCTATGGCGAGCGCGCAGACCGCCGCCTCGATCGCCGAGGCCGCGCCCATGGTGTGGCCGATCATCGACTTGATCGAGCTGATCGGAACGTTCCCGCCGCGGCCGAAGACGCGATGGACGGCGAGCGTCTCGAGCCGGTCGTTGGTCGGCGTCCCCGTGCCGTGGGCGCTGACGTAGGAGACGTCCGCAGGCGAGAGATCGCTCGCGCGGAGCGCGGCCTCCATCGCCCGCGCCGGGCCGTCGCCTTCCGGGTGCGCCGCCGTCATGTGGTGGGCGTCGCACGACAGGCCGTAGCCCGCGATCTCGGCGTAGACCGTCGCGCCGCGCGAGCGCGCGTCCTCGGTCCGCTCGAGCACCAGAATGCCCGCGCCCTCGCCCGGGATCATCCCCTGGCGGTTCTTGTCGAAGGGCCGGACGACGTCCGGAGCGATCGCGCCCAGCTTGCCGAACCCTGTGTAGGTGATGCGCGAGAAGGCGTCCGCGCCGCCCGCGAGCATCAGGTCGGCGCGCCCCGCCCGCAGCGCGTCGAACGCGTAGGCGATCGCGTAGTTGCCCGCCGCGCAGGCGGTCGGGATCATCTGGTTCGGGCCGCCGAAGCCGAGCTCCGCCGCGACGTGGGCCGCGATCAGGTGGCAGGGATAGCGCTCGGTGAACCACGGCCCGAGCTCGTCGAGGCGCCCTTCGAGCCAGAGGTCGTCGTAGCGCTCGATCTCGAGCGGCTCGCCGGTCGTCGTGCCCATCGAGACGCCGGCGCGCTCGGGATCGAGAGCCGCCGGGTCGAGCCCGGCGTCGGCGAGCGCCAGGCGCGCTCCGGCGATCGCG
>DATMZM010000461.1:0-3027 GCA_035607445.1 Thermoanaerobaculia bacterium | reverse complement strand
CTGCCTCGAGCGCTCCGTCCCGCTGGTGATCGCGGAGCTCGGCGTGCTGCTCGCGGGCGGCGCCTATCTGCCGATCGATCCGGCCCAGCCGGAGGAGCGGCGGGCGCTGATGGTCGCGGGCTCCGGCGCGCGCGCGGTGGTCGCGACCTCCGCTCTCGCCGGCTCCTGGTGCGGCGGCGCGGCGGTCGTCCGGCTCGACGCGGAGCCGAGCCCCGCCGAGATCGTGAAGCCCATCCCGCCGCCCGCCCGCTCGTTCCATCCCGACCAGCTCGCCTACCTGATCTACACCTCGGGCTCGACCGGCGTGCCCAAGGGGGTCGCGATCAGCCACCGGGCGGCGGTCCACTTCGTTTCCTGGCAGATGCGGCTCCCGGGCTGGACGGCCGAGGACCGCGGCTCGCTCCTCGCCGGCCCGGGCTTCGACGCGACGGTGCTCGAGATCTGGCCCTGCCTGGCCGCGGGCGCGAGCCTGTACGTGCCGGCGGCCGACGTCCGGCTCGAGCCGGCGGCCCTCCTCGCCTGGATGGCGCGCACCGGCGTCACCCTCGCCTTCCTGCCGACGCCGCTCGCCGAGGCCGCGTTCGCCGAAGCCTTTCCGCCGGGGCTCGCCCTCCGCGCCCTGATGACCGGCGGCGACCGCCTCCACCGGGGAGCGCCCGCGGGCGCGCCGTTCCGGCTGATCAACGAGTACGGCCCGGCGGAGAACGCTGTCGCCACCACCTCGAGCGAGGTTCCGGCGGAGGCCGAGTCGCCGCCGATCGGCCGGCCGTTGCCGGGAGGGCGCGTCCACGTGCTCGACCGCTGGCTCGGCTTGGCGCCGCCGGGAGCACCGGGCGAGCTGGCCGCCGCCGGCCCCGGCCTCGCGCGCGGCTATGCCGGCGATCCGGCGCAGACCGCGGAGCGCTTCCGGCCCGACCCGTTCGCCGAAGAGCCGGGAGGCCGCCTCTACCGCACCGGCGACAGGGTCCGCTGGCGCCTCCCGGAGAGCTTCTCCCTGGGACCGCCGGCGCCCTCGCCGGCACTTTCCGATCGTTCGCCGGAGAGCTTCTCCCTGGGACCGCCGGCGCCCTCGCCGGCCCTCGAATACCTCGGCCGCATCGACCAGCAGATCAAGATCCGCGGCCAGCGCATCGAGCTGGGCGAGATCGAAGCCGCCCTCGGGGCTCACCCCGCGGTGCGCGAGGCGGCGGTGCTCGCCCGCGAGGTCCGGCCCGGCGATCGGCGGCTGACCGCGTTCGTCGTGCTCGAGGGGGAGGCCGGCGACGCCGAGCTCGTCGCCCACCTCGCGCGCCGCCTCGCCGAGGCGATGGTGCCGCGCGCGTTCGTCCGCCTGGAAAGGCTGCCGCTGACGCCGAACGGCAAGGTCGACCGGCGCGCTCTCGAAGCTCTCGCGGGCACGGCGAGGATCGCTGGGGGAGTCGGAAGCGGCGCGGGTGGCAGGACGGGGGGCCTGGCGCCGCGGACCGAGACCGAATCCCGCCTCGCCGAGATCTGGGAGGGACTGCTCGAGGTCCGGCGCCCGGGAGTCGAAGACGACTTCTTCGCGCTCGGCGGCCATTCGCTCCTCGCGGTGCGGCTGATCGGCAAGGTGCGCGCGGCGTTCGCCGTCGATCTGCCGCTCGGCCGCCTGTTCGAGGCGCCGACGATCGCGGGCCTCGCGCGCGCCGTCGACGAGGCGCGTGGAAGCACGGCCGGCGGGCTCCAAGCCGGCGGGACCATGGACGGCCCCGCCCTCCGCCGCCGGACTCCGGAGGAGGAGGCCGCGGGCCTGCCGCTGACCTACGGCCAGGAGCAGATCTGGCTCCACGAGCAGCTCGATCCGGGAACGCCGGCCTACCACATCGCGGGCGGGCTGCGCCTCCGCGGAGCCCTCTCGCGGCCGGCTCTCGACGCCGCCTTCGCGGGCGTCGAGAGCCGGCACGAGGTGCTCTCCGCGCGCTTTCAGGCGACGGCCGAGGGACCGCGCATGCGGCTCGCGCCGACAGCATCCACTGCCGCCCGCCGCATTCCTCTGATCGACGCCGCGGGGCTCCCGGCGCCGCGGCGCGGGCCGGAGATCGAGCGCGCGGCGCGCTCCCTCGCGCGCCGGCCGTTCGACCTCGCCGCCGGCCGGCCGCTGCGCCTCGCGCTCTTTTTCTCGGGAGGCGGGCAGGGCCGAGCGGACGCGGAGCACGCGCTCGTCGCCGTGCTCCATCATCTGGTCGCCGACGGCTGGTCGTTGCCGATCCTGCTCGGCGAGATCGCGGCGCTCTACGGCGCGGCGCTCGCGAACGTTCCGGCGGCGCTCCCCGAGCTGCCGATCCAGTTCGCCGACTACGCGCTCTGGGAGCGGGCGCACTGGACGCCGGAGCGGCTCGACCGCTCGCTCGACTTCTTCCGCCGGGCGCTCGCGGAGACCCCCCTCGAGCTCGACCTGTCCGCCGGCCTCCCGCGCTCGCCGGTGGGCCGCCTGGCGGGAAGCAGGTGGGCGTTCGCGCTCTCGCCCGCGGTGGGCGAGGCGCTCACCGGGCTCGCCCGGCGCGCGGGGGCGACGCCGTTCGCCGTGCTGCTCGCGGGCTTCTCGGCGGTGCTCGGGAGATGGGCGGGCTGCGAGCGGCTGATCGCCGGCACGCCGCTCGCGAACCGGGAGCGGAGCGAGACCGCGGGACTCCTCGGCTGCTTCGTCAATCTCCTGCCGGTGGCGGTCGACCTCGGCGGCGATCCGCCCTTCCGCGAGCTGGCCGAGCGCCTGCACGCGGCCGTCCAGGCGGCCACCGCCCACGCGCTGCCGTTCGAGCACCTGGTCGATTCGCTGGTGCCGGCGCGGAACTTCGCCCGCCCGCCGCTCGTCCAGGCCGCCCTCTCCCTCGTCGAGGCCTGGCCGGGCCTCCGCCTGCCGGGGCTCGACGCGACCCCCTGGGAGCTGCGCACCGACACGGCCAAGCTCGAGATGACGCTCGAGCTGGCGCCCGCGGGCGCGGGGTTCGAAGGCGCCCTCGAGTACGCCGCCGATCGCTTCGACCGCTCGACCGCCGATCGGTTGGCCGG
>DATMZM010000434.1:0-15794 GCA_035607445.1 Thermoanaerobaculia bacterium | reverse complement strand
GGACGCCGAGGCGGCGACCGGCGAGGTCCTCACCCAGGCGGACGACCCGCGCCTGACGCCGGTGGGCGCGATCCTCCGCCGCTACCGGCTCGACGAGATCCCGCAGCTGTGGAACGTGCTCGAGGGGACGATGAGCCTGGTCGGCCCGCGCCCGGAACGCCCCGGGTTCGTCGACCGGTACCTGGCCGAGATCCCGGGCTACGCGGAACGATTTTCCGTCGCTCCCGGCCTGACCGGCCTGGCGCAGGTCAACGGCGACTACCATTCGAGCCCGCAGAACAAGCTCCGCTACGAGCTCGCCTACGTCGCCAACTGGTCGCTCGGGCTCGACCTCTCGATCCTGCTGCGGACGGTCAAGATCGTCCTCACCTCGCGCGGGGTGTAGCGGAGGGGGCTACCGCCCGGCGGCCGGCACGTAGGGCGCGAGGTTCGGATCGAGCTTCACCGCGGTCGCGAAGCTCTGCTTGGCGGAGGCCTGGTGGCCGGCGAGCAGCTGGGCGCGGCCGAGGTTCAGGTAGACCTCCGGGCGCGGCTCCAAACGGAGCGCCTCGAAATAGGCTTCCTCGGCGGCCTCCCCGCTGCCGAGCAGGAGATACTGCGCTCCCCGGGCGAGGGGGATTCCGACCTCGAGCGGATCGAGCGGCGCGACCCGGCTCAGCGTCTGGAGGTTCTGCGCGAACAGCTCGCGCGACGAGCGGCCGGCGGCGACGGCGCTGCGCGAGAGGATCTCGACCCGCCAGAGGGCGCGGCTGGCGGTGAGGCGGTCGAGCGAGCGCACGGTCTGTCCGGCGAGAGCGAGCGTCGCGAGCGCCGCGACGGCCCAGGCGATCCACCCCACGGGCCGCCGGGATGCCCGCGGGCGGACGGGCTGCGGGCGAGCGGGGCGCCGCGACATCAGCCCTCCTCCCGCGGGTCGAGTCCCCAGGCCAGGAAGAGGAGCGCCGGATAGGCCACCATGGCGATCCGGAACGGAAAGTAAACCAGAGAAAGCACCGCGAGCGCCGCGAGACCGGCGAGAAAGAGGGCCCGCGCCCGCGGCGGGCCCGGACGCTTCCAGGCCGCCCACCCGATCACGCCGAGGCCCCAGGCGAGCGCCGCCACGCCCGGCCAGCCGAGGTCGGCCGCCACTTCCAAGGCCTCGTTGTGCGCATTGGCGAACACCGGCGTCGCCTGCTGGATGCGGAAGGGCACGCCCGCCGCGACCAGGGCCAGCTTCGCGCGCGCGAACTCGGGCCGGAAGGCGCCGTGTCCGACGCCCGACGCGGGATGCTCGCGGAGCATCAGCAAGGCCGCCCGCCAGCCGTCGAGCCGGCCGGTCAAGAGGTCGTTCCAGTCGCCCGCGGCGAGCCGGTCGAGCTTGCCGAGCACGCGCGTGCGCAGCGGCCCGACCGTCGCGAACGCCAGCGCCCCGAGCACCAGCGCGGCGCCGAGCCCTGCCAAGAGCTGCCGTCGCCGCAGGGTCAGGGTCCCGAAGACGAGGAGGCCGGCGGCGAGCGCCGCGAGCGCCGCGAGCGTCTGGGTCGCGAGCAGGGCATAAAGGCCGAGCCCGAGAGCGACAGCGAGCCAGAGGCGCGCCCGGCGCGAAGCGGCCGGCAGCGCCCGGACGCCGGCGAGGAGCGGCAGCACGAGGTAGGCGCCGAGGTCGCCCGGGTTGCCGGCGAGCGACGTGACGCCGAGCCGCGGATCGGACGCGATCCCCGCGAAGCGGAGAGGCTCCCACAGGCGATGGAATTGGAGGATCGCAAGGAAAGCGAGGAGCGCCGCCGGCGCGAGGAGAGCGACGAAGAAGCGCTCCTTCTTCGCCCTCCCGAAGCCGAACGTCCAGCCGATCAGACAGGCCGCGCCGACGCCCAGATCCCAGAGAGCCTCCCGGACGTGCAGGGGATGCCGGCTCGTCGCCAGGCTCGCCGTGGCGAGCGCCAAGAGCGGCACCACGGCCACGACCGCGGGCGACCGGAGGAAACCGCGCCAGTCGATGCGGCGCCCGCCGAGCTGCGGCGCGAGGGCGAGCAGCGAAGCGAGCCCCAGCCACTCGGCAGCGAGGAGCTTCGGCTCGCGGAACGACTCGTGGAGGCTCGGGACGACGAGGAGCGGCACCGCGAAGATCGCGATCCACATCAGCGCGGAGGCGAGCGGCGCCGAGCGCGCGGTGGCGGTCGAAGCGGGCGGCTTCATGGCCGCGGGATGCTATCGCAGCGAGCGCAGCCAGCGGCCCGCGAGGTCGAACGGGCGGGCGAACCGGCGCGCCCAATAGCCCGCGCGGCGGGCCGGCGGGCCGTAGACGGCGTCGATCTGGGCATTGGAGAGCCAGAGCGCATGGCCGAGCGCGCGGCCGAGCCGCGAAAGATCGCCGCGATCGCTCGGCCGGGGCGCCAGGAAAGCGAGCTTCAAGGAGCGCTCGTAGGCGGCATCGAGGCGGCCGGCCAGCGCATGGCGGAGGAGGATCGAAGCACCGTCCGCACCGTCCGTCCTCGGCCGCCCGGCGGCGAGCTCTTCGAGGAGCTGGCGGAGCGCGGCGATCTCCTCGCCCGAGACGTCCCGGCGGAGCCAATCCGCCACGCTCGCGAGGAGATGTCCGGGAGAATCATCGGCGAGGGCGAGATCGAGGAGATCCGCGACAGTCCGCAAGAACGGGTACGCCGCCGGCTCGAAGCCGTGCTGCGCGAGGCCGTGAACGGCGGCATGGGCGGCGAGCACCGCGGACACCGGAATCGAGACCCGGCCGGGGAGAGCCACGATCGGCCGGAGCAGACCGGCCGCCGCGAGCGCCGAAAACGTCGCCGAGCGCCGCCCGTCGAGACGCACGCCGACGATCATCCGATGGACCTCGACAGCGCCGAGGCGGGGATGGACGAGCGGCGGCAGCTGGTGCTCGTACCCGGGAGATCCGGTGGCGGCGAACCCCGCCGCCGAGAGCGCCCGCTGCAGCTCCTCCTCCCGCCCTGCGGGCGCGAGCACGTCGACGTCGGAGGCGGCGCGGGCCCCCGCGGCGAGCCGGCCCGCGAGCTCGAGAGCGGCGTACTTGAGAAAGACGACCGGAATCTCCGCCCGAGCCGCCGCCGCGGAGACCGCGCCGATCGTCCCTTCGAACCGCAGAGCGTTCGCCGCCGCAGCCCGACGATCGGCGGCGAGCTCGGCCGCCCCGGCGGAACCCACCTCGCGTTCGAGCAGACCCCGCTCCGAGCGCGCCGCGATGCGCGCGGCGAGCGCGAAGCGCCGCGCGAGAGCGAGGGCCGCCTGGGGATCGCCCGGGCTCGGAGCGCTCGCCGCGGCGGGGCCGAACGCGCGGGCGAGCATCCAGAAGAGCGCGGGAGTGAGGGGAACCGGCGGCGGCGTGAAGCGGATTCCGGCGCGGCGATCGGCGCCGGGCGCCAGGCGCAGGAAAGCGCGGGCGAGCCGCGCACAAGAAGCGAACAGGAGAGCGCCCGCCAAGTCCGCCGCGGCATCCGCGAGCGAGGCATCGCGCGTCGGGGTCAGCGCCTGGGCGAGCTCGAGGAGCCCGCCGTAGGCCGTCGCCGCGAGGACCGCGAGAGCGAGCGGCGAGGACCGCTTGCGCAGCCTGAGGACCGAGCGATACCAGAGACCCGCCAGCACGAAGAAGAGGCCGGCGTGGCCCAGCTTGTCGAGGATCGCGTCCCAGGAGGACGGCAACCAGCTCGGCGCGTCGGGGAGCGACGCCTGGGGCATCAGCAGGAGCACGGCCACGGCGGCGGCCACGGCGAGCGACGGCAGATGGGCGGCCCAGGCGGCGGCCGGCCGTGGCGAAACGATCATCTTCGGTACTATAGCGACCGCGTTCATGAACGCCCTCCCCGAGCCGTCGCGCACCGCATCCGGGCGCTCCGCCTTCTGGCGCGCCGGCCTCGCCCTGCTCGCTCTCGGCGCCGCGGCCGGCGCGATCTCGGAGGCGTGGGCCTGGAGTGAAGAACAGGAGCGCCTCGCGGATTTTCTCGCCTCGGCCGCGCCGCTCGCCCTGTCTCCCTCGGTTGCGGCCGAGGTCCGGCGCGAGCTCGATCCGGCGCGCGCCCGCCTGCGGGCCGCACGGACCGTCTTCGCCGCCGAGCTGAAGCGCCGGCCCGAAACGGTCGCGGCCGCCGGCGATCTCGCCGGAAGCGTCCGGCGTCTCGATCGGGTCGCGAGCCTCGCCGCGCTGTCCTGGCGCGAGCTGCCGGCGGCCTGGGAAGGCGGCCTGGTGCTCGGCGGAGCGACCTACCTCGCGCGCCTGAGGGCCCACGACGACCGCCTGGTCAGCCGCTATCGGGACTGGGAAGCGCCGCTCGAAGCGGCGCGCGAGCTCGCTCCCGGCCGGCTCGAGACCCAGGTCCTGCTCGCCCACGCCTACGCGCAGCTCTGGCCGGTCCTGTCCGCGCAAAAACGGCGCACGGCCCGCGAGCTGGTGCGCCGGGGTCTCCAAGACCGGGAAGCCCGGCGCGACCTCCTGCCGGCCTGGCTCGCCATCGCCGGGAGCCGCGACCAGGCGCTCGCCGCGCTGCCCGCCGATCCCGAGGCATGGGACGAGCTGTTCGTGCTCTACGGCCAGAAACCCGATTGGCCGGGCATGCTGGCGGTGCGCGCGGGGCGGCGCCGGGTGCTCGAGAAACGCCTCACCGCGGACCTCGAAGCGGCGCGCGCGCGAGTCCGCCAGGGCGCCTTCGGGCCGGCGCGCGAGATCTACTTGGAGATCGCGGTGCGCGCGGAGGGCTCGGCGGCGGGCGCGGACCTGCTCGAACGGGCGCTCGACGAATGCCCGCCGGGAATTGCCGGAGCCAGGACCTCGGAGCTGCTCTCCGCCCAGCTCGGCTGGATCCTCGACAGCTACCGCTTCGCCCGCCTGCCGATCTCCGCCGATGCCCTCGCCCGGCTCGGGCGCCTCGCCGGCGAGAGCGACCTGCCGACCGCGGCGCTGACCGCGATCGCCGCCGGCGACCTCTCCCGCGCGCGCATCCTCGAGCGCCAGAGCGACGATCCGACCACCGAAGCCTGGGGTGAGCTCCAGGTCGCCAAGGCCGAGGCGCTCGCGGCCCCGGCGACGAAGGACGAGGCGCTCGCGGCTCTCGCCCTGTTGAGCCGCGAGCGGGACGACCTGCCGACCACCTGGCGCGCGCGAAAGGCGGTCGCCCGGG
Source organism: Thermoanaerobaculia bacterium (assembly GCA_035607445.1). GTDB lineage: Bacteria > Acidobacteriota > Thermoanaerobaculia > Multivoradales > UBA5704 > DASYKS01. The sequence continues at coordinate 10,671 of DATMZM010000434.1, read as the reverse complement.
CGACCGGCGATGCCGCCCTGGAGCGCAGGGCGGACGAGCGCCTGGCCGAGCTCGCGGCGACCGCCTGGCCGGCGTTCGCCTGGACCTTCCGAAAATCCCGGGCGCGGCTCGAGCTGATCGCCGCGAGCCCGGGATCAGGCTTCGACGTCGCGATCGACGAGGTCGCGACCGGCTCGGCGGTCGTCGACGTCCGCCTCGACGGCGCCCTCCTCGGCAGCTTCCTCGCGACCGCGGGCAAGCCCCTCGCGCTGCCCGCGGCGGTAGCTCCCGGGATCCATCTCCTCGAAGTCACCGTGGTCGCGGGCGGCACGGTCCTGCCCGGCGGCGTCCGCCTGCTCCCTCCGGCCGCCGGCACCCCCGTCGCCGTGGCACTTCGCTGACGCCGCCGCGCCGAGCAGCACGGCGGCGGCGAGAGCGTTGGCCGGAAGGGTCAGGCCGAAGTCGGCCAGCTCGTGCAGGAGGACGGCGGCCAGCATCCCGAGCGCGGCGAGACCGGCGGCGCGGTCCTCCGACCGATGACCGCTGCGAAAGACGCGCGCGAGCCGGCGGGCGAGGCCGGCGGCTCCGGCGACCGCGACCGCGACCGCGAGAGGACCGGCGGTCGCGAGCAGCTCGAGCGGATCGCAGTGCGCGTGCCGCCAGGTCCCGGCGAGGCCTGCCGGCTGGACGAGGGGAAAGGCCTCGCGAAAGGTCCCGAGGCCGGTGCCGAGGAGGGGAAAGCGGCGCACCAGGCCGAGCGAGGCGCGCCAGGTCTCGAGGCGCGCGGTGAGCCCGACCCCGCCCGAGAGCGCGAGGAAGCGGCCGAAACCCTCCTGCCGGCCGAGGAAGGCGACGACCCCGACCCCTGAGAGCGCGACGCCGAGACCGATCGCGAGCAGCCGCCAATTGCGCTCCCGAGCCGCCAGCAAGAGACCTTGCAGAGCGACCGCCGCCACCGCCGCGAGCATCCCGGCGCGCGAGCCCGTGAAGGCCAGCCCCGCGAACAGCGTCAGCCAGAGGAGAGCCGGCGGCGCGATCAGGAGCACCCGCCGCTCGAGCCGCAGCTCCGCGCGCGCCTTGCGCGCGCTCCACCAGGCCCAGGCGAAGACCAGCGGCAAGGCGAGGCCGAGGAAGAAGGCCAGGTGGTTGGGGTTGACGAACGTGCCGCGCAGGCGGTCGGCCGTCCCCGGCACCTCGCGCCCCCAGATCTCGCGCGAGCGCTCGAACCAGCGGCGGGCGCCGTAGAGAACCTGAAACAGCGCCGCCGAGAAAAGCGCCAGGGCGAGCGCCCGGCGGCAACGGCGCTCGCGACCGGCGACGCCCGCGGCGAGCAGCCCGGCCGCTGCGGCCGCGAACAAGAGGGCCGCGCCGCGCGAGGCGGAGGGCGACAGCGACAGCGTGAGATCCGGCTGCCCCCGGCCGGCGAGAACCTCGCCCGCCCGGTCGGCGAGGGCGAGATGAGCGGGCGAGAGGCGAGCCGCGAGCGCGCGCGGGACGGACAAGGATTGCAGCAGGCCGAGGAGGGAAACCGCGGCGAGCGCTCCGGCCGGCCAGGCCAGCAAGCGCAGCGCGCGCGCCGACTCGGGGCTCGCGAGCGCGAGCGTGAAGATGAGGAAGGCCGCGACCTCGAGGGCCGCCGCGGGCCAGGGCGTGACGCTCGCGAAGGGCAACGGCGCCCAGAACAATAGGAGCGAGAGCGCGCCTGCGACCCGCCATTCGGCTTGGCGTATCATCGCGCGACCGATCCCGTAGGCCGATCGCAGACCGCGGCGGAAACTCGGCGGGTCCGGAGGCCTCTACGTGCGATTTCGCTCCGCATCGCTCAGCGTGCTCACCGGGTTGCTCGCCGCTCTGGTCGCGGCTCGTGCTACGGCGCAATTCGATCAGTATAGACCGCCCGGCGGACTGGTCGAGCCGCCGGCCGACCGCAAGGGCACTCTCGACAAGGCCACGTCGGAAGCCCGCTGGCACCTCGGACCGGTCCGCCTTTCGCCCTGGTGGGAGCTGCGCGACATCCAGTACGTCGACAACGCGGTCGGCGGCCCGGGACCGAAGAGCGGCGATTTGACCGGCACCGCGGGCGCGGGGCTGCGCGCCTACTTCCGCACCGGCCCGAAGATCTACTGGGCGGTTCACGCCCTGCCCGAGTACGTCTGGTGGCGGGAGGCGGCCGACCGCCGCCGCGTCGACGGCCGCTACGGCATCGGCGTGTTCGGATTCTGGAACCGCCTGACCGTCGAGGCGACCGGTCAGCGGACGCAAGCCCAGAGCTTCGTCTCCCCTGAGGTCACGACGCTCAGCCATGCCCGCAACGACCGCGCCACCCTGTCTTTCGACCTCCGCCTCAGCGGCCGGTTCGCCCTTTTCGCGAGCGGCGAAGACCTCGCGGTGCGCAACCTCGTGTCGGCCAAGGCCGGCGAGGCGCCGCTCGATCGCCTCGATCGCCTCGATCGCGACGAGAGCGTCGTGCGCGGCGGCCTGCGCTATCGGCTGGGGCGCGGCTTCACGGTCGGCGCGGGCGTCGAGCGGGACGACGTCGACTTCATCGCCGCGCCCCTGCCGCTCGACCGCTCGAACCGCGGGACCTCCCCGTTCGTCCTCGTGCGCCAGCAGAACGAGGACCGCTTCTTCGAGATCGAGGTCGCCTCCCGGTCGAGCGATCCGAAGGCGGGGTCGAGCTTCGTTCCCTTCGACGCCACGACGGCGAACCTGTCGGCCGGCTTCAACCAGACGGGCCGCATCGCCGTCTTCGCCTACGGCGGGCGGGGCATCGTCTATACCCTGGACGCGGGCTACTCGTACCTGCAGGACGATCGGATCGGCGGCGCGCTCCTGTGGAAGGTCGGCATCCGCACCCGCGCCCGCGCTTACTTCGAATTCGGCCGCAACGACTATCGTGCCGCCCGGCCGGGTACGCCGCGGCGGAGCGACGACACCCTCTCGTACGGCGCCTCCGCCGACTTCTCGACCGGGCGACACGGCTCGTTCGGCCTGCATTTCGGCCGCACCGACTTCCGCTCGAACCTGCCGGGATTCGACCGTTCGATCACCGCGATCGGCGCGGGATACTCTTTCCGCAGCGGTTCGACCGGCTGGTATTAGAATAAGCGCCGTACGGGCATAGACTTTGAAAGAGTTTTTTCTGGGCGTTCCGGCGCCCTCGACACCATCCGTCATGAAAAATATCCTGATCTATCTATGTTTCGCCCTCGCCTGGACGGCCGGCGGAGCGCGCGCGGAAACCAAGAATCCGGGCTACCGGATCGGACCGAAGGACATGGTCCGCGTGCAGGTGTTCGAGGTTCCGGAGCTCAACGTCGAGCGGCGGGTGAGCGAAAACGGCATGCTGAGCCTGCCTCTCATCGGCGACGTGCCGGCCGCCGGGCTGACCGAAGAAGAGCTGGCGCTCAAGTTGAAGATCCTGCTCGAGTCGAAGTACGTCCAGCGCGCCTCGACCGACGTCGAAGTGAAAGAGTTCCGCTCGAAGCCGATCTCGGTGATCGGCGCGGTCAAACAGCCGGGCAACCTGGCGTTCTCCGGACGCTGGACGCTTCTCGAGGCGATCACCGCCGCGGGCGGCCTGGCCGAGAACCACGGCAATCTCGTCCACATCCTGCGCCAGGCCGAAAACGGCCTCTCCGACCAGGTCTCGATCGATTTGACCGACCTGCTCGTCCGCGCCGACCCGAAGGTGAACCTGCCGATCTTCGCCAACGACCTGATCAACATTCCAGCCACGGTGGAGCTCACGGTCTACTGCTTGGGCGAGGTCGCGAGGCCGGGGGCGGTCACCTTCAAGAGCACGGATCGGATCACGCTCCTCGCCGCGATCGCCCGCGCCGGAGGCCTGACGGATCGCGCGGCGAACAGGATCCAGATCAAGCGGAGCTCCCGGGGCGCGGCGACCGAGCTTCAGGCCGACTACAAGCGGATCCTCTCCGGCAAGGCGCCGGACGTCGTCCTCGCCGAAGGGGACGTGATCGTCGCCAAGGAGTCCTTTTTTTGAAGAACCCACCGCTTTCGAACCCCGCGATCGAGCTCCTCGCGGAAGAGCCCGAGTCGGAGTTCAACATCGCCGAGTACCTCGGCATGTTGCGCCGGCACTGGCGCCTGATCGCGGCGCTGGCCCTCATCTCCTTCGCCGGTTCGATCGTCCACTACTCGATCACCCCCAAGGAATACATGGCCCAGGCCATGCTCCAGATCGAGCGGCGGAGCACGGTTCCGGTGCTGTCCGAGAACAACTCCTGGGACAACTACTGGAACATCGAGTTCTATCCGACCCAATACGAGCTGCTCAAGAGCCGCGGCTTGGCCGAGCGGGTGGCGCGCAATCTGGACCTCGCGAACGATCCCGACTGGAACCCCGGCGCCGCGGCCAATCGCGCGGCGGGCAGGAAGCCCACCGCGGCGGACGACCTGGCGACGCTCGGCGGTCTCGCCGAGAGCTTGCGCGGCGGCCTGACGGTCGAGCCGATCCGCAACACCTCGCTGGTCAACATCTCCTACCGCTCGAGGAACCCGGACTTCGCGGCGCGGGCGGCGAACGCGTTCACCGAGGCGTTCATCGACATGGGCATCGAGGACCGCTACGCCTCGACCGGCAAGGCGTCCTCCTTCCTCGGCTCGCAGATCGAAACGCTCAAGACCGAGATCCAGGACAAGGAGAACCAGCTCCAGGCGTTCAGCCGCCGCAGCGACATCGTCGCCGTCGATCCGGCTTCGAACGACGTGCTGCAACGTCTCGAGGCGCTCAACGGCGACTTCATGACGGCGAAGAAGACGCGGATCGAAAAAGAGGCCCTCTACCACGAGGTGACCTCCTCGCCGAAGGACACGGTGGCCGACAGCCTCTCGGGCGGCGTCGTCTCGGGCCTGCGGACCGACCAGCTCCGGCTCGAGCGGGAGTACGAGACCAAGCTCAAGACCTACAAGCCGGACTGGCCGGCGATGGTGGCCTTGAAGGCCGAGATCGACAAGGGCCAGCAGCACCTCAACACCGTGATCGAGGAGATGGCCTCCAAGGCGAAGAGCAACGCGCTCGCCGAATACCAGACGGCGCAACGCCAGGAGCAGTCGCTCGCGGGCGAGGTCGCGCGGATCAAGGGCGAGGCGATCAACCAGAGCTCGGCCGCGGTCGAGTACACGAACCTGAAGAGCGAGGTCGAAACCCGCCGCCAGCTGATGGACGAGCTGCTCAAGAAGCAGTCGGAAACCGAGGTCTCGGCGCGCCTGCAAGGGACCCGCGACTCGAACATCCGGATCATCGACCACGCCCTCGTGCCCGGCGGCCCGTTCCGGCCGTCGCTGCGCCAGGATCTGACCTACGGCCTGGTCTTCGGCCTGCTGTTCGGCATCGGCCTCGCGTTCCTCATCGAGTTCCTCGACCGGACGATCAAGACGCCGGAGGAGATCGAGCGTCGCTTGAAGCTGCCGACGCTCGCCGTCGTGCCCGACATCACGGAATCGGGTCGCGCTTACGGCTACGGGTACAGCTACGGCCGCACGGAAGCCCGCGCGAAGAGGAAGAAAACCGACGCCCTGCCGGCAGTGCCGACCGGCGAGCAGATCGAGCTCGTGCCGCACGAGCGCCCGCGCACACCGATCTCCGAGGTCTACCGCTCTCTGCGCACCGCCCTTCTGCTGTCGACCGCCGACGAGCTCAAAGTCATCGCGGTGACCTCGGCGACCGCGGGCGAAGGCAAGACGGCGACCGCGTCCAACCTCGCGGTCGTCCTGTCCCAACTCGGCCGCCGCGTCCTGATCGTCGACGCCGATTTGCGCAAGCCGCGCATGCACCAGGTGTTCCGGGTCTCGAATCGCAACGGCCTGGTCAACCAGTTGACCGGCGCCGTCGATCCCGACTCGGTCTTCGTCTCGACCCACGTGCCGAACCTCTGGCTGGTGCCGTCCGGACCGATCCCGCCGAACCCCTCCGAGCTGCTCTCCTCCGACCGCATGCGCGAGTGGCTCGCGGCGGTGCGCAAGCGCTTCGACTACGTGATCATCGACACGCCGCCCGCCCTGGCCGTCACCGACGCGACGATCGCGGGCGCGCTCGCGGACGGCGTGGTGCTCACGTTCCGCGCCGGCAAGGTGACCCGCGAGGACGCCAAGGACTGCGCGGAGCGGCTTCGCCTGGCCGGCCTCAAGGTCCTGGGCGTCGTGCTCAATCGGCACCGGTCGGAAGCGGCGCGCTACGGCCGCAAGATGCGCTATTACGAGTCCTACGGCAGCTACGAGTCCGAGCCCCTCGCGGCGGGAGACGCGGTCTCCCGATGATCGACCTCCACACCCACGTCCTGCCCGGCATCGACGACGGCGCCGAGCACTTCGCCGAAGCCGTCGAGATGTGCCGGCGGGCGATCCGCGACGGCTGCACGGCGCTCGTCGCCACACCGCACCAGCGGCGCGGCAGCTGGTGGAACGACGACCTCGAGCTGCTCGAAGCGTTGCGCGCGCGGATCGAACGCGAGGTGGCGGACGAGCTGCGCCTCTACCCGGGCGGCGAGATCCACGTCGACGGCCGGTTCCTCGACGATTTCCTCGACGCGCCCGGCAGCGCCTGCGGCGTGCTGCCGCTCGCCGGGTCGCGCTACCTGCTGCTCGAGCTCGACGTCGACGGCGCGCCGATCGAGGCGTTCGACCTCATCCACGAGCTCGTCGTCACCGGCTGGCGTCCGATCCTCGCCCATCCCGAGCTGATCCCCTGGCTCGCCGGCGAGCCGGACCTGATCGCCCGCCTGGTCGGGCTCGGCGCGGCGACCCAGGTGACGGCGATGAGCCTGACCGGCGAGTTCGGGCGCCGGCCGCAGGCGGACGTCCACCGGCTGCTCGAAGCCGGCCTGGTCCATTTCGTCGCGAGCGATTGCCACGGCATCGCGAAGCGCCCGCCCGGGCTCGCGCGCGCCCGCCGCCTGGTCGCCGCTCGCTTCGGCGAGGAGATCGCCGACCGCCTGTTCGTCGAAAATCCGCGCGCCGTGATCGAAGACCGGACCCTGCCCGGGCTTTCGCCGGCCGGCCGGCTCGATTCCGTGCTGCCGCAGGGACTCCCATGAGCTCGCGCGCGCGATCGGGCGCGCCCTTGGCCCTGGCCGTCTGGACCGTCCTGGCGGCCCTGACCTCCCTCGCTCCCGCGCCGCTCTCGGCGGCGGTCGAGCCGTTCTATCTCGGGCTCTACGCCGACGGCGCTCAAGCCTACGAGCGCGGAGAGTTCCTCGCCGCCGCCCGCCAGCTGCGGCTCGCCTGCTTCGGGATGCTCGACGACCCGCCCTTGCTCGGCGGCTGCCTCGCGCGCCTCGCGGTCGCCCAGGCGCAATCCGGCGACGGCGACGGCTTTCGCGAGAGCTTCCGGCGGCTGGCCGAGGCGGAGGACCAGTTCCAGGGCTACACCAAGGCCGAGCTGCCGGCCGCCGTGCGCGCCGCCTTCGAGCGCTTGGCGGCGACGCGGATCCCTGCCGAGATGCTCGGGGCGTCGCCCTCGTTCTCGCGTCTCAAGATCCAGAGCGAGGCGGCGCGGATCGAGGCGCTGCCGCTCAAAGCGCGGCGCGAAGAGCTCGCCCGAAAGCTCGCGGCCGAGCCGAAGAACCCGGCCTGGAAGGTTCTCCTCGGCCGGCTCGAGATCGCCGACGGCCATCCCGCGGCGGCGCTCGCCCAGGCGCAAGCGGCGCTCGCCCTCGCGGCCGAAGACGGGAGCGCGCACTGCCTGCGCGGTCTCGCCCAGGCCCGGCTCGGCGCTTGCGCCCAGGGTCTCGCCGACCTCGAAACGTGCGCCGAGACGAACCAGTTCGCAACCCCGGCCGCGGCGCGTCTCGGCTGTCTCGTCGAGGTCCAGGCCTGGGACCGAGCGCGCGCCTTCGTCGCCTCTCTGACCCCGGCGCTCCGCGAGGATCGGGACCTGGCGCGGCTGGCGCACCGGATCAAATCGGACCGCGAGACCGCGAAACCGGCGGATCTTCCCGCGCCGTCCGTCCCGACCGCAACCGCCGCGGCACCGCCTTCGACGCCGGACCCTCGCCCTCTCCCTCCAACTCAACAGACCCCGGCCCCTCCCGCCTCCGGCCTCGCGCCGCACGAGATCGAAAATCTGGCCAAGGCGCGGGAGCTGCTGACCCCGACCGCCTCGACCCGCGACCTCAAGCGCGCGCGCGATCTCGCCAAGGGCGTCGCCGACGCCCGGCCCGAGGATCGCGAGGCGCAGCTGCTCGCCGCCGAAGCGGCCTACCGCAATTCCCGCTGGGACGAGGCCGCCACCTACTTCCATCGCGGCGGCGATCCCGGCGACGACCACCCCGAGCGCCTCTTCTACCTCGCCGTTTCGCTCTTCGAATCGGGCAACAAACGGGGGGCGGCGGCGGCGCTCCAGCGCGCGCTGCCCAACTTGCAGGCCTCGCCGTTCATCGACGAGTACACGAAGAAGATCCTGGGCGAGCCGATCCGATGAGCCGATCCGGAACGCCCGGGACCATCAATACCCGTTCTCGCGGCTCTCTTGACGCGTTTTCGGATCGGCAGTAACGTGTCATATCCCTTGGAAACGGAGGGACTTCCGATGAAGATCGAACGCCAGCTCGCCTTTCTCCTCGGCCTGCTCGCGGCCGGAGTGGCCGGGGCGCAGGCCGCCCCGACCATCAGCGCCGACAAGACCGAGTGCCTGCCCGCCGAAAGCAACGGCGTGATCACCGCAAGGATGTCGCCCGAGATCGGCGGCTCCGCGGCTCGGACCTACTTCCGCTGGAAGGATCACGGCAACTTCTACTTCGTGCCGATGACCCCGAAGGGCGAAGGCCGCTACTGGACCGTTCTGCCGAAACCCGAGCGGCGCAACGAGACCGTCGAGTACTACGCGGCGGTCGTTCTCGCCGACGGCCGGGAGATCGCCCGCTCCAAGATGCTCGAGAGCGTGGTCAAGGCCGACTGCCGGATGCCGCTGACCGAAAAGGAAGCCGGCCTCGCCGCCAACATGATCATCGGCGAGACCGCGCAACCGCAGAACCGGCGCGCGGTGCTCGGCTTCATGTGCGAGGGCATCGTCTCCCGGCTCGACGCGCGCGGCGTGCTTCGCGCCGACGACCTGTGCCGGACCTGCGTCGTCGCCTTCTGGCAGAAGCGCGCGATCTTCGGCCCGATCGCGACAGCGACAGCGGTCGTGATCGATCGAGAGCCGGATCCGTCGGACACGATCCCGTAGGCGCCGCCGGCGCCTTCTCGCTCCCCGCAACCACCGGGACGCGCGCTCGCGCCTCCCGGTTTTATTTTGTCACCGGCGGTCCCGCCTCGGGGTGCGACCGGCACTTGGTAGCTTGATGGTCTAGAACGCCGCCGCCCCGAGCGACCGCGCGTTCGCGCAAGTCCTTCCCCAAAGCGCTGCTTTTCGATCCCGATCGAGAGAGGACTCCACACTCCCCATGAGCCATTCTTCGTCCGCCCCTTCGGGGGCCGGTTCCACCGACCATCTGATCCCGCCGCACGGCGGGGTTCTGATCGATCTCCTCGCCTCGCAAGAGCGTTCCGCCGAGCTCAGGGCCGCCTCCCGCGACTGGCCGTCGTGGGACCTGACCCCGCGTCAGGTCTGCGATCTCGAGCTGCTCGCGAACGGCTCGTTCTCGCCCTTGACCGGTTTTCTCAACCGCGCCGACACCGAGTCGGTCGGCGAGCGGCTGCGCCTGGCCAACGGCACGGTCTGGCCGTTGCCGGTCAACCTCGACGTCTCGGAAGAGCTCGCCGGCAAGCTGACGCCGGGCGGCTGGCTTGCCCTGCGCGACCCGGAGGGCGTGATGCTCGCCGCCTTGGAGGTCGAAGAGATCTGGCAGCCCGACCGCGAGAAGCTCGCGGCCCAGGCCTTCGGCACCGTCGACCGCCTGCATCCGGGCGCCGCGCACCTGCTCGACCGCTCGCAGCCGATCTTCGTCGGCGGGCGCGTCGAGGCGCTCCAGCTGCCGACCCACTACGACTACAAGCAGCTGCGCCTGTCACCCGCCGAGGTGCGCGCCGCGTTCGCCCGCCGCGGCTGGCGCCGGGTCGTCGCGTTCCAGACCCGCAACCCGATGCACCGCGCGCACGAAGAACTGTGCCGCATGGCGAAGGAGCGCCTGCACGCCGACGGCATCGTGATCCACATGCTGCTGGGCAAGCTCAAGGAAGGCGACATTCCCGCGAGCGTGCGCGACGCGTGCATCCGGGTGATGGTCGAGAAGTACTTCGAGCCGGACAGCGTGCTGATCACCGGCTACGGCTTCGACATGCTGTATGCCGGTCCGCGTGAAGCCGTGCTGCACGCCATCTTCCGCCAGAACATGGGCGCGACCCACCTGATCGTCGGCCGCGACCACGCCGGCGTCGGCAGCTACTACGGTCCGTTCGACGCGCAGGCCATCTTCGACACCAAGGTGCCCAAGGGCGCGCTCGAGATCCAGATCTTCGGCGCCGACAACACGGCCTGGTCGAAGAAGCTCGGCCGCGTCGTGATGAAGCGCGAAGCGCCGGGGCACACCGACGAGGACTACATCGACCTGTCGGGCACCAAGGTGCGCGAGATGCTCGGCAAGGGCATCGCCCCGCCGCCGGAGTTCTCGCGGCCGGAAGTGGCCAAAGTCCTGATGGATTACTACCGGTCGATTGGCGGCTGAAGCAGGAGTTTCAGTCCCAAGCTGACCATGACCAGGCCAGCGGTCCGATCGACTGTGGTCTTGT
>DATMZM010000422.1:0-2649 GCA_035607445.1 Thermoanaerobaculia bacterium | reverse complement strand
GCTCGACGAGGCCGCCGTCCGTTACGCGAGCCGGGCGGCGACGCTCGGCGCGGCGCGCGCGGAGGCCCTCGGCGCCGCCGAATCGGCCTGGGACGAGATGACCAAGACCCGCCAAGGAGGCCAGCCATGATCGCCGCAGCCCCCTTGCGGGTGGAGGATCTCTCGGTCCGCTACGGCCCGAGGACCGCTCTCGACGCCGTGACGTTCGCGGTCGTCCCGGGCTCCGTCTATGCCCTGCTCGGCCTGAACGGCGCCGGCAAGTCGACCCTCGTGCGTTGCCTTCTCGGCCAGCAGCGCCCGGGCGCGGGCCGAGCTCTCCTCCTCGAGCGCGACGTCTGGCGGCACCGGGCGGAGCTGCTCGGAGACGTCGGCGTCGTCTCCGAGGAGCCGGACGCTCCCCCCGCCCTGTCGGCCCGCGAGATCGCGCGCTTCTGCTCGCGCGTTCATCGCCGCTGGGACGGCCCGGGTTTCGAGGAGCGGCTCCGCCGCTTCGGGGTCCCTCTCGATCTCGCTTTCGGCCGTCTCTCGAAGGGGCAGAAGGGACAGGTCGCGCTCTCGCTCGCCCTCGCGCCCTCGCCCGAGCTGCTCGTGCTCGACGACCCGACGCTCGGCCTCGATCCGCGGGCGCGGCGGGCGGTCTTCGAGGAGCTGATCGGCGAGCTCGCCGAACGGGGCACGACGGTTTTCCTGACCACCCACGAGCTCGCCGCGGTCGAGGGGATCGCCGATCGGGTCGGGATCCTGCGCGACGGCCGCCTGCTGGTCGACGAGGATCTGGAGGCCTTGAAGGCGCGCTTCCGCCGCCTGCGCTGGACCCAGCCCGGGGAGGGGCTCGAAAAGGCGCTCCACGCGTTCTCGCCGGTCGCCCTCGCGCGCCGCGCCTGGGGTCTCGAAGTGATCGTCTCGCGCTTCGACGAGGACGCTTGGGCGCGCTGTTCCGGCCCTGGCGCCGCGGAGGTCGAGGCGATCCGGCTCGAGGACCTGTTCCTCGCCCTGGTCTCCGATCCGATCGGGCAGAGGGGTGCCGCATGAGCGGCCGGGGTCGTTCGAGGGGTCCGGGCGGGGTGGCCGCCGCGTTCGCCGTCTTCGCGCGCGAATTCCGGTTGCGCCGGATCCTGCTGCTCGGCGCGCTTCTGGTCGGCCTCGCCGCGCCGATCATCCCGCGCCTCCAAGGCCAGATGGGGGCGCACGCGGCCGACGCTTCGATCGGCGCGGCGCTCCTCCTGGGCCTCCTCACCTGCGGCGTCTTCGCTCTCGTGCTCGGTTCGGGCGCGATCGCCCGCGACCTCGCCGACGGGCGCCTCGGCTTCGATTTCGCCCGCCCGATCCCGGCCTTCGCGATCTGGGCCGGCCGGTTCGGCGCCGCTCTCGCCCTCCTCGCCGCATCGGCTCTCCTGGTCATCGCCCCGGCTCTCCTCTTCGGGGGAGAGTTGAGCCATTCGCCGGTCCTCGTCCAGGACATCGATTGGCTCGCCAACGTGAGCGCTTTGGGAGCCCTCGCTCTCGGCCTCCTCGGCTGCGTCGGGCTCCTCTTCCTGACCCACGCCGCCACGGTGCTCTTCGCCTCGCGCTCGGTCGCCCTCGGCTTCGATCTCGCCGGCCTCGTGGCCGTCGGGCTCCTGGCCGGGGCGGCGATCTCCCGGCTCCATCGGGCCTGGGCGCGCGACGCCCTCGAGGCCGGCTGGATCGCCCTCTTCGCTCTCGTCCTGCTCGCCCTGATCGCGGCGAGCCTGGCCCAGCTCCTGGTCGGCCGCACCGATCTCGCGCGCGGCCATCGCGCCCTTTCGCTCGCGCTCTGGGGCATCCTGCTCGCCGGTGGGCTCGCCCTCGAAGCGAGCTCGCGATGGGTGGTCGCGGCCGACGTCCTCGATCTCACCCGGATCGACCAGCTGGTCGCCTCGTCCCGCGGCGCCTGGTTCGAGGTGGCCGGACCGGCCCGCGGGCGCGGTGATTACGAGCCGCGTTTCCTGGTCGACGGCGCAACCGGCCGCACGGTGCGCCTCGGGGCGCTCTGGCGCTCGGACTGGTTTCCGCTCAGCTTCTCGGCCGACGGCCGGAGCGCCGTCTGGGTCGAGGCCGAGCCGGGCGAAGGGGCGGGCGACCTGCACCGTCTCGACCTCCGCCGCACGGGCTCGATGCCGGAATCGCTCCGGGTCGCCTTGCCCTCGCCCGTGCGCGATCTCGATCTTTCTCCCACCGGCCGCTGGGTCGCCGTCCTGGGCTTCGAGAGGCTCCTCGTCTTCGAGGTCTCGACCGGCAGGCTGATGGCCGCCGTGCCGCTCTCCGGCGGCGCGGTCTACGAAGGCTTCCGGATGGCCTGGGTCGGACCGGACCGCCTGCGTTGGTTCACCAAGCTCCCCTCCGACTTCCCCCGGCCGAGCGACAATCCGCTCCCGCGGATCGAGATCGCGGAGCTTGCGCTGCCGTCGGGCAAGCCGGCCAAGGTCGGGGAGATCGCGACCGAGCCGCTCGGGTTCAATTGGGCGGTGTCGGCGAACGGCGGAACCGTCCTCGTCCGCGATTTCGCCAAGTCGCGGCGCCTGCTGTTCGACGGCGCGACCGGTGCTTCGCTCGGAGCGATCGACGGGCCGCGCGAGAGCTTCGCGCTTCTCCTCTCCGGGAATCGGATCGCGGTGACTGGCCGCACTC
>DATMZM010000481.1:0-4006 GCA_035607445.1 Thermoanaerobaculia bacterium | reverse complement strand
CGCATCCCGCGCTGGGCGACGCTCGCCGACGGCGACAACGAGCTGCTCGTCGACTTCGAGAACGCGCTCTGCCTCGACACCTTTTTGGACCTCGTCGAGGAGAGGAAGCAAGCCGGCCTCCACGAGCTCTATCCGGACCTCGACGCGCAGTGCGTGACGGGCCCCGAGGGCCGCTTCCTGCACGAGATCGTCGTCCCGTTCGTGCGCCCCACCGCGCCCCCAGCCGCGGCCGAAGCCGCCCGTCCCGCGCGCTCGGGCAGCGTCTCGGACGGCGCGGTCCCGCCGATCGAGCGCAGCTTCCCGCCCGGCTCCGAGTGGCTCTATTTGAAGGTCTACACCGGCAGCTCGACGGCGGACGGCATCCTGCGCGAGGCGGTCGGCCCCGCGGTGCGCGCCGTGCTCGAAGCGGGCGAGGCCGACTCCTGGTTCTTCATCCGCTACGGCGATCCGGAATGGCACCTGCGCCTGCGCCTGCACGGCGATCCGGAGACGCTTCTGCTGCGCGCCTTGCCGCGCATCAAGCAGGCGGTCGGCTCGCTCCTCGGCGAGGGGCGGGCCTGGAAGATCCAGCTCGACACCTACGAGCGCGAGATCGAGCGCTACGGCGGGCCGGCCGGGATGCCGGTCTGCGAGCGGCTGTTCGGCGCCGACAGCGACGCTTGCCTGGCGATCGTCGAGACGCTCGAAGGCGACGAGGGGGCGGACGCGCGCTGGCGCCTGGCTCTGCGCGGCACCGACCTCATCCTGTCCGATCTCGGCCTCGACGACCCGAAGAAGCTCGAGCTGATGGGCTCGATGCGCGAGAATTTCGCGCGCGAGTTCGGCGGCCAGAAGAGCCTGGAGGTGTCGATCGACCAGAAGTACCGCACGGAAAAGCGCGCGATCGGAAACCTCCTGGCCGTCGAGCCGCCGGCCGAGGATCCGCTCGCCCCGGGCTACGCGATCCTCGCCGAGCGCTCCCGCCGCTCCGCGCCGCACGTCGCCGAGCTCGCGCGCCTCGAAGGCGAGGGGTTTCTCAACCGCGCCGACCTCGCCGGAAGCTTCGTCCACATGCACGTCAACCGCATGATCCGCTCGGCGGCCCGCGCCCACGAGGCCGTGCTCTACGGCCTCCTCCACCGCGAGTACCAGGCCCGGGCGGCCCGGGCGCGGAAGGTGACGACAATCGAGAATCAGGAATCAGGAATCGAGAAGCGCGAGACCCTCCCCTGAGGCCCGCGCCTCTCGCTTCGCCGGACTTCGCTCAGCAGATCCCGCCCAGGCAGGTGTCGTAGCAGCTGCCGTAGCAGCTGATGCAGGTGTGCGTGCGGCAGAAAACCGTGGGGACAATCGAGATGCCGTTGCCGTCGACCGCGGTCGTCGCGAGGGTCTCCAAGTGGCGCACGGTCAGGCGGTTGAGCGCGAGCTTCTTCTTCATGGTCCTTCCTCCGGGAGACCCGTGGCCTCCACACCCGAGGCCGCGGGTCCATCCCGCCGCCCTCAAGGGGAGGGACGGTCGAGAGGGCCGGAAGTATTAGCGCGCGGCCTCAGGGCTGGGCGATCAGGGCTCCGCCGTGCAAGCGTTCGCGGGCGCCACCGCCCACTCGAAGCCCTGGTTCCAGGAAGTGTCGCGTAGCAGGTCGCTCCAGTTGACGTCGGCTTGGAGGACGTTGCGCTCGCTGCCTTCATAGTCGACGTTCAGAAACGCCGCCCGTTGGAATTCCGCCTCGCCTTGACGCTCGACGCCCGGCCGGATCGGAGGGAGAACGTAGACGCCGATGTCGGACGAGCCGTTGTGCGTGCAGCCGACCTGCGAAGGGCCCTCCGTGCAAAAGGGGAGCACCTGGATGTCGCCTCCCGCGAGCCGGCCCGAGTCGTCGACCTGAAAGCGGGCGAGGAACGCGACGTCTGCCTCGCCATAGGAGCAGTGTCCTTCGTCGTCACAGGAAGAGAGGTAAGAGAACAGGTTGATCCGATAGGAGAGCGGCTCTTCCCCGCGAAAAATCACGCTCTTGTGGCCGGCGATGAACGAGAAACAGCCGAGCGGCTCGAAGAGGCACTCCGAAGCGCGCACGGTCCGGGCCAGGATCGAGAAGACGCGGAGATCGAACGGAGTGACTTCGTGGTGGCAAACCGAGAGCAGGTCATCGATCGCGAGGCCCCTCCCGGCCCGGTCTGATTGGCCTTCCCCCGCCGCTTGGCGATTGGTGATCTGGATCGGTTGTTGGGGTGTCGTCGGGTCGGCGACTTCTGGCGCCAGCTCGAACACCACGTTCAAATAGGGGAATGGCACCGTTGCGGGGCGAAGGTTCGAGGCTGCGTCCCGCCGCACGAGAGTCGCTTGGGGCAGGAGAGCGCGCTGCGGGTTCAGGAAGTCCTGGTCGTCTCGAAGGAAGAGGTCAAAGGCGATCTGCGATTCCTCGTGAACGCGCTCGCCGAGATCTTTCTCCAGTCTGCCGAAAGCTGCGAGCCCCTGGTACGAGGCCCGATCAGGGTCCGCACGCCAAAGGAAGGCGTTGCCGACCGTAATGATTCCCACGCCGGACGAGAAGCGGTGTACGAGCCGGTTGAGCTGGTGCTCTTCGCAGGCAACTTCCTCTGAGGTTAGCCGCCGGCCGAAGGGCTGCGCGGCGGTGGGGAGCGCGGCGAGGACGAACGGTAAGGAGAGGAGCAGGAGTCTCGATTTGATCATCGGTTTGGTTCCTCGGAACGTCATCGTAGCGCCGTCACTGCTGTGCCACGTCGAGGAGAACGTCGAAGTCGTAGGGGGGCGATACGAGCACACAGAGCGCTGGACTCGCGCAGACCATGCAGCTGGGCGCGCTGCACGGGGCGTCCGCAGCCTGCTTCCAGTAGATCTTCTGTTCTTTGAGGATGGCCAAAGTCGCGGGATCCAGCCAGCGGGTCACGAACCTCCCTGGAGTGGCGCCGAGATTCACCTGGAAAGAGTCGCCGTAGCGTTTGTCAGCTTGGTTCCAATTTCTGGAGTCGTAGCCGCCCAAGGCGAGGAAAGCAAAGCTCGATGTCGTTGCATTGGGGCAACCCGCCTTCGCGTACTCGGGCTCGGGGCTCTGATCGTTCGGCTTTCTGCACCTCGGGGTGCTGTGATGCTCGTAGAGCAAGAATCTGCGGCCAGTCGATCGATCGGGAGTCTGGAGCCCGGCCCAATAGCGCCTGGAGCCGTGCTCGTTTCCCAGATCTGCGCGTCGGGCGCAGGCCCCGGGTACTTCGAGATATTGGTCATCCAGCTATTGGGCGGATCAGGCGTCGTCACGCTCAAGCTATCGAGAGGCAGTTTGTCGAAGTAGGTCTAGAGGTTCTGGAGCTGGATTCGGATCTGCCCGGTGGTCGGACTGCCGACTCCGGCTTTCGAGTTGTAACTCCAGTGGTCGTAGGTCCCTCCCTGGGTGAGCAGAAACTCCCAGGCTTCGGCTCGAGTGCTGTCGGTGCGCGAAGAGGTTTGGAGCACGCCGTTCAAGTGGCTGCGGTCACCCGAGGTGCCGCCGAGCGGCGTGATCTTCGTCTCGTTGAAGCCGAGGATTCGTGCCTTGGGCGCGTAAGTGCGCGCGAGAGTGATCGCGCCGAGGTTGAGCTGGCGGGGAATCAGGTTGGGCAACGTTTGCTGCGGATCGGTGGATACCGTCGTGTAGTGGCTGTTGACGATCGAAATCCGTGGGTCGAGAAAGGCCTTGTCCGCTCCAAGCACCGTCCAAGGCTGCACCGCAATCAAGTGGCTCCGCTGAAGCGAGCGGGTGGGGTGAGTGGCGTCCTTGAGGTAGCTCCCCTCGACGGTCTGGACCTGATCGATCATCGCCTTCTGCCACTCGGCGACGGCCACGGGATCGACCGTCTGGTCCTCGGGCTCGTTGGCGATCTCGTACCAGAGGTTCTCGAAGCACCAGAGCTCGTTGATCGTCCACAGGATGACGTTCTTCTGGAATTCCCGCATCCGTTCGTTGCGGGAGGCGTCGACGTTGTTGGTCCGGTGGTCGAGGATCGCGAGGTACTGAACCTGGCTGAAACCGAC
>DATMZM010000348.1:0-11818 GCA_035607445.1 Thermoanaerobaculia bacterium | reverse complement strand
CTGCCTGCAGGGAGAGTCCGGAGGGGTCTGCGCCGTCGCCGCCCGTTGCGGGCTCTTCGCCGCCACGGACGAGTGCCGGCCGCGCGATCCGGTGGCGGGGCCCGAGGCGGTCGAGATGATCCGCCTGGCCGAGAAGCTGCTGGGCGCGCCATGAGCTTCACGATCCCGAACCTTCTCTCCTTGCTGCGGATGGGCCTCGTGCCCATCTTCATCATCGCGGTCCACTACGGCGAGCCGAGGAAGGCCCTCCTTGTCTTCCTCCTCGCGGGAGTCACCGATGCTCTCGACGGCTTCATCGCCCGCATCGCGGGGCAGCAGTCGCTCCTCGGCGCCTACCTCGACCCGATCGCCGACAAGCTGCTCCTCACCTCCGCCTGGGTGATCCTGGCGATCCCGAGCCAGACCCAGGCGGCGCCGGTGCCGCTCTGGGTGACGATCCTGGTGCTCGCGCGCGACATCCTGATCGTCGTCGTGGCGCTCGTGCTCTATCTCGCCGCGGGCGTGCGCAGATTCCCGCCGAGCGTGCTCAGCAAGGCGACGACCCTCGTCCAGGTCAGCGCCGTCGCGGTCATCCTGGTCGCGGGCCTCGCGGCCAGCGAAGCCTCCCGCTTCGCCGTCGCCCTCGACTTCCTCGCCGACTTCTTCATCTACCTGACCGCGGCGCTGACGGTCGCCTCCGGCCTCGGCTACGTCGTCAACTCCGGCCGCCTGCTCGAGCAGAAGGACCGGCCGGATTCCTGACGGGATCGAGTCGATGAATTGAACGTCCGCGCGGCTACTTGCCCTTCTCGAGCGCGGCCTTGATCACTTCCTGCGGCATGCCGGCGTTCTTCCAGGCGACGAGGTCGTCGGCGGAGAGGGAGCGCGAGAGGCCTTTCTGGTGGACGAAGTCGACCAGCAGATCGGTGCCGAAGCCCTTCTTCTTGAGCTGGACGAGCTGGTCGAGCATCGCCTCGGGGGTGAGGACGTCGCCCGGGGCGGCAGCGGGCTTCGTCATGCTGCCCGCCATCGGCGCGGACTTGCCGAGCCAGGCCTCCTGGAGCTTCGTCTCCGCGACGACGTTAGCGTACGCCTCCTTCACCGCGTCGGAGAGCACCTCGTTGACGTTGTCGGCGCTCCGCGCCTTGCCGTAGCGGGTGGCGTCGCCGGAGGCCGCGCCCTCCCAGAGGAGGCGCCCCTTGGCGTCTGCGAGCTGGAAGGTGACCTGGACGTCGGCGTTGTAGACCGAGCCCACGGCCTTGTTGCTCTCTGTAGCGCGCAGGCGGGTCAGCTTGCCGGTGAGCGCGAGCGGCGCGTCGGCGGAGACCCGGATGCCCCAGTCGCCGGCGGTCTTCGCCAGCACCTCGTTGGCCCAGGCGATCGGATCGTTGGTCGCGCGGATCGGCCAGACCTTGTCGTCGTCGTCCGTGCTCTCGCCGATCACGGCGAGGTCGGCGATCGTCCGCCCCTCCTCGATCCTGACCTGCACGGGACGATCGGAGATCCCCGCCTCGAAAGTCGGGTTGTCGGAGCCGACGCTCTCCTGGGGGACGAAGCGGAGGGTGACGTTGAGCGGGCCGAGCTTCTCGGCCCGGGCGGTGCCCGCGGCCAGGCAGAGGGCCAGAGCGAGCGATGCGATCGCGATCTTGGTGCGCATGGGGTCGGTCTCCAGAGGCCGCCGCGACGGCGGCGGCGAGGTCAAAGGCTTTCGCCGGACTTCTTGCGTGAGGGTCTCTTGACGAGGGTCGCGTGGATCTTGGCTTCGGCCGCCTCGCGGAGCGGAGCGTAGAGCTCGCTCTGGACCGGTTCGGCGCTCGCGCCGCGCGCGGCGCGCAGGTCGCCGATCTCGGTGCGCAGCGCCGCGAGCTCCCCGTTGCGCTCGGCCAGGATCAGCTCGATCTCCATGAGCCGGACCGCCTTCGGCCGGAGCGAGCCCAGCTCGCGAGAGAGCTCCCGGACTCTCCGGTCGCGCCAGATCCAGCCGGCCGAGAGGCCGCCTAAGGCGACGCCGAGCAGCCAGGGGACGATGTGCGAGACCGAATCGAGCATGCCGGGGTCTTTCGAGCGACGGGAACGGGGGGCGCCCAGGCCGAAGCGACGCCCGGAGGAACGGGATCGAGGTGCCGGAGAAGGAATCTATCCGAGACCGGGGCGACCGCCAAATCGCCCCGGCGGCCGGCGCTGGCTAGCCGACGCGCAGGCTCTCCATCGGGTCGATCCGGGCGGCGCGGCGCGCCGGGACCAGGCAGGCGAGGGCGGCCGCCACGGCGAGGATCGCCGCGGTGCCGGCGTGCGTCGCGAGGTCGGTCGGCTGGACCCCCCAGAGCAGGCTGCCGAGCAGGCGGCCGACCGCGAGCGAGGCGGCGAGCCCGGCGGCGAGGCCGGCGGCGGCCGGCGCCATGCCGCGGCCGAGGACTCCTCCCACGACCCGGCCGGTGCCCGCGCCGAGCGCCAGGCGGACGCCGATCTCGCGCCGGCTTTCCACGACCACGAAGGAGAGGACGCCGTAGATGCCGACGAGGGCGAGCGCCAGGGCGATCGCGGCGAAGAAGGCGAGCGCCGCGAGGGCGAAGCGGCGCAGGCCGAGCGAGGTCGCGATCCGCTCGGGCATCGTCGCGACGTCGAACACCGCCTGATCGGCATCGAGAGCGCGCACTTCGCGGCGCAGCGCGGAAGCCAGCCCGTCGAGGCCGGCGGGCGTCGCCGTGCGGATCGCGAGGGTCATGAAGGAGCCCGGTTCCTGGGCGAGCGGGAAGTACATCTGCATCGGCGCGGCGCGGTCGAGCCCATAGTGGCGGACGTCGCGGACGACCCCGGCGACGGTGCGCCAGGGGATCTTTTCGGACGGCGCGCCGGTGTCCATCTTGAAGCGCTTGCCGAGAGGGTCCTGCCCCGGCCAGAGCTTCCGCGCCATCGTCTCGTTGACGAGAGCGACGAACGGCGCGTCCGCGCGGTCGGCTGCGGTCAGGCCCCGGCCGCGGAGGAGCGGGATCCGGAGCGCGTCGAGGTAGCCCGGGGTCGCGGCGTAGAGGTCGATCGACACCTCGTCCTCCGGCCGGGTCGAGCGCCCCTCGACCAGCACGCCGCGCCCGTCGAAGCCGCTCGAGAGGGGGAGCACGCTGGTGAGCCCCGCCGCCTGGACGTTCGGCAACGCCGCGACGCGGTCGAGCAGCCGATCGTAAAAGGCGTTCCAATCCTTGGCCTCCGGATACTTCGCGCGCGGCAGCCAGACGTTCGCCGTCAGCACGCCGTCGGGCGAGAAGCCGGGATCGACCCGGCGCAGCTCGAGCACGCTCCGGATCAGGAGCGCCGCGCCCGAGAGCACGATCAGCGAGAGCGCGACCTGGGCGGCGACCAGGAAGCCGCGGAAGCGATGGGATTGCCTCCCGGCCGATCCGCGCGCGCCAACCGAGCGGAGGCTTCCGGCGAGGTCGGGACGGGTGAAGCGGAGGGCCGGCGCGAGGCCGAAGAAGACGCCGGTCAGCAGGCAGAGGAAGGCCGAGACGGCGAACACCCGCGGGCTCATCTCGATCCGCGCGAACGAGGGGATCCAATCGGCGCCCAGCCGCTCGAGCGCGCGCAGCGTGGCGGTCGCGAAGAGGCCGCCCAGGAGGCCCCCGGCGCCCGCGAGGATCAGCCCCTCGGCGACGAACTGCGCCGCGAGCTGGCCGCGGCTCGCGCCGAGCGCGGTGCGCAGCGTGATCTCCCCCTGGCGGGCGGTCAAGCGCGCGAGCAGCAGGTTCGCGACGTTGGCGCAGGCGACGAGGAGGACCAGCCCGACGGCCCCCCAGAGGGCGAGGAGCGGCGCGCGGAGGCCGCCGATCTGGTCCTCGCGGAAGAGCACGACGCCGATCCCGTAGCCGGTGTTGCTGTTCGGGTGCTCGCGCTCCAGGCGCTGGCCGATGCCGCGCACCTCGGCCTGGGCGGCAGCGATCGTGGCGCCCGGGGCGAGGCGGGCAATCGCCCGCAGGTGCCGGGCGTCGCGCTGGGTCTCGTCGCTCGCTTCGCCCACCGGCCGGTAGAGCTGCGCCGGCTCGCCGATCAGGTTGCGGGGGAGGGAGGCGAGCGCGGGCGAGGCGACGCCGACGACGGTATGGGGCCGGCCGTTGAGCACGATCGAGCGGCCGACGATCTTCGGATCGGCGCCGAAGCGCTGGCGCCAGAGCGCGTGGCCCAAGACCACGACGCCGTCCTTGCCGTCGACGTGCTCTTCGGGGACGAAGGTCCGGCCGAGGACGGCCGAGCCGCGGAGGACGCGGAAGTAGGCCTCGGAGACCAGCATCGCCGGGATCCGCTCCGCCTCGCCCTGGCCGGAGAGGATCGGCTTCCAGTCGGTATAGGCCGCGACCTCCGCCAGGGTCTTCGTCTGGCGGCGGAGATCCTCGACGTCGGTGAAGGAGACCTGGTTGCGGTGATTGCCGTCCGCGCGGGTGTCGCCCCACAGCAGGACCAGCCGGCCCGGATCGGAGTAGGGGAGGGCGCGGAGGAGGACCGCGTCGAGCAGGCTGAAGATCGCCGTGTTGGCGCCGAGCCCGAGAGCGAGCGTGACGGCGGCGAGGACGAGGAAGCCCGGGCGCCGCAGAAGCGACCGGGCGGCCTGGTGGAGATCTCGTGCGATCGACGGCATGGCTCCTCTCCTCGGGTCGACGACTCTACTCTCGGAATCGTTACGGCTCGCGGGTCGGGAAGTTCTCGCCGACCGTTCGAGCGATCGCTCTGGCGTCGCATTCACCGCTCTGCTACCCTACCGAACCGTGTTCTCGATCCGCGCTTCGCGCGTCTCAGGGAGTCGGCCGGCATCCAAGCTCGCGTCGGCGTTCCTGCTCCTGTCGCTCCTGACGGGACTGGTCGAGGTTCACAATCACGCCGCAGGTGCCGACCCGGATCTCGGGGGAGAGACCCGGTTCACGCCCGAAGCCATCCATCCCCAGCTGCCGCACCACGTCGAACCGGGCGGCCAGGAAGAGGAAACCCCCAGCTGTCCCGGCTGCCTTCACAGCCTGACCACGCGCGGCGCGCAGACGACGTGCGTGGCCGTGCTGCGGGTCGAAACGGCCGGCACCCGCCCGCCGCTCGAAGCCGATCGCAAGCCCTCCGGCCCCTGCACCCACCGGGGCGGCGGCCGTTCCCCTCCCAGCGCCTGACCTCCCCTCGTTCGCTGTCTCTCTGTCGCCCCGCGTGAGGGCGGCGGCCCGTGCGTTCACGGGACCTGCGAACTTGAAGGATCCGCGCCAACGCGCGGGTCCGAGGTCCGACCCTTCGGAGGCATCATGGATCTCGACCGCTTCTCGGGCCGAGCTTGCCGCGGCACCGCCGGCGTGCTCGCCCTTACCCTTTTCTTCGTCACCGGCACCGCGTGGGCCGGCCAGGTTCGAGGCCGCGTCCTCGGGCCCGATCACCAGCCTCTACCCGGCGTCACCGTCACCCTCTCGAACGATCTCCTCGGCTCCTCGCAAGAGACCACCTCCGCCGCCGACGGCTCCTATCGGTTCACCAACGTCCCCGACAACCCCTACCACCTGCGCGCCGAGCTCGACGGATTCCGCGCCGTTGACCTCAACGTCGACGTCCGCGGCAACATCCCGATCGAGCGCGAGCTCGAGCTCTCTCCGGCTTTCTCCGAGTCGACCACGGTGACCGCGGAGAAGGAGGCGGTGGCTCTCGAGAAGGACGACTCCTCGACCCACACCGACATCGACCGCTCGCTGGTGCGCCGCTTCCCCGCGGCGGTCGCCTCGCGCGCCTTCGAGGCGATCGTCCTCTCGGCTCCCGGCTTCAGCCAGGACGAGAACGGCCGCTACCACTTCCAGGGCGGCCACTCGCAGCAGCTCCTGGTGATCGACGGCCAGCCGATCGGCGATCAGATCGGCGTCACCTTCTCGAACTCGCTCAACCCGGCGATCGCCGAGGGCATCGAGATCATCACCGGCGGCACGCCGGCCGAGTACGGCGAGAAGGCCAACGGCGTGATCAACCTGACCACCCGCTCCGCCCTCGGCCATCCCGGGTTCCACGGCGACATCACCGCCGGCGGCGCGCGCGACTCGACCTTCGAGAGCGCCCTCGCCGCCGGCTGGGGCTCCGCACGCTCCGGCTTCTTTCTCGACCTCGACGGCTCGCGCTCGGACCGGTTCCTGGATCCGGTGTCGTTCGACAACTTCCACAACCAGGGCACGACGCGCCGCGGCTTCCTGCGTTACGACTTCGCGCCGGGCAGCTCGGACTCGTTCCGCTTGACCGGCAACGGCGGCCGCACCGACCGCGACGTCACCAACCTGCCGAGCCAAGAGGACGCCGGCCAGGACCAGCGGGTCACCTCCAAAGATTGGAACCTGAACCTCGACCTCCAGCACATCACCCAAGGCTCGGCAGTGCTCGAGGCGCAGGTCTACGGCCGCGACAACCGGCTCGAGCTGTTCCCGTCCGCGGGCGACACTCCGGTCACCGCCGCGCAGAACCGCAGTCTCGGCAACGAGGGCGTCAACCTGACCGGCTCCCGCGTCTTCGGCGCCCACGAGGTCAAGGTGGGGTTGCAGGCCAAGCGCTTTCCGATTCGCGAGCGGTTTACCTTCGGCATCACCGACCCCGGCCTCAACGATCCGGAGGCGGAGGGCTTCAACCCGAACCTCTCGCCCTACGACCTGACCCGCGGCGGCGGTCCCTTCGTCTTCACGGGCTCGCGATCCGGCACCTATGGCGCCCTCTTCGTCCAGGACACGGTCCGCCTCGGCAACCTGACGATCAACGCGGGACTGCGCTACGACCACAACCGCCTGTTCACGACCGAGAGCCAGCTCGAGCCCCGCTTGGGGTTCGCCTGGTACATCCCGGCGACCTCGACCGTCGTGCGCGCTTCGTACGACCGGATGTTCATCACTCCCGAGTACGAGAACATCCTGACGTCCTCTTCGGCCGCCGCCTCGGCGCTCGTACCGCCCGACGTCCAGGCTTCGCGGGAGCTGGGGTTCGGGCGTTTGTCCAATCCCTCGGAGCACCACGAGGCCTACAACGTCGGCGTGCAGCAGGGGATCGGCTCGGGCTTGAGAGTGGATCTCTCCACTTGGAAGCGCAAGGTCGAGAACGCCGCGGACCAGGACCAATTCTTCAACACCGGCATCGTCTTTCCCCTGAACTTCAAAGGCGGCGACCTCTCGGGCTGGAACGCGCGGCTCGACGGCGGCCCCTATCGGGGGCTGCGCGGCTACCTCTCGGTCGGGCACGTGCGGGCGATCTACGAGCCGCCGTTCGTCGGTGGCCTCTTCCTCGATTCCGGCGCGCTCGACAGCCTGACCGCGGGGCCGTTCCTCATCGACCACGACCAGGATCTCCAGGAGCAGCTCGGCCTCTATTGGGACATCCCGAAGAGCGGCTTCTGGGTCGGCGTGACCGAGCGCTACGACTCGGGGCTCGTGGCCGACGCCGGCGCTCTCGAGGACGTGCTCGCGAGCCCCGACACGGCCTACGCCGCTCCCTTCCTTCGCTTCGGCGAGGACCCGCAGCGCGTCGAGCCGCGGACGATCTGGAACCTTTCGCTCGGCGCGAAGCTCGCGCAGTACGGCCTGCCGCTCGAAGTCCAGCTCGACCTGCTCAACGCGGCCGATGAAAAGGGACTCTACAACTTCCAGTCGGTCTTCGGCGGCACGCACGTGATCCCGCCGCGGACCCTCGCCGGCCGCGTGCGCTACGTGTTCTGAAGCAGAAGAGTGGCGACGAAGGGACAAATGGGTGCAGTCGGAGCCCGGCCGTGTTAGCGCCACGGCCGGGCTCTCGCTGGACGGGGCCGGGAGCTACCTCCTCCCCACCGTGCTCGCACGGATGGTATCCCCGGTTCCCGTCCAGCGCTTTTTTCGTTTCTCGCCCGAGGGTCCTTCCTGTCGGCGTGCGCTCGAGGAAGCTTGATTTGCAAGCATTTCTGTTACCATTCGCCGCGATGCTCCCGCCGGGTCTGCGGTCTTCGCAGAGGCTGTGTTGTGCCCTCCTCCTGCCGTTCCTGTTGGCAGGGATGATGGAGGTTCACCATCATGGTCCGAGCGCAACCTCGAACACCTCGCACGTCGGAGAATCCCGCGTCAACCGCGCGGCCGTCCACCCCCACCAGCCCTGCCATGTCGAGGCGGGCGGCGAGGAGGACGTTCCGGCCTGTGCCGCCTGTCAGGCTCGTTTGGCGGCGCGCTCCCTGCAAGCGCCCATCGCGCTGATCCAGTGCGCGCATTCAGGTGGCGAGAGGCTCCCTCTCGAGTCCGACCGCATCCCCTCCGACCCCCCCGCCCGCTGGGTCGGTGGCCGCTCCCCGCCTCTCGGCTGATCCCGCCTCCTCCCCCGTAGTCCTCGCCAGGCCGCTCGCCGGCCCGGCGACCCCGTGCAGCTTCGATCTGGACTCCATTTCGGCCCTGGGCTCCTGGGCCGGCTGATGTCGGACTCGTCGTCAACGACGGACTTTCTACCCCCGGAAAGGGAGGAAACGCGATGCACCGAAGGTATGGCCGATGGTCCCTGTGTGCGCTGGTCGTGGGCTCGACCCTCGCCGGCCTCGTCCCCGCGTCAACCGCTCTCGCGGCCGGCCGAACGCCGGCCTGGCCGACCGTGCAGGAACAGCTCGAGAAGAACCGGATCGAGCCCGGATCCGCTCTCGAGCGGCTGATCTTGGACAACCAGGAGTTCGATCTCCTGAATGCGAAGGAATTCAAGGACCGGATCCGCATTCCGCTCTGGCTGCGCGTCCAGTGGCGCAAGGCCCATCCGCACGACCTCTTCCTGCCGGGGGATCCGACCGGAGGCTACCCGCTCGTCCTCCACGAGGCCTGGGAGTGGATGCTGAGCCACCAGGACCTGCGGCCCGGCAAGCTCGAGGCCCCCGGCCTCGAGTCGCAGGCGGCCAGCGAGAGCGGCGAGACGCGCATCTCCGGCGCCCAGACCTCGCCGCGCAGCGAGACGGACATCCGCGTCAACTACCTGAACCCGCAGAAGATCATCGGCGCCTCGAACAACATCAGCTCGACCGGCCGGCAGGCGATGTTCTTCTCGACCAACGGCGGCGCCAGCTGGGGCCAGTCGCTGCTGCCTCTCGTCACCGGCGACGCGTTCCAGTCCGATCCGACCGTCGAGTGGACTTCGGACGGCACGGCCTGGTCGACGACGATCGGCATCAACTCCGCGGCGACCGTCCTCACCATGCGCTCCTACAAGTCGACGGACAACGGCGCGACCTGGACCTTCGACGCGACGTTCTCGGGCGGCCTGACCGACAACGACAAGCAGATGATCTGGGTGGACCACTCCGCCACCTCGCCGTTCAAGGACAACATCTACGCCATCTGGCACCCCGGCCTGCCCGCCTACGTCGCCCGGCGGACCGGGCCGACCGGCTCGTGGCAGACGCCGGTCAAGGTCAGCGGCGCGGAGACGACGGGCACGGCGATCGGCAACGACGTCAAGACCAACAGCTTCGGCGACGTCTTCGGCTTCTTCCCCGACACCGGCAGCCGCCGGCTCAACGTCGTCAAGTCGACCAACGGCGGCGTCTCCTTCGGTACCCCCGTGCGCATCGGCACGAGCTTCGGCTCCTTCCAGTTCGCCGTGCCGGCGGACGCGAGCCGCCAGGTCCTGGTCTACCTGACCGGCGGCGCCTATCGCACCTCGACCGTCAACAACGTCTACGCGGCCTGGAACGACCTCTCCGGCGACTCCGGCTGCACGAGCGGCGGCGGGCCGGGCACGAACGCGGCCTCGACGTGCAAGAGCCGCATCTGGTTCTCCCGCTCGACCGACGGCGGTGCCACCTGGGCCTCGCCGGTCAAGATCAACAACCAAGCGGGCTTGAACGACCAGATCTTTCCCTGGATGGTCGTCGACGAAACGAGCGGCAAACTGGCGGTCACCTACTACGACACGGTCGGCGACTCGACGCGCAAGTCGACCAACGTCTACTACCAGTCGTCGGCCGACAACGGGGCGACCTGGAGCGCACCCTTCAAGGTGACGACCGCCTCGACCAACGAGACCACCGCAGGCTCCGATTCCGGCAACCAGTACGGCGACTACACCGGGCTGTCCGGCATCTCGGGCACCTTTTTCCCCGCGTGGACGGACCGCCGCAGCGGCGGGTCCGAAGAGATCTGGACGGCGGCGATCCTCGACGGCACCACGGCGAGCCCCGACTTCTCGATCTCGGCCTCGCCGGGCTCGGTGCCGGTCGCGCAAGGCGCCGCGGGCACCTCGACCGTCACGACGGCGGTCTCCGGCGGCTTCAACAATGCGATCGCGCTCTCGGCGACGGGCCAGCCCTCGGGCGTCACGGTCGCCTTCAGTCCGACCTCGATCGCGGCGCCCGGCGCGGGCACCTCGACGATGACGATCACGGTCGGCTCCGGCACCGCGGTCGGCACCTACCCGATCACCGTCACCGGCACGGGAGGCGGCACCACCCACACGACGACGGTCAGCTTGACGGTGACCTCATCGGGCGGCGTCACGGCGCTCCAGAACGGCGTGCCGGTCAACAACCTGTCGGGCGCCACGAATTCACAGCAGTTCTTTAGCCTCGCCGTCCCGGCGGGCGCCACCAACCTGACGTTCCAGATCTCCGGCGGGACCGGGGACGCCGACCTCTACGTCCGCTTCGGCGCGCAGCCCACGACCACGACCTGGGATTGCCGGCCTTTCGTCAGCGGCAACAACGAAACCTGCACCTTCGCCGCGCCGCAGACCGGCACCTACTTCGTCCTGCTCAACGGCTTCGCGGCCTACGCCGGGGTCAGCCTGGTCGGCACCTATACCGCGACCAGTCCCGACTTCTCGATCTCGGCCGCTCCGTCGTCGACCTCGATCGTGCAGGGCGGCGCGGGCAACGTCACCGTCACGACGGCCGTCTCCGGCGGCTTCAACAACGCCGTTGCGCTCTCCGCTTCGGGCCAGCCGGCCGGCGTCACGGTCGCCTTCAGCCCGGCTTCGATCGCGGCGCCCGGCGCGGGCAGCTCGACGATGACGATCACGGTCGGCTCCTCGACCGCGGTGGGGACGTACACGATCACCGTGACCGGTACCGGCGGCGGCACGACCCACTCGACGACCGTCAACCTGACCGTCGCGAGCTCTGCGGGCTCTCAGCTCCTCGGCAACCCGGGCTTCGAAAACGGCTCGGCGAGCCCGGCTCCCTGGGTGCCCACGACGGGAGTCATCGACAGCTCGGCGGGGGAGGCGGCGCACTCCGGCAGCTGGAAGGCGTGGCTCGACGGCTACGGCTCGAGCCACACCGACACCCTTTACCAGCAGGTCGCGATCCCCTCGACGGCGGCCACGGCGACGCTCACCTTCTTCCTTCACGTCGACACGGCGGAGACGACCACGACGACCGCGTTCGACACCCTCATGGTGCAGGTCCGCAACGCGTCGAACACGGTGCTCGCGACGCTCGCCACCTACTCGAACCTCGACAAGGCGACGGGCTACACCCAGAAGAGCTTCAACCTGATCGCCTACAAGGGACAGACGATCCGGGTCTACCTGCTCGGTGTCGAGGACACCTCGCTCCAGACCTCGTTCGTCGTCGACGATTTCGCCTTGAACGTCAACTAGGAGGCTCCCAAGGAACGGGTCCCGGCAGCGCGCCGGGGCCCTTCTCTCGGCAGACCCGGAGGAGGCAACCCGCTCAACCCTTGCGCGACGGACCGCGGCGGTCTGTCGCTGCCGCGAAGCCGCCGGCCGGCGGTCTCTTCTTCGGCAAGGCTTTTCTCGCCGGGACGGTGTCGAGCCCCCGCCGGGCGCGCTCGATCGCCAGGTCTTCGTGCATCGCGACGAAGTCCGGCAAGCGCGCCGCCAGCTCCTCGAACAGCTGCTGCAT
>DATMZM010000419.1:0-25840 GCA_035607445.1 Thermoanaerobaculia bacterium | reverse complement strand
CCGATCAGGAACAGCTCGGTCAGCAGCTCGCCGACGATCCCGGCGACGGCGTAGCAGTAGTCCTGAAGATCGGGGAGATCGACGAGGTCGAGCTCGCCCGCGTCGCTCATCCGCTCGACGAACGTGGCCATCCCGAGGAGCGTGCGCCGCGTGTGCGCCCGCACGAGGCAGCTCGCCTCCGGCGCCAGGCCGTAGGTCGCGTCCAGCACCTCGGGGATGCGGACCAAAAGCTCGCGATACCCGGGCTGCGCGCAGGGGACGACCTCGGCCCAGACCGCCGCGAGCCGAGCCGCCTCCTCGGGCACGTTCTGGTCGAGCAGGCGGCCGAACTCGGCGAACGCTTGGAGCCGCTCGGCCCGCGGCCAGGTGGCGGCGTCCTCGAACGTGTCGGCGATCCGGAACAGGAGATAAGCGAGAGTCACCTCGCGCCGCGTCGGCTCGGGCAGGCGCGGAATCGACAGCGCGAACGTCCGGCTCGTCTTGGTGAGCAGGTCCTCGAACTCCATCTCGTCCGAGGCCGCGTCAGGTTCCGTCATTTGGTCGGAAGAATACCAGGGGCCGCGCTCGAGCTGGGATGGGGTGGAGATGGGCCGGCCGCTGCTCGTTCGGGTTAGGATGAGGACAGAATGGCCGGGGGAAGCTGCCACTCCCCCCGGTCGGGATTACGACCGAATCAAGCCGCAGCGCTCGTGGGTTCCTCTTCGCTCGCCTTGGCCATGGCCTGCGCCTTGGCCTTGGCTTTCGCCGAGGTTCCCCGCTTGCGCCGCTCCTGGGGCCGGATGCCGTACTTCAGAAGCTCCGGGTTCTTCGGGCCCAGGAATGCCTGAAGGTGGGTCTTCAGGCGGATTGCGTCCTCGGAGATCTTGCGAACGAGATCCTGCCGGGTCTTGGCCAGAGTGTGCGCCTGGCCCTCCAGATCCTGGATCCGATCCGCCAGACCGCCGAGCTCCGCGGTCGCGGCCTTGAGCCCGGCATGGAGATCCTGAGCCGCCGGCAGGGAGCCGATCAACGGCTCCGTGTTGGTGCACAGGGTGATCCAGCGCTGCGTCTTCTCTGCATACGAATTGGGCATGTCGCCCTCCTTTCGCGAACGTGCAACCCGGAATGGGCTCGCACGAGTGAAACCGTTTCTGCTCCGACGTCGCTACAATCTGCGTGAGGCCATCGCCCATCCCATTTTCGGGTCCGGGGAGGCCTTCCTCTCGCGGAGTAGCGTTTCCCTCTGGCGGGCTAACGCTTCCTTCCGGAGGGCAAGCCCTTCCCGCTAGCGGTTAGCCCTTCCTTCCAGCGGGATAGCCTTTCCCGCAAGCAGGAGAGCGTTTCCCGGCACGGAGATAGCGTTTCCCTTCAGAGGGATAGCAGTTCCCTCGGGCGGGATAGCCTTTCCCTTGAGTGGTCGAACCATTTCGATGACGGGGCGATCTCGGCCTGCGTAGAATTGACCCGGCTCGCCGTGCGCAAATTGAATTCGTTCCATGGCGAGTGGAAGTGTCGCGCATAATCGTTCGGCAAGTCAAGCGAGAATCGTCCGGTGCGCAGAACAAGTCGATGCTCAGCTGTCCTGCCGTGCGGCGAAACGAAGTGGACAGTCTGCTGGGGGAGGGACGGACCCAGGTCAATTACAGGCCTCAGCGCCCGAAAATCTTCTTACACCTGTGGTGAAGCTCACGACTGAGATGGAGCGCGAGTCTCAGCCGATGCGGGTTCCCGAAACGTCGTCCCCGCGCACGGCAGCCAGAAGGCTCCCTTCGGGACGGCCGTCGAGGATCGTCGAGGGGATACCCAGGGCAGCCAGCGCGAGGCAGGTCTCGACGCGGAGCCGCATGCCGCCCGTGACGTCGGTGCCGCGGCTCGTCCCGAGCGCGCCGCTGCCGAGCGCCGGGTCGTCGAGGGCGGCGATGTGGGGGATCGTCCGGCCCGCGGCGTCGTAGACCCCGTCCGTCTCGCCGAGCCAGAGCGCGCGGGAGATCCCGATCCCGAATGCCGGCAAGCCTCGCGCGACTTCGGTGAGCGCCGCCTCGGTCGAGCAGATCGAGGCCGTCCAGGAGCGATCGAGGACCACGTCGCCGTAGACCACGGGCAGCAATCCTGCCTCGAGCGCCCGCGCGAGCGGCTCGAGGAAGCTCGCCGCCGGTCGGCCGGCCTCGGCGACGACGAAGCTCGATGGCGCGAACGAGAAGGGCGCGAGCCCGGCCCGTGCGAGCGCGTCGATGACGATCCGGTGGAGCGCCGCGGCCTGCTCCTGCGTGCGGCTCGCGCCTGTGAGCGCCGCGGCTGCGACGGGGCCGCGCCCCAAGCCGGCGGCGGCCGCGGCGACGTGCCCGAACGACCCGCTGCCGTGGCCGAGAACGATCCGTTCGCCGCGCTCTCGGGCGATCGCGCTTGCCGCGACGAGTTCGCGCGCGAGGCGATCGATGCGCCCGAAGTGCGCCGTCTCGGGCACCTCCTTGTCGGTCAGGAGGCTGCCGCCGAGCTTGATTAGGAGGGCGCGAGAGGGGGTCATGAGCGGCGCGATCTTATGCCGGTCCTGGAATCCCGATCCGAGCCGCTCGCCTGGGGCCTCGCCGCCCTGGCCCGGCCCGGTGCTCTCGGCAGGGGCCGGCTCAAGCTCGAGCTGCTGCGCCGGATCGCCGGAGCCCAAATCGGCGAGTTCCAGCGATCCCTGTTGATCAATTGTGTCGAAACCTACTTACAATTGACGGGTCGCGAGGCCGCGGAATTCGAGACGCTGCGGACCCGGGACTCTCCGGAGGTCGAAGAGATGGAACTGACATGGGCCGATCAGATCGAAGCCAAGGGCGTCCAGAAGGGCCGCGAGGAAGGCCGCGAGAGAGGCATCGAAGAGGGCCTGGAACGAGGACTTGAACGGGGTCTCGAACGAGGCGTCGAGCGCCTTCGGCATACGGTGCTCCGGCAGTTGGATCAGCGGTTCGGGCCGGTTTCTCCCGCCTTACGCCGGAGCGTCGACGCGATCCGCTCGCTCGACGAGCTGGGCGCGATCGCCGACCGGATCCTGGAAGTGCAGGCGGTCGAGGAGCTGGGCCTGGAAGGCTAACGTCCGGCGAGGAGGACCTCGAGCGCGGCGTTGATCCGGCGGCGCTGGGTGGTGTCCACCTTCTCGAAGCCGATGCCGGTGAGACCGTTGAGGTGCCAGCGGACCAGGCCCCGGACCGGCAGGAGGTCGGGATGGTGCTCGACGCCGAGCGTGAACTCGATCGCGGCCCTCACCAGCCAGCCGGCCGGCACGCGGCTCAAACAAAGGCCGCCCGGGGAGAGATCCTCGAGATGCGCCGAGATGGGCGCCCGATCGCGGAGGGCGATCTGGACCGCGCGGTCGATCCGGATGCGTGGCTCGTGGCGGGTGGAGGGCGCGAGCATCGTCTTGAGGCGCAAGGTCCGGCGCTCGATGCCGAGCGAGCGGAGCCGCGTCTCGACGGCCGGGTGGGCGGCGAGGAAGGGCGCGAGCGCCGACTGCCGCAGGTGAAGCAGCCGCGTCGTCCCGAGGGAGCGGGCGGCGAACAGGCGCGGCTGGCCGTCGAGCGCCTCCATCTCGCCGAAGAAGTCGCCCGGGCCCAAATCGCGCACCCTCTCGATCGGCTCGCCGACCGCCTCGCGTCGAATCACGACGGCGCCCGAGAGGACGAGGTAGATTCCGTCGCAGGGATCGCCTTTGCGGAACAGCGTCTGATTCGGCTCGAGAGCAACCTCCTGGGCGGACGCCGCCAAGGGTGCGAGACCCTCCCCAGGCAACCCGTCGAACAGCGGATGCGCTTCGAGCGGACCTCCCGGCATGCGTGTCTCTCCCGCGACCGACGAAGATGCTGAGACGTTTCGAGCTTGGATGAGGGTCAGTCTAGATCAAATCAGGTGCTCGGTCAGCCGCTCGGGGCCGGTGCCGACGCCGTCGCGGATGACGAAACCGACGCTGCCCAGGCTTTCGAGGCGCTCGACCAGGGCGCCTTCCGCGGCGGGCTCGCAGAGGACGTGGACGTTGGCGCCCGCGTCCATCGTCGAGTAGGCGGGGAGCCCTTCCCGGCGCAGCTCGCGGACCGCGCGCAGGATCTCGAGAGTGCCGGGGCTCCAATAGAAGATCGCCGGCTGCGACGACATCGCGATCAGGTGGAGGTCGATCGCCTCCTCCTCGATCGTCGCGCCGAGCGTCGGGAAGTCGCGCTCCGCGAGGGCCGTGCGGACGCGCGCGAGCCGGTCGGGCAGGAGCTCCTGCCGCCGCTCGAAATAGGGGCTGGTCGAGGCGAGGGCGTGGCCGTCGCGCGAGGAGATCGCCTTCGGGCCGGTCTCGACGACCGCGATGACGTCGCGGAGGTCCCAGTGCCCGGCCGGCGCGAGCGGGCGCGCGTAGGACTCCTCGTCGCTGCCGGCCGCCCATTCGACGTAGCCGCCGAGGACCGAGCGGCAGGCCGAGCCCGAGCCGCTCCGGCGGGCGAGGAGCGAAGCCTCGCGCGGAGAGAGGCCGCGGCCGAGCGCGCTCGCCGCGGACAGGGTGAGCGCGGCGAATCCGGACGCCGACGAGGCGAGGCCGGCGGCGCTCGGAAAGTTGTTCCGGGTCGCGATGCGGAGCTTGGATCGGACTCCCAGCTCGCGGCGCAGTTGGTCGAGATGGCGGACCATCGGCTCGGCGAAGCCCGGTGTCGGCGTCACGAGGCCGTTCGCTCCGGCGAGCCAGATCTCGTCGCTCGCGGCGTCGATCGGCTCGGCGGTGCAGGTCGTGACGCAGCGGTCGAGCGTCATCGAGATCGACGTGTTGCGCGGCAGGCAGAGCGCCGCGTCGAGGACACCCCAATACTTGATCAGAGCGATGTTCGACGGCGCTTCGAAGGTCGCCTTGTCCTCGCTCATGCCGGCGTCTCCCACTGCAAGCCCCGCGCGCCGAGCGCGACGTCGCGGCGGGCGTAGCGCGCGAGAAAGGGCCAGCTCGACGGACTCTCCGCCTCGGGCGCGACGAGGAGGAGCGAGCCCGCCGCATCGCCGGTGACCGCGCCGGCTCCGGAGATCTTCGCGGCCCCCCCCGCGGCTTCGACCTGGCGGACGAGCCGGCGGATCGGCTCCGGCACCGCGCCCATCGTCTCGAGGCAGGCCTCGGCTTCGCGCACCAGCTCGATCAAGCGCGCGCGGCTGCCGTCCTTGCGCTCGAGCTCGGTCCGGAACGCGCGCGCCGCCTCGTCGAGACGATCGAGCAGGCGCTCGAAGCCGTGCGGGTCTCGGTCCCGGACGTCGCGGACGGCGGCCACCACCTCGCCCGTCGTTTCCCGGGGACGGCCGGTATCGTAGACCTCGATCGCGGCGAGGAGGGGCGAGGCGACGTCGAGCGGGGAGAAGGCCAGCCGGCCCCGGCTCGCCTCGGCCCAGACCAGCCCGCCCTCGAGCACCGTCTCGGTGTCGATGCCCGAGGGCCGGCCGTGCTGGCAGCGCTCGACGTCCAAGGCGGCGGCGAGGATCTCGGCCGGGGCGGGCGTCGCGCCGAACGCGGCGCCGAAGGCGGCGACCACCGCGACCGCCGCCGCGGCCGAGCTGCCGAAGCCCGAGCCGACGGCGAGAGCGGAGGTCACCGTCAGCTCGAGGCCGGGCAGCTCGGCCTCCGATCCTTCCCTGGGGACGCCGAAGCGCTCGCGGGCGGCGCCGAGCGCGACCTTGACCAGGTGGGCCGCCTCCTCGCCGCGGACCTGGCGGAAGCTCTCGGGGGAAGGGTCCTCGGCATAGCGCCGCCAGGCCGCGAGCGTCCGCTCGGCGTGCGCCGCGATCGCGGTCCACGTCGTCTCCTCGGCGTGCTCGATGCCGGGCAGGCGCAGGGAGACGCCGGGCCGCTCGCGCGGCCGGATCTCGACGAGCAGGCGGCGATCGATCGCCGCGGCCAGCGCCGGGCGGGAGTAGACCACGGCGTGCTCGCCGATCAGGATCAGCTTGCCGGGAACGGAGACGCGAACCGCTCGCAACTCAGTCGAGGAAAACCGCCGTCGGGTGATCGCGCCCGGCCCGATCGACCCCGCGGCCGAGCTTCTCGTGGGCGTTCGCGAGGTCCTGGGAGGTGAAGGCGGCCATCAGGGAGAGCTCGCCGGCGAGCACCGTGGCGCCGAGGATCTCGGCCAGGCGCATCGCGGCTTCGCCGGGGCGCCGCGGGTCGGCGGCGACGCCGAGGATCGACAGCGCTTCGCTCTGCGTTTGCAGGCCCGTGCCGCCGCCGACCGCGCCGATCGGCACGTCGGGCAGGAAGATCGAGGCGAACACCGAGTCCTCGCCGCGCGCCTCGATGCAGGTGACGCCGAGCGAGCCCTCGACCACGTGCGCCGGGTCCTGTCCGGTCGCGATGAAGAACGCGGCGAGGACGTTGGCGTAGTGGGCGTTGAAGCCCTTCGAGCCGGCGGCGATCGAGCCGAGCAGGTTCTTGCGGTACTGGACCTCGACGAGCGCCTTGGCCGTCGTCTTCAGAACGCTCGCGAGGACCTCCTTGTCGAGCAGGATCTCGGCGTAGATCCGCTTGCCGCGCCCCTCCTGGAAATTGATGTCGGCGGGCTTCTTGTCGACGCAATAGTTGCCCGAGAGGCCGATGCAGGCGACGCCGGTCTCGGGCTCGATCAGGTCGGTGACGACGCGGTCGCAGGCGATCGTCACCATGTTCATGCCCATGGCGTCGCCCGAGTCGAAGCGGAAGCGCAGGAAGACCGTGGTGCCGAACGCGAACGGCCGGATCTCGAGCAGCTTCAAGTGGTGGCTGGTGCGCTCGCAGACCGCGCGCAGCTCTTCGAAGTGCTCCTTGATCCACCGGAGGAAGGCCTGCGTCTGGAGGATGCCGGAGGTGCGGAAGACCGGAGCCCGGGTCATGCCCACGTCCTCGACCCGCACGATCGCGCCGCCCGCCTCGCGGATCGCGGTGCAGCCGCGGTTGGTGCTCGCGACGAGGGCCGCCTCGGTCGTCGCGAGCGGCACGTAGAAGTCGCCGTCGGCATGAGCGCCGCGCACCGCGAGCGGCCCGACGATCCCCATCGGGATCTGGGCGACGCCGATGAAGTTCTCGCAGTGGCGCTTGCTCGCTCGGGAGACGTCGAGCGAGTGGTGGGCGATGTGCGAGAGCGGCGTCTGCGCGATCTCCTCGAGAGCCCGGCGCCGGATCTCGCTCGCCTCCTCGGGCGAGAGATCCTTGGGCAGCTGGTGGAAGCGGATCTCGCCCGTCGCGAGCGCGCGGACCAGCTCTTTGTGGCGCGACCGGGGGTGTTGGATGGGGGAGCTGATCGAAGTGGTCATGGTCTGAGGGCCTCTGGGATCGTCGTCCCGCGGAGCGGCTCGCTCCGGTGCCTGCGTACTCGAATCTGTTCGATCCTGACCCGGGCGAGGGCGGCGGGCGTCCTCTGACCCAGGCAGAACATCGCGATCTTGAGCTCGCGGATCGTCCGTTCGATCCGCTCGATCACCCGCTCGGGCGACTCGGTCGCCGCCTCGAGGAACGGGTAGGCCATGCCGGCGAGCGTCGCGCCGAGCGCGAGCGCTTTCGCGACGTCGAGGCCGTTGCGCACGCCGCCGCTGCCGATGATCGTCAGGCCGCCGATGCCGGCGAGGGCCGTGATCGATTCCGGCGTCTCGATGCCCCAGGCGGCGAACAGCTCGCCGATCTCCAGATCGGCGGCGCGCGCCGCCTCGATCCGCGCCCAGCTCGTCCCCCCCACGCCCGCGGTGTCGAGGATCGTGAGCCCCCGGCTCGCGAGCGCCCGTCCGGTCGCCTCGGAGAGGCCGGAGCCCACCTCCTTGACGATGATCGGCACGGGCAACGCGCGCGCGATCTCGGCCATCCGGTCGAGCAGGCCGGCGAAGTTGCGCTGGCCCTCCGGCTGGATCGCCTCCTGAAGCGGGTTCAGATGGAAGACCAGGGCATCGGCCCCGATCATCTCCACCGCCCGGCGGCAGTCGTCCAAGCCCATCCCGTAATTGAGCTGGACGGCGCCCAGATTGGCGAGCCGAGGGACGGACGGTGCCTCGTCGCGAATACGGAACGTATCAGCTTTGGCGGGGTCCTCCAACGCCTTGCGCTGCGAGCCGACGCCGATGGCGACGCCGGTCGCCTCCGCCGCGAGCGCGAGGTTGCGGTTGATCCGGCCGGCGATCTCGGTGCCGCCGGTCATGCACGAGATCAGGAGCGGCGCCGAGAGCCGCCGGCCGAGGAACTCGGTGCCGAGGTCGATCTCGTCGAAGTCGATCTCGGGCAGCGCCTCGTGGCCGAAGCGATAGTCGTCGAAGGCGCTCGCGTCGCCCTGCATGCGCCGCTCGAGCGCGAGCCCGATGTGCTCGGCCTTCCGGTCGCGGAGAGCCGGATCGTCCAGAATGTCGGTCGCCCCGGCGGCGCTCACCGCTCGCGCCCTCTCAGGTGGTCGAGCAGGCCGGCGAAGAACGTCCGTCCTTCCGGGGCGAGATCGAGGCCGTCGATCGCGTCGTGGGCTTCGGCGAGGCGCTCCTCGATCATCGCCTCGACGCGGGCGCGCGCGCCGGTCCGCTCGAACAGTCCCTGGACGACCTGGGCGCGCTCGGCGTCGAGGTCGTGGTCGCCGAGCGCCGCGGCGATCTTCGCCCGGTCGGCCGGGGACGCCGCGCGGAGGGCGTGGAAGACCAGGAAGGTCAGCTTGCCTTCCTTCAAGTCCGCCTCGACCGGCTTGCCCGTTGCGGCGGGATCGCCGAACGTGCCGAGGAGGTCGTCTTGGAGCTGGAAGGCCTCGCCCACAGCCTGCCCGTAGCGGCAGAGCGCGGCGGTGAGCCGGGGCGGGGCGCCGGCGAGGATCGCCCCGAGCTGGATCGGCCGCTCCGCGGTGTAGCGCCCGGACTTCATGCGCAGGACGTGGAGGAGCTCCTCCTCCCGCACCAAGGCGGCGCGGTCGCGGCGGGCGGCGACGAGAAGCTCCGAGTACTGGCCGGAGATGACCTCCTCGCACATGGCCGAGAAGCAGGCGAGCAGCTCGCGGCGCCGCCCGCCCTCGATCGCGAGCGTCGAGGCGAGCTCGACCGCCCAGGTCTGGGCGAGGTCGCCCAGGAGGATGCCGACCGAGGCGCCGAAGTCGCCCGCGTCCCCGGCGAGCCCGCGCAGGCGGTGGGCGTCGCGGAAGCGGACGTGCGCGGACGGCGCGCCGCGGCGGACGTCCGCGTGGTCCATCAGGTCGTCGTGGATCAGGAGATAGGTGTGCAGCAGCTCGGTCGCGAGCGCGAGCGGCAGCGCCTCGGCCGGCTGCGCGCCGCCTGCCGCCCGGTAGGTGAACCAGACGAAGGCCGGGCGCAGGCGCTTGCCGCCGAGAGCCGCCAGGTGGCCGACGCCGTCGATCAGCTCGAGCCGCGCGTCGTCGGCCTGGGCGAGCGCCGCGGTCCTTTTTCCCGCGAGCAGCTCGGCGAGGCTCGCCTCGAGGAGGACCCGAAAGCCGGCCAGCAGCTCGACGAACGCCGGGGCGCGGCCCGGGGCGTCGGGCGCGCCGGCAGCGACCGGGGCAGCGGAGGAGGTCGGCATCGTGCGGTGGCTCTCGCGGTCCGGAGGGCGGAACAGGTGGCCAGCAATCCGGGTCGGTGCGCTTGAGTGTAGCAGGGTGCCGCGGCCGGCCGCGGGAGCCCCGCAGCGGCCGGGCCGGCGAGCCTACGGCCGGCGCTCGGCGGTCTTCATCCGATAGCTGCGCAGCTTGCGGTTGAGGGTCTTGACGTCGATGCCGAGGATGCGCGCCGCGCGCGCCTTCAAGCCGCCGGTGTACTCGAGGGTGCGCAGGAGATGGCGCCGCTCCACCTCGTCGAGCGCCAGGGGCTCTTCGCGGTCGGCGCCCGGAGCCGGGCTGCCGGCGCTCGGGGCGCGGAAGCCGAGCGGCAGGTCGTCGAGACCGATCGTCTCGCCGTGCGCGAGGAGCACCGCGGTCTCGACGGTGTTCGCGAGCTCGCGGACGTTGCCCGGCCACGGGTAGGCGGCGAGGATCTCGAGAGCCTGCTCGGAGAACCGCTTGAGCTCCATGCCGGGGACCTGGAAGCGGGCGAGGTAGTAGTCGAGGAGGAGAGGCACGTCCTGCCGCCTCTCGCGCAACGGCGGCATGGGAATCCGCACGACGTTGAGCCGGAAGTAGAGGTCGCGCCGGAAGCGCCCGGAGGCGACGTCGGCCTCGAGGTCGCTGTTGGTCGCGGCGACGACCCGGACGTCGACGGTCTTCGCCGTCGTGCCGCCGAGCGGCCGGATCTCCTGCGTGTCGAGGACCTGCAGGAGCTTCGCCTGCATGACCGGCTTGAGCTCGGCCACCTCGTCGAGGAAGATGGTGCCGCCCTCGGCGACCTCGAACAGGCCGGGTTTCGATTCGACCGCGCCGGTGAACGCGCCGCGCCGGTGGCCGAACAGCTCGCTCTCGAAGAGCGTCTCCTGGAGGGCGCCGCAGTTGATCTGGAGGAACGGCTCGCGGCCGCTCGCGACGTGGAGCGTCTTCGCCATCAGCCCCTTGCCGGTGCCGGTCTCGCCGGTGAACAGGACCGGCGCCTTGGCGCGCGCGACGGTCTCGAGCTTGCGCAACACCTCCTGGATGCCTTCGGACGCGCTGACGATCGGTCCGGAGAACGGCTGCTGCGCGACGACCCGGCGGAGCACCGTGTTCTCCCGCGCGAGGCGCCGGCGCTCGGCGGCGTTCGCGACGGTGCGCTCGAGGGCGTGGGCGTCGATCGGCTGACGCACGAAATCGAAGGCGCCGCGGCGCATCGCCTCGACACCCTGCTCGAGCGTTCCCGAGGCGGAGGTC
Organism: Thermoanaerobaculia bacterium; assembly: GCA_035607445.1. Classification (GTDB taxonomy): domain Bacteria; phylum Acidobacteriota; class Thermoanaerobaculia; order Multivoradales; family UBA5704; genus DASYKS01. The sequence continues at coordinate 15,095 of DATMZM010000419.1, read as the reverse complement.
ACGATCACCTCCGGAGCGAGGCCGGCGCTGCGCACCTCGGCGACCAGGTCGAGAGGATCGCGGCCGGGCAGGTCGAGGTCGAGGATCAGCACGTCCACGGTCTGTCTCTGGAGCGGCTTGACGACGCCGTCGGTGTCGTGGGCGGACGAGACCTGGAGTCCGGCTTCGCGGAGAGCGTTCTCCGCGAACGTGGCGAAGGCGCCTTGCGGCAGGGCGAGAAGGGCGTGGGGTGGCGTCATCATGGCCTACTCTTTCGCGAATCGTTGAAAACGCAAGCTAGAATAGTGCCTGTTGCAGCTCCGGTGCCAGGCGGTGTTCCATTTTGGGAGGGGGACGGACAAACCGGAACGGCCGCGGGCGGATCGAATCCTATCGGAGGATCTCCCGACGCGCCTTCGCCTCCGGTCCGGACCCCCGGCCGCCGGCCGGCTCCCGCTCTCGCTTACACTCGGTCTCCATGAGCGTTCCCTGGCGGCCCCTCCTCTCCGGCGAAGCGGCGGCTCGAGCGCGGGCCGCGGCCCGCGACGTCGCCGCGGTCACCACCCGCGGGGCCCCGCCTCATGCTGCCGGCATCGCCCCGGAGGCGTTCCCGATCTGGGACAACACGCTCCACAGCGGCCGGGCGGGGCAGTGCCTGTTGCACGCCTATCTCGCGCTCTCGGGCGACGGCGAAACCTGCTCCGACGCCGCTCTCGACCTGCTCGACCAGGCGACCGACGCCGCGCCCGGCCTCAAGATGGGCACCTCCCTTTTCCTCGGGTTTCCGGGCATCGCGTGGGCCGCGTCCCACCTCGAGAACCGCCTGTTCACCGCGGACGAAGACGGCAATCGACCGGTCGACGAGATCCTCGCGGCCGCGCTCTCGCGCGAGGATTGGGAGGGCGGCTTCGACCTCTTCGACGGCCTGGTCGGCGTCGGGGCCTACGCCCTCGAACGGCTGCCGCGCCCCTCCGCCGCGCGCCTGCTCGAAACCGTGGTCTCCCGGCTCGCCGGCCGGGCCGAGCGCACGCCGGACGGCGCGACGTTCCATAGCCCGCAGCGGGTCCTCCCGCTCAATTACCAGGAGCACTATCCGGACGGCGCGTACATCCTCGGCTTCGGTCAAGGGATCGCGGGCGTCGTCGCCTTGCTGGGTGCCGCCTGCCAGGCGGGCGTCGCGACGGGCGAGGCGCGGCCCTTGCTCGAAGCGACGATTTCCTGGCTCTTCGCGCGCGAGCTTCCGGCGGGAGGCCTCTACCGATTCCCCCACTTCTACCTCCCGGGGCTCGAACCCTACTTGACGCGCGTCGCCTGGTGCACGGGGGATCTCGGCATCGCGGCCGCCCTCCTCGTCGCCGCGCGCGGCGCCGGCGTTCCGGCGTGGGAGGCCGAGGCCCGGCGGATCGCCCTCGTCGCCGCCGCGCGCACGGTCGAGAACGGCAGGGTACCTGACGCCGGCCTCTGCCACGGGGCGTCCGGCGCCGGCCACGTCTTCAACCGGCTCTACCAGACGACCGGCGAGGAAGAGCTGGGGCGGGCCGCCCGCTTCTGGTTCGAGCGCGCTCTCGACCTGCGCGAGCCCGGTCTCGGCGTCGCCGGGTTCCGCACCTTCGCGTCCCCGAGCCCGCCGACTCCCGAGCCCGGCTTCCTGACCGGAGCCACGGGGATCGGTCTCGCCCTCCTCGCCGCCTGCACCCCCGTCGAGCCGGCCTGGGACGGCCTGCTGCTCCTCTCGACCTTGGCTCCGCGCATATAGCAAATCGGCTACGATAGCGGTCGTTGGACAACTGACCAGGCGCCGAGCGCCGGACGAGGAGAGGTCATGAGGAAGAGGGAGAAGCCGCTCACCCTGTCGAAGGAAACCCTGATGCATCTGGAGACGCCGGTGGAAGATCTCGCGGCGGCCGTGGGGGGTTCCTGCAGGCCGATCGGCGGGTCGACGGCCGGCGGGACCAAGCGGATCTGCTGCGACGAGGTGAACTAGTCGCAAGCGACAGTCCGGGGGGCGGCAGGGTTGAGCCTCCCCCCTCTTCTCGCCTCCATTCGAGCGCCCGCCGGCCGCCTCCCGCCCTCGTGGTCTCTGCCGGTCGGTCGGCCCGGCCCTCCGTCGGGCATCTGCTAGACTCCGCCGGCCATGGCCGACCCGTCCCTCCGACCGCGCGTCGGCATGATCAGCTTGGGCTGTCCCAAGAACCTGGTCGACAGCGAGATCATGCTCGGCGAGCTGGCGCGCCGCGGCTACGAGGTCTCGGGCGATCTCGAGGCGGCGGAGACGGTGATCGTCAACACCTGCGCCTTCATCGACGAGGCGAAGCAGGAGTCGATCGACGCGATCCTCGAAGTGGCGGCGCGGAAGGGCGAGGGAGGCGTGCGGCGGCTCCTGGTCGCCGGCTGCATGGTCAACCGCTTCGGCGACGAGCTGGCGCGGGAGATCCCCGAGATCGACGGCTTCGTCGGCCTCGATCAGCTGCGCGAGGTCGCCGAGGTCGTTCAGATCGGCGGCGGGCCGCCCCTCCCGGCGCCGTCGCACCTGGTCTTCGATCACACGGCGCCCCGGCTGCTGACGACGCGCGGGTTCGCGTACCTCAAGGTCGCGGAAGGCTGCAACAACCCCTGCACGTTCTGCGCGATCCCGATCTGGCGCGGGCGTTTCCGCAGCCGGACGATCCCGAGCCTCGTCCTCGAGGCGAAGGACCTCGAAGCCCGGGGCGTCGTCGAGCTGAACCTGATCGCCCAGGACACGACCCGCTACGGCGAGGATCTCGGCTTCCGGCGCGACGGCCTGACCCGCCTCGTCGAGGCGCTCCTCGCCGAGACGTCGATCCCCTGGATCCGCTTCCTCTATGCCTATCCGACGACGCTCGACGAAGACCTCCTCCGCCTGATGGGTCGGGAGGAGCGCTTCTGCTCCTACCTCGACATGCCGCTCCAGCACAGCCACGGCGACGTCTTGAAGGCGATGCGGCGGGGCGGCGACGCGAAGCGCTACCTGCGGCTCCTCGAACGGGCGCGCGAGCTGGCGCCGGACGTCTCGCTCCGGACGACCTTCATCGTCGGCTTCCCGGGCGAGACCGAGGAGCGGTTCCGAGACCTCCTCGCCTTCGTCGAGCGAGCGCGCTTCGATCACCTGGGCGCTTTCGCCTACAGCCCCGAGCCGGGCACGCCGGGCGCCGACCTGCCCGGCCGCGTGCCGAAGCAGACCGCCCGCCGCCGCCACCGCCAGCTGCTCGAGGCGCAGGCGCCGATCGCTCTCGCGAGCCGGCGCCGTCTGGTCGGCCGCCGCCTGGCCGTGCTGGTCGAAGGGGCCTGCGAGGAGAGCGAGCACCTCCTTTCCGGTCGCCACGCGGGCCAGGCGCCGGAGATCGACGGCCGCATCCTGATCAACGACGGGCACGCGCCCGCGGGCGCTCTCGTCGAGGTCGAGATCACCGAAGCGCACCCGACCGATCTCGTCGGCCGCATCGTCGGTTCCCGCGGGGCGCCCGGAGTGTCGACCGCCGACGAGCTCGCCGGCCTCGTCCTCTAGACCGACGGCGATGATCGTCATCCAGGACGCCCTGGACGCGAGCGATCTGCCGACCGGCGGGTTCGCGACCATCGGCAACTACGACGGAGTGCACCGCGGCCAGCGCGCGACCCTCGAGCGGGTCGTCGCGCGGGCCGAAGCCGAGGGCGTCCCCTCGATCGTCGTCACCTTCGACCCCCACCCTCTCGCGCTGCTCCGGCCGGACCAGGCGCCGCTCCTGATCACGACGCCCGCCCAGAAGGAGCGCCTGCTCGGCGAGATCGGCCTCCAGTTCATGCTCGTCGTCAAGTTCACTCGCGAGCTCGCGCGCACGCCGGCCCGCCAGTTCGTCCGCGATTTCCTGCACCGCGAGCTCGCCGTGCGCGAGATCCACGTCGGCGCCACGTTCAGCTTCGGCCGCGAGCGCGAGGGCAACCTCGCCCTCCTCGCCGAAATGGGGCAGGCGCTCGGCTTCACCGCCCACGCCGTCCAAGAGGTCGTGCACCAGGGCGAGCGGATCTCGAGCACGCGCGTCCGGCGGGCGGTCTCGGAGGGGCGGATCGGCGAGGCGGAGGCTCTCCTCGGCCGGCCGTTCGCGATCGCCGGCTCGATCGCCCGCGGCGACCGGATGGGCAAGCGCCTCGGTTGGCCGACGATCAACGTCACGGCGGAGAACCGGCTGCTGCCGGCCGACGGGGTCTACGCGACCCGGGTCTTCTTCCCGAGCTACCCGGCGACGTTCGATTGCGTGACCAACATCGGCACGCGCCCCACCGTCTACGAGAACTACCAGCGGGTGGTCGAGAGCCACATCCTCGATTTCCACGCCGACGTCTACGGCGAGAGGGTGGAGCTCGCCTTCCACAAGCGCCTGCGCGACGAGAGGATCTTCCCGACGGTGATGGACCTGTCCGCCCAGATCGGGCGCGACGTCGAGGCAACCCGGGAGTATTTCGCCCGCCGGCGGCAGGAGGACGAACGGGAAGGGGAGGCGCGGGAGTAAACTGGAATCCGAGATCGTTCAGTACAGAAGGACTTCCAAGGAGATCTGAAAGAGATGGCCAGCGACAAGATCGTGACGATTACCGAAGACAACTTCGAGCAGGAGGTCGTCCATTCGGCGGTGCCGGTGCTGGTGGACTTCTGGGCGACCTGGTGCGGCCCCTGCAGGATGGTCGCGCCGACGCTCGACACCCTCGCCGACGAGCTCGACGGCAAGGTCCGGGTCGGCAAGCTGAACGTGGACGACAACCGCAACCTGGCGATCAAGTACCAGGTCCAGAGCATTCCCACCTTCATCCTGTTCAAGGACGGCCAGGCGGTCGAGCGCAAGCTCGGCGTGCTGCCCAAGACCGAGTTCCAGAACCTCGTCGGTCGGCACGTGGCGATCGCTTGACGGAGCGTCCCGGCGGCCGCGAGATCCTCTCGGCCGGCCTCGCCGACCTCGGCGCTTGCGCCCTGGTGATCGCGGGGAGCTCCGCGACCGACCCCGACCTCGCGCCGTTTCTCTCAGGCGCCCACCTGCGCGACAGCTTCGTCGTCGCTCCGGCCGAAGGGCCGCCCCGTCTCGGCTTCTTCTCGCCGATGGAGCGGGGCGAGGCGGCGGCCACGGGGCTGCCGCTCCTTTCGCCGGGCGACCTCGACGTCGAGCGGTGGGTCCAGGAGGGCGCCGACCTGCCGCGCTTCTGGGCCGAGGTCCTCGCCAAGGCGTTCGCGCTCTGCGGCCTGTCGGGGCGCCTCGCGATCGCCGGACACGCGCCCGTCGGGGTGATCCACGCCGCCTGCGAGGAGCTCTCCCGGCGCGGCTTTTCGTTCGCCAACGGCAACGCTCTCGCCCGCCGCCTCCGCCAGGGCAAGACCGCGGGCGAGCTCGCCGAGATCCGCCGCGCCGCGGACGGGACCGCCGCGGCCTTCCGGCGGGTGGCGGAGCTGCTCGCGGCGGCCGAGGTGCGCGATGGGGACCTTCATCTCGAGGGCGAGCCGCTGCGCGTCGCCCGCCTGCGCCGGGAGGTCGGGCGGGCGATCGCCGAGCGCGGTCTCGAGCAGCCGGACGGCAACATCCTCGCGCCGGGCGAAGAGGGGGCGATGCCGCACTCGACCGGCACTCCCGAGCGCACCTTGCGCGCCGGCGAATCGCTGGTCGTCGACCTTTTCCCCAAGGGGCGCCTCTACGCCGACTGCACGCGGACCTTCTGCGTCGGCCCGCCGCCCGAAGCCCTGGCCGCCGCGCACGCCGCGGTGCGCGAAGCGCTCGCGGCGGTCCACGCCTCCGCCCGGCCGGGCATTCGCGGCTGGACGCTCCAGGAGCGGACCTGCGCTCTCCTCGCCGAGCGCGGCTACGCGACCCCGATCACGCATCCGGGCACGACCGCGGGCTACGTCCACGGCCTCGGCCACGGCGTCGGGTTCGAGCTGCACGAGTTCCCCAGCTTCAAGAAAAACTCCGGCGCCGAAGGGGTGCTCCGGGAGGGCGACGTCCTGACGCTCGAGCCGGGGCTCTACTCCGTCGAGGAGCGCTGGGCGGTGCGGCTCGAGGACCTCGTCGCGCTCGGTCCCGAGGTCAACGAGAACCTGACGCCGCTCCCGTACGACCTCGACCCGCGCGCCTGGTAGCGCCCGCCTTCAATGCTGCAGTTGCGCGACAGCCAGGCCGGAAAGCTTCTCTTCGAGTGCCGCGGGGAGCGGCAGAACGGCGAAAGCCGATCGCGGGTAGAGGTAGTCCTCGCCGGAGTCGTCGATCACCCGGAGAAAGCCCTTGGCCTCGGCGTCGTCATCGCCGAGCCGGCGGTAGACCTTGAGGATCTGAAGATCCTCCGCGCCTTCATTGGCGATGCAGATGACGAAGGGTGGGATCGGCGGCATGATGCTTACCCGAAGAACTTTTTGACCTTGAGTCGTTTGCGACCGACGCCGTGGGCCTCGTACCAGTGGATTTCGGCCCGGACGATCCTACCATCCTCGAGCCGGACCGAGCCGATTCCCTTGAGCTTTCGCCAGCGTCCGCGGCCGTAAAGCTCTTCGAGCAGCGCCAGCTGCCGGATCTTCGAGCCCTCCACGATCACCTCGATCGCCGAGAGCTCTCCGATCAGCTCGAAGTACATCGGCAAATCGTATCAGCCCCGCTCCACAGTAGGATTGCCCCGGGAGGACTCCGCCATGCCGATGGATGCCGCGACGTACGAGAAGCTGGGCGCGTTCTACCTGGGACGCCGGCGCGACGCGGCGGGCCGGCCCCTCGACGAGCCGCTGCTCTACGATTCCCAGGACCTCCTGACCCACGCGCTCTGCGTCGGCATGACCGGCTCGGGCAAGACGGGGCTCTGCCTGTCCCTGATCGAGGAGGCGGCGATCGACGGCGTGCCGGCTCTCGTGATCGACCCGAAAGGGGACCTCGCGAACCTGCTGCTGACCTTTCCCGATTTGAAGCCGGCGGACTTCGCGCCCTGGGTCGATCCCGACCGCGCCGCGCGCGAGGGGATCACGGTCGATCAGCTCGCGGCCAAGGAAGCCGAGGCGTGGACGAAGGGGCTCGCCGCCTGGGGCGAGAACGGCGGGCGGATCGCGCGCCTGCGCGCCGCCGCGGACTTCGCGATCTACACGCCGGGCAGCGCCGCCGGCCTGCCGGTCTCCGTGCTCTCGACCTTCGCCGCGCCGCCGGCCGAGGTGCTCGCCGACGACGAGCTGCGCAGCGATCACGTCGCGACCCTCGCCGGCAGCCTCCTGAGCCTCCTCGGGATCGACGCCGATCCGGTCAAGAGCCGCGAGCACATCCTGATCTCGAAGATCCTCGAAGAGTCCTGGAAAGCGGGGCGGAGCCTCGATCTCGCGACGCTGATCCCGCAGATCCAGACGCCGCCGTTCGGCCGCATCGGGGCGCTCGAGGTCGAGTCGTTCTTCCCCGGCAAGGAGCGCTTCGAGCTGGCGATGGCGGTCAACAACCTGCTCGCCGCGCCCGGGTTCGCGGCCTGGCGCGAGGGCGACCCGCTCGACGTCTCACGTCTCCTCTACACCGAGGCCGGCAAGCCGCGGATCTCGATCCTCTCGATCGCGCATTTAGGCGACGCCGAGCGCATGTCGTTCGTCGCGCTCCTCCTCTCCGAGACCCTGGCCTGGATGCGCACGCGGCCGGGCACCTCGTCGCTCCGCGCCCTCCTCTACATGGACGAGATCTTCGGCTTCTTTCCGCCGGTCGCCATGCCGCCTTCCAAAAAGCCGCTTCTGGCTCTGCTCAAGCAGGCGCGCGCGTTCGGGCTCGGCGTCGTGCTCGCGACCCAGAACCCGGTCGACCTCGACTATCGCGGCCTGGCCAACATCGGCACCTGGTTTTTGGGCCGCATGCAGACCGAGCAGGACAAGAACCGCATCCTGGACGGCCTGCAAGGGGCTCTGGGCACGGCCTTCGACCGCGGTGAGATGGAGGCTCTGCTCTCGGGGCTCGAGAAGCGCAACTTCCTGCTCCACGACGTCCACCGCGGCGCGCCCGAGGTCTTCGAGACCCGCTGGGCGATGTCCTACCTGCGGGGCCCGCTGACGCGCGAGGAGATCAAGCGGCTGATGGATCCGGTCAAGGCCGGGCGCGCCGCCGCAGCGCCGGCCGCGGGAGGAGCGCCCGCCCTCGCGGCCCGCCCCGTTGCGCCGGCCGACGCGAACGCCGTCGCGCCCGTGCTGCCGGACGGCGTACCGGTCGCCTTCCTCCCCGCGCGCGGCAAGCCGGAGGGGATCTCCTATCAGCCGTCGCTCTACGCCGCGGCGGTCGTCCGCTACGCGGACGCGAAGCGGGGTCTCGAGTCGACGGAGGAGGTGCGCGTGCTGGCTCCGTTCGCGCCCCAGCCGCCGGTCCTCGACTGGTACGCCGCCCAGGACGTCGCGGTGGGCACGGACGAGCTCGAGCGCGAGCCGGTCTCCGGAGCGCGCTTCGCGGCGCTGCCCGCGGACGCCAGCAAGCCCAAGTGCTATGCCGCCTGGGAGAGGGACCTGGCCGACTGCCTGTTCCGGACCCGCAAGGTCGATCTCTGGCAGAGCGCGCTCGGCGCGACCTCGAAACCGGGCGAGAGCGAGCGCGATTTCCGCATCCGCCTCTCCGATCTCGCGCGCGAGGCCCGGGACGCCGAAAAAGCGAAGCTCCAGGAGAAGTACGGCGCGGAGGCGGCGCGGCTCGAAGAGCGGATCCGGCGCGCGACCGAGAAGCGCGAGCGCGAGGCCGCGCAGTCGCACGGCCAGTGGCTGCAAGCCGGCATCACGGTCGGCTCGACGCTCCTCGGCGCCTTCTTCGGCGGGCGCAAGGTGTCGGTGTCCAAGATGGCCACGGCGGCGCGCAGCGCGACCCGCATCTACAAGGAAGGCAAGGACGTCGACGTCGCGGACGAGAGCCTCGAGCAGCTCCAGGCGCAGCTCAAGGACCTCTCCGGCCAGCTCGAAGCGGAGGTCGCCGCGCTCGCCGCGCGCTTCGATCCCGCGACCGAGACGCTCGCGAGCGTGCCGCTCAAGCCGAAGAAGGGCGACGTCGACGTCAAGCTCCTCTCCCTCGTCTGGGTCCCGTTCCGCGGCGACCAGCCGGCCTGGGAGTGACTCTATCGGGAGGATCTGCGGCGCATTCCGAACCGCAGCACCCTGACCCAGGGCGACCAGCGGCGGCGTCTCGGCGCGGTGCCGCAGAAGCGCTCTGCCCGATCGAAGGCGTCCTCGATCAGCGCGTCGTGGAGCGGGCGGTAGACGAGCGGCCAGGTCAGGCGCGACCGGCCGCGGGGCTTCATGCGCAGGTCGTGCTCGATCCGCGTCAACCCCTCTCCCGCCGTCTCGAAGCGGAACTCGTGATAGCCGTCGAAGCCCTCGGGGCCGAGGAAGCGGAAGCGGATGCGCCGCTCGGGCTCGTAGATCTGGATCGCGTAGCGGATCGGACCGTGGCCGCCGCGGCTGCCCACCGAGAGCGGGCCGTCGAGCTTCATCCGCGGCCAGCGGTCGCGCGGCCAGAGGGCGTCCTCCGGCGACGCCAAGGTGGCGACCAGGGCGGCGATCCGATCCGCGGGAGCGCGCAGGGTCCGGGCGTGGAAGTTGACGATCATGTTGAATGCTGTGCCGCAGTGCGGCAGCAGTTTATCCTACCTCCATCGGGGCGCGGAGGAGGTACACTTCCCCTTATGGAAACCTTGCTGAGCGTCCTGATCGGCCTTGGACTCTCCGCCGCCTGCGGGTTCCGGGTGTTCGTGCCGTTGCTCGTCGCGAGCCTCGCCGCGCGCAGCGGTCACCTGCACCTCTGGCAGGGGCTGGACTGGATCGGCTCGACCCCCGCGTTGATCGCCTTTGCGGTCGCGACCGGGCTCGAGATCGCCGGCTATTACATCCCCTGGGTGGACCACCTGCTGGATGCCGTCGCGACCCCCACCGCGATCGTCTCGGGCGTGGTCCTGACCGCCTCGGCGCTCGCCCCGGGGATGGACCCGTTCCTGCGCTGGACCGTCGCGCTCATCGCGGGCGGCGGCACGGCGGCGATCTTCCAGGGCGTGACGGCGACCGTCCGCGGCGTCTCGACGGCGACCACGGGAGGCCTCGCGAACCCTGTCGTCGCGACCGTCGAGGCGGGAGGGTCGGCGCTCCTCTCGGTGCTCGCGATCACGGTGCCGATCGTCGCGTTCTTGGGCATCGTGCTCCTGCTGGGCTTCGCGGCCAAGCGGCTCCTGTTCCGCCGCTCGACCCCCGCACGCGCGTGAGCCGGCGACCCGCGGTGCGCGCCCTCGCGGCCGGGCTCGCCGCGTCCTGCGCCGCGATCGCGACGCTCGGCTGCGCGGCCTCGGGCGGGCTCGAGCGCCCGGAGGTCAACCGCCGGCTGCGCTCGCACGGCGTCGATCCGGCGGCGATCGTCGTCCCCTTCGACGTCACGCCGGAGATGAAGGCCTGGGCCGAGCGGGTCGCGCCGCGCGAGCTGCAGATGGAGCAACGGCTCGATCGCCTGTTCCAGGCCGTGATCGGCGATCTGAAGCCGGTCTACGAGGGGGGCCGGACGACCACCGCGAGCCAGGTCTTCGCCGAGCGGCGCGCCAACTGCCTCGGCTTCACGAGCCTGCTCGTCGGGCTCGCGCGGGCGATCGACATCCCCACCTATTACCTCGCGATCGACGACATCGAGAGGTTCCAGCGCGCGGGCGACCTGGTGGTCATCTCGAGCCACGTCAGCGCCGCGTTCGACACCGGGGCGCGCACCAAGGTGCTCGACTTCACGGCGGCGCCGGTCGCGAGCTACCACGACGCCCGGGCGCTCGACGACGTCTCGGCGATCGGGCTCTTCTACTCGAACCTCGGCGCCGAGAAGCTGCGCGCGGGCGACGTCCCCGGCGCGGCCACGCTCCTTAAGACCGCGGTCCTGATCGCCCCCGAGCTGTCCGGCGGGCGGGTCAACCTGGGCGTCGCCCTCCGCCGCACGGGCGACGAGAAGGGCGCGGAAGCCGAGTACCGCGCCGCGCTCGAGGTCGACCCGCAGTCGTCGTCCGCCTATCAGAACCTGGCGTCGCTCCTGCGCCAGCGCGGCGAAGAGACGGAGGCCGAGGAGCTGCTGCGGATCGACGAGAAGCAGGGGACGCGCAATCCGTACAGCTATCTGAGCCTCGGCGACCTCGCGCTCAAGCACCGGCGGTTCGACGAGGCGCGCCGCCTCTACCGCCGCGCGCTCCGCCTCTACGGCAAGGACGCCGAGCCCTATGCCGCGATGGGGCTCTGGGCCCTCGCCCAGGGGGACGAGCGCGAGGCGCGCAAGTGGCTGCGCCGGGCGCGCGACATCGACCAGGACAACGTCCGCGTGCGGCTCCTCGACCGGCGCCTGGCGGAAAAAAAGCTTCCGGGAGACATCCAAGGGTGAGAATCATCACCGGCAACGCACAAGGTCGTAGGGGCGGAGCTCGCCTCCGCCCGGGGGCAGGCAAGCTGCCCCCCTACGCCCTTCGTGCAAGGCCTCTCGCGCGGATCCTCCTCTCGGCGACCCTGGCCCTGGCCTTCCCCCTGGCCGCCCGGGCGGCGCTCGCGAATCCGCCGAGCGAGGACGTCGACTTCCTCGCCGAGCACGTCGCCGAGGCGCCGCAGGACGCGCGCTTCTTCTCGCTCGCCTGGCCGGCCGAGCCGCTCGCGCCCGGGCGCTGGCAGGGCGCGGTCGCCGCCGGCTGGAACGAGGCCAAGGCCGGCTTCCTGCGCGAGCGGGGGACGCTCGCGACGGTCGAGGGGGTCTACTCCTGGAGCGAGCGCTCCGGCGTCTCGCTGCTCGCCTTCTCGGACCAGTTCTCGATCGGCGGAGGCAGCGGCAGCCAGGTGATCCGGCCGACCTTCGTCACCGGCATCCCCCTCGACCTGCCGGAGCGGGCGGAGTTTTCGCACCCGCGCGGCGCGATCCGCCACTACGGCATCGGCGCGGGCTGGGCCCGCGAGGCCGCGGGCGGCACGCCCGAGCGCGCCCGCCTCTACCAGGTCGGCGTGCTCGTCGCCCGTTACGAGCTGACCGGCTTCCGCTTCGACTATCGCCTCCTCGGCGGCGCGGACGCCGGAACCCAGGGCACTTTGGAGTACGGCGCCAGCTCGACCTTCGCCGTCCCGTACTTCGGCGTCGGCTGGCGCCGGCCGCTCGGCGATTCCTTCGTCCTCCTGCCGCACCTGGCGTTCGGCGCGCCGCTGCCTTCGGGCGACTTCCATCGCCGCATCACCGGCCCCGGCTTCGACCTCTCGAGCGAGGGCCCCGGAGGCAAGCCCGGCCGGATCGGCGACGGCTTCGGCTCCTTCGGTCTCGGCCTGCTCCATCGCGCGAGCGGCCTCGAAATCGACCTCGGCAGCGCGCTCTCCTATCCGCTCTTCGAGCGCACGACGCACCCCGGGCTCGACCAGGCGTACCTGGTGACGATCGCCTGGCACCCGGGCGGGCATCCGGGCCAGCGGTCGAGCGCCCGGTGAGCCCGAGCCGATCGGCTCCTCGAACCTGGCAGGTCTGGGTCGATACCGGCGGCACCTTCACCGATTGCCTCGCGGTCGCCCCCCGGGGCGAGCTCCACCGGGTCAAAGTCCTCTCGTCGAGCGCGCTGCGCGGCCGGATCGCGGCGCGGCGCGGAGCCCGGAGCCTGGTGCTGGACGGCTTCCCGGCCCTCCCGCCCGGCTTCTTCGCCGGGTTCGCGTTCCGCCTCCTCGGGGGAGGAGAGGAATGGCCGGCGGTCGGCTGGGATCCGGAGAGCCGGCGGCTCGATCTCGCGGAGGACCTGCCCGATTTGCCCCCGGGGGCAGCCTGCGAGCTGGTCTCGACCGAGGAGCCGCCCCTCCTCGCGGCGCGGATCGCGACCGGCACGCCGCCGGACCGGCCCCTGCCGCCTCTCGCCATGCGCCTCGCGACGACCCGCGGCACGAACGCCCTCCTGGAGAGGAAAGGCGCCGCGGTCGCCTTCTTCGTCACGGCGGGCTTCGGCGATCTCCTCCTGATCGGCACGCAGCAGCGGCCGGACCTCTTCGCGCTCGCGATCGAGAAGCCGCCGCCGCTCTACCGCGAGGTCGTGGAGGTCGAAGAACGGCTCGCCGCGGACGGCTCCGTGCTCCGCCCGCTCGATCGCGAGGGGGCGAAGCGGGCGGCCGGGGCGGCCCTTTCGCGCGGCGCCACCTCGGCCGCGGTCGCGCTCCTCCACGCTTACCGCAACCCGTGCCACGAGCGGGACCTGCTGGCGATCCTCCGAGACGTCGGTTTTCGGTTCGTCGCCCTCTCCTCCCAGCTCGCGCCCGAGATCAAGCTCCTGCCGCGCGCCCAGACCGCGGTCGTCGAGGCGTACCTCGCGCCGATCCTCGCCGGGTATCTCGCCCGCGTCGCCTCGGCCCTCGGCGAGAGCCCGCTCCACGTCATGACCAGCGCCGGGGGGCTCGCCCGGGCGCGCTCGCCGCGGCAGCGGCCGGGCGGATCCCCGAGCGGCTTGGCCGAAAGCTCGTTCCGCGCCGTCGACGGCCTCCTCTCCGGGCCGGCCGGGGGCGTGCTCGGCGCCGCGCGCGCGGCCTCGCGCTCCGGGCTGCCGCGGATCCTCTCGTTCGACATGGGGGGCACCTCGACCGACGTCGCGCGGTTCGACGGCGACGTCGAGCTCTCGTTCGAGCACCGCGTGGGCGACGCCCATCTCGTCGCGCCCGCGCTCGCGATCGAGACCGTCGCCGCGGGGGGAGGCTCGATCTGCTCGGTCGCGGGAGCGGGACGGGAAGCCCAGCTCAAGGTCGGCCCCGAGAGCGCCGGAGCCCACCCCGGCCCGGCCTGCTACGGAGCGGGCGGGCCGCTCACGATCACCGACGTCAACCTGCTCCTCGGCCGGCTCGATCCGGGACGCTTCGGCATCCCGATCGACGTCGCCGCGGCGCAAGAGCGGGCGGCGGAGGTCGCGGCGCATGCCGGCGGCGAGATCGAGGCGCTGCTCGAAGGCTACTTGGAGATCGCGAACGAGCGGATGGCGGACGCGATCCGCCGCATCTCGGTCGGCCGCGGTTTCGATCCCGCCGAGTTCGCTCTGGTCGCGTTCGGAGGCGCCGGAGCGCAGCACGCCTGCGCGGTGGCCGATCTCCTCGGCATGCGGACGATCCTGGTGCCGCAGGAGGCGAGCCTCCTCTCCGCGCTCGGCCTGTCCGCGGCGCGCATCGAGCGCTTCGCCGTCCGCCAGGTGCTCCGCCCGCTCGCGGAATGCAACAACGATCTCCCCGCGCTCGCCGGGGAGCTGGCCGCCGAGGCCACGGCGGCCGTCGCGGAGGAGGGAGTGGTTTTGGGAGAGATCGAGATCCGTTGTCGGATCGCGCAGCTCCGCTTCGCCGGCCAGGAGACCTCGCTCGCGATCGATTTCGGAGAGCCGGGCGCGGCGAGGGAGGCGCCGGACTTGACCGAGCGCTTCCTGGCAGCCTACCGGGCGATCTACGGCTACGCGCCGGAAGGGCGGCCGATCGAGGTCGAAGCCCTCCGCGTCGCCGCCGCCTCTCGGCCCGAGCCGGACCCGCCGCTTCCGCCCGAGCCGCAACCGACGGAAGCCCTCCCCTCCGGGACGCGGCGCGCCCGGTTCGCCGGTGCTTGGGTGGAAGTGCCCGCCTACGATCGCGCGGCCCTCGCACCCGGCGCGACCTTCGCGGGGCCCTGCCTGGTCTTCGAGGATCTGTCGGCGACGGTGGTCGAGCCGGACTGGCGGGGGAGGGTGGACGGCGCGGGCGGGCTCCTGCTCGCGCGCTGAGCCCCGGAAGGCCAGCTGCGGCGGGTTGCCCTGCGGCAGGTCCGGCGGACGGAAACCGCGAGGCCGGCGCCCGAGGCTCCCCGGACGGCGATGCGCGGGGGAAAGGACTTGCGCGCTCGGGCGCCCCCGGCTTTCCGCGCGCCCGCGCCCGGTCTATGCTCGCCCGCTCCGGGGAGGAGTCCGCCGATGCACGTCCGCGTCTGTCCGCGTTGCAAATCGGAGTTCCAGCCGCACGTCACCGTCTGCATCGATTGCGGCGGCCCGACGGAGGAGCGCTTCGAGTCGGAGGATCTCGCAGCGGTGCTTCCGGAACCCGAGCCCGACTGGGACGAAATTGAAAAGGACGAGGACGACCCGGAGGCCGAGCGAGCGCCGGCGATCCCACTCGACGCCGAGGTCGTCCCCAT
>DATMZM010000332.1:0-5755 GCA_035607445.1 Thermoanaerobaculia bacterium | reverse complement strand
CGGCGCCAGGTCGAGAGCCTTCTTGAGCTCCTCGACGGCCTCGTACTGGGTGGTCGGATTCTCGTAGAACGCCTTGCCGAGGTTGCGGTGGTGCCAGAGGCGCTCGGCGAGCGGCGCCCCCGCGCTCGGATCGGCGTTCGGGTCGGGCGCTTTCGGCGGCGGAGACGGCGGGGATGCCGCGGGCGGCGCGCCGAGCGCGGGCAGCGCCCACCACAGCGCGAGGATGGCGACCGCGGCGATTGCCGAGCGCCGGCGGCGGATCGCGGCGGACGTCACCGCGACACCACTCCTTTGCCCTCTTCGACGACGACGATGCGGTCGATCGGGAGAGCGAGCTTGTCGATCTGGCCGCTCGGCCAGCGCACGGTCGCCGCGTCGATCCTCCCGGCGGCGCCCAGGCCGAAATGGAGCCGGTGCGCGCTCTGGCCGGCGTAGCCGTTGCCGCCGTCGACCTCGCGGACGAGCGTGGCACCCGCGACCGTGAGCGTCACGCGCGCGCCGATGCCGTCGCGGTTCGAGCGCACGCCGCGCAGGTCGAGCTCGACCCAGTGCCCGGCGCCCGCGGTGACGTTGCGGTAGAAGAAGGAGTCCTGGTTGGCGTTGCCCTGATAGAAGTCGAGCCGGCCGTCGTCGTCGAAGTCGGCGAGACCGATGCCGCGGCCGTCGGCGTCGTTGTCGACGCCGGCCTCGGCCGCGATCTCCTTGAAAGCCTGGCCGCCGAGGTTCCGGAACAGCTTCTTTTTCTGGTAGCCGCTCCAGCTCATCGAGCCGATCGCGGGCCAGCTCGCGACGTCGGTGAAGTCGACACCCGGCTTGATGATCATCTCGACCAGCACCGGGATGTAGTTCTCCTTGCCGGCCGAGCGCAGGCCGTTGACCACGAACAGGTCGGGCCAGCCGTCGTCGTCGAAGTCGCCGAACTTGGCCGCCCACCCCCAGAGGGTGTTGCAGGTTCCGGTCTCCTTCGCGAGGTCGGTGAAGGTGCCGTCGCCGTCGTTGGTCCACAGCATGTTGCACTCTTTCATGTACTCGTCGGTGATGTTGGTGACGTAGAGGTCGAGCCGGCCGTCGCGGTTCCAGTCGCCGACGTCGACGTTCATCCCCTTCTTGGTGTCGAAGCCGATCGCCTCCTTCGTGCCGTCCCTAAAGGTGCCGTCCTTGTTGTTCCAGAACAGCCGGTCGGTGCCGTAGTCGTCGGCGACGTAGACGTCCTGCCAGCCGTCGTCGTTCAGATCCCCATGGCCGAGGTCGAGACTCCAGCCGGTCTGGCCGGCGAACCCGGCCTTCGCCGTCCAGTCGGCGAAGTGGATCGAGTGCGATCCGGGCGGCGTGTCGTTGTGCCAGAACGTGACCCCGCCGCCGTTCTTCGCATTGTCGAGGTCGTCGGGCAGGACGTGGTGGTCGGGCAGCGTAAGCAGGTTCGTCGGCTTGAAGTAGTTGGCGAACAGGAGGTCGAGCCGGCCGTCGTTGTCGGCGTCGAAAGCGATCGCCGCGATCGTGTTGCCGAACTTGTCGAGGCCGGAGCCCGGGGACACGTCCGCGAACCGGCCGCCGCCCAGGTTCTTGTAGAGGATCGGCGTGCCGAAGCGCGCCACCAGGAGGTCTTCTTTGCCGTCGTTGTCGGCGTCGAACCAGATCGCATCGGCGACGATCGACTCGGCGTCGTTACCGCCGCCCACCCCGGCCTCGCGGGTGACGTCGGTGAAATGGAGGCTCCCCTTCTCGAGGTCGTTGCGCAAGAGGCGGCTTACGCTTCCGAGCTGCGAGTCGCAGAGGAAGAGGTCGAAGTCGCCGTCGCCGTCGAAGTCGCCGACCGCGACCGCCGAGCCGCCGGCCGTGAACATGCCGAGCACGTCCGCGAACGGGCCCGGGAAGGTCCGCGTATGGTGGCGGAACTTCGCGCCCACGGCGGCCGAGATCTCTTCGAAGCGGATCGCAGGCGCCGCCTGCGGCGACTCGGCAGCCGGCAGCGCCGGAGCGAGAAGAACGGCGGCGAGAGCCCACCCGGCCGGCCTGGTGGCGCGCCTCACCGCTCGCTCCAGAGCGCGTCGAGGCTCGTGTCGACGCGGCGGTTGGGATCGAGCTTCTCGGCCAGGTAGTCGTCGAGGGACTTGCCGTCGCGCGGTCCGGCGAGGAGCGCCAGCCGCTCGCCGATCTGCGCGGACTCTGCACCGCCCGGAAACTGCGCCAAGCCTTCGCGCCAGATCGCGCGCGCCTGCTCCGGTCGATCGGTCTTCCAGTAGGCGTCGCCGAGAGCGACCCAAGAGCGCGCGTGGACCGAGAGGCGCCGCCCTTTCTTCGCCTCGCGGCGCGCGAGCGCGATCGCCTCTTCGAGATCCGCGACCGCGAGCGGCGCGCGGCCGAAGATCTTCGGCCAGTAGAGGTAGCTGTTGCCGCGGGTGTAGAGCGCGATCCAGCTGCGCGCGACGTCGATCGACTTGCCGAACTGGGTGATCGCGGCGTTCGCCAGGATGACCTGCGTGATCGCGCCCGCCGCAGGGATCTTGTCGACGTACTCGTAGCCGTAGTTGAGCCAGGCGTTGGCGGCGCGCGGATGCGCTCCGGTCAGGCGGGCGAAGAAGTCGAGCGCCCGGTCGTAGGCGCCGGCCGCGATGACCGCCTTGCGGTAGTCGTTCGCGACGTGGAGGTCGTCGGGCGCGGATTCGAGCGCCTTTTCGAACAGCGGCAGGGCGTGTTCGACGTCGCCGGCCGCGACGGCCGAGAGCGCCGCGGCATAGGGCGCCGGCGAGGGCGCTCCAGGCGCCGCGGCGCCCGAGGGGCCGGCGAATCCCAGAAGGGTGAAGACGGCCGCCATCCCGAGGGACCGCGCGCGCCGTGAGACCGCTGTCATGCCGGCGGCCTCTCGGGCGTCACTTCGGCGAGCGCCGCCGCCCCTTCGTCGAGGCGATAGATCCGCCGCGCCGCCAGGTTCTTGAAGGTCTGGCGCGCGTGCGAGCGCGGCCAGGTGACGGTCAGCTCGTCGACGCTCTCCGCCGTGCCGAGGCCGAAGTACTGGCGCAGGCTGTTCTGCGAGCCGTAGCCGTCGCCGAGCGCGATCTCGCGGATCTGCCGGCGCTCGCCGGTGCGGACCTCGATCCGCGCGCCGACGCCGTCGCGGTTGCTGCCGTCGGGCCGGGCACGCCCCGCGCCGCGGACCTCGATCGCGAGCCAGGGCCGCGCCAGGCCGACCTCGTTTCGGAGCAACGCGTGGCGATCGGTCGACGCCGCGACGGCCAAGTCGAGCACGCCGCGGTTCCAGAAGTCGGCGACGGCGATGCCGCGGCTGTTGAGCACGAGGTCGTCGCCGGCGGCGCGGCCGATCTCGGAGAACGTTCCGTCGCCGTTGTTGCGCAGGTGACGGTTGTGCTCCCAGCCGTGCCACGAGCGGTTGCCGAAGGTGTTGGGATTGAAGAAGTAGCCGGTCTTGTACTTCTTCTGGTCGTAGGCCACGCCCTCGAAGAAGTCGAGCTCGATCTCGGTGTCCTTGGCGTTGTAGACCCAGCCGTTCGCCGAGTAGACGTCCTGCCAGCCGTCGTTGTCGAAGTCGGCGAAGCCGGAGCCCCAGAACCAGCCGGGCGGGTTCGCGCCGGCCGCCCAGGTGACGTCCTCGAACGTGCCGTCGCCCTTGTTGTGCAGCAGCGTGTTGCCCGAGCCCATCTGCTGGAAGACCTCTTTGAACTTGAACCCGGACTGGCGGAAGATCTCCAAGTAGAGAGGCCAATCGCTGCGCCACACCCCTTGGCGGAGCGAGTTGAGCATGTAGAGCCGGACGATCGGCTGCTCGCCGAACCAGCGGTACTCGGAGCGGATGTTCGCGACGTAGATGTCGAGCTTGCCGTCGTTGTCGTAGTCACCGAACGAGGCGCTCATGCCGGCGCCGTAGGCGAGCGCGTTGGCCGCTACGGTGACGTCTCGGAACTTGCCTCCGCCCTCGTTGCGATAGAGCGTGTTGCGGCCGAAGTCGTTGACCACGTAGAGGTCGAGGTCGCCGTCGTCGTCGTAGTCGCCCCAGACCGCTCCCAGGCAGAGGCCGACGTCGCCGGCTCCGGAGGCCTCCGTGACGTTGCTGAAGGTACCGTCGCCGTTGTTGTGGTAGAGCTGGTCGCGCTCGCCGTTGCGGGCGTAGAACGTGGTCGGGATCTCGCGCCGCGGATCCAAGTAGCGGCCGACGTAGAGGTCGAGGTAGCCGTCGTTGTCGTAGTCGCCCCAGGCGGCGACCGTGGTGCAGCAGTCGGCGCCGATGCCGGACCTCTTCGTCACGTCCGTGAAATGCCCGTTGCCGTCGTTGTGGAAGAGCTGGTTCGGCTGGAACGTGCGGCTGACGAAGAAGTCCTTGTGGCCGTCGTTGTCGTAGTCGGCGAAGACGCCCACCGAGACGCCGTCGAGCCCGGCGAGGCCGGACGCCGCCGTGACGTCCTCGAACGTGCCGTCGCGCCGGTTGCGGAACAGGCGGGAGGAGACGCCGTCCGGGACGAACAGGTCGTACCAGCCGTCGTCGTCGAAATCGACCGCGGTGATCCCGGCCGGGCCGTAGCGCAGCATCGCGAAGCGCAGCGGCAGCTCGAGGAACGGCGGATAGTAGCGGTTGGTGAAGTCGACGCCCGCCGCGTGCGCGACGTTCGTAAACTGCGGCCGGTCGCCGATCGTCCGGTCGCCCGAGACCAGCGACGCCTCGCGAATCCGGAAGCCCGAGGCGGCGCGCTCGAAGCGCATGCGGAAGATCGCGCGATCGATGCCGGAGAAGGGCGCGCCGCGCGGCGTGCCGATCAGCTCGTAGCGGACGGTCGCGACGACGTCGCCGCCGCTCCATTCCTCGAGCAGGTGGACGTGCAGCGCGACCTCGTCGATCGACTGGAACGATGCGAGATAACGCCGCCATGCGGCGACGAACGCGGCGCGATCCGGGAGCGCGCCCCGGGCGACGAAGGGCGCGATGTGGACGCCGTCCTTGACGTTCGCGGGGCCGAACGCGCCGAGGCCGAGCGAGCTGCCGGCGAAGCTCTCGGAGATCCGCGCCGCGATGCCCGCGGCGTCGCGTGCCTTGAGCGCCTTCGCAAGCCCGTCGAGACAGACGACGGCCCCCTTGCCGGAGTCGAGGAACCGCTGGGCCGAGCTGTCGACGGAACGCACCGTGAGCCAGAGCCCTGCGGCGACCAGCGCGAGCCCGGCGGCAGCGATCTTCAGTCCGCGCCGCGTCCGCCGCGGAACGGCCGTCGCCGCGCGCTCCGGCTCGACCGCCCCCGTTTCGGTCGCTGGCCCGACCCCCTCTCGCAATACGATCGATCCGGTGCCGTTCTCCATCGCTGACCTCGCTCCGAATACCTTAGCGGACGTTGCACGGATTTCGCGACCGAGCTTGTGAGCGAGAGCTTTTAGGTGCAAGAGCGCCGCGGGAGCCAAAAGAGATCTACGGCACCGATCTTACCGCTACTCGCAAGGGCACCGCCGAGGCGGCGCGAAGGAATCCGGCCCGAGCT
The DNA here is from genome assembly GCA_035607445.1 of Thermoanaerobaculia bacterium. Lineage (GTDB taxonomy): Bacteria > Acidobacteriota > Thermoanaerobaculia > Multivoradales > UBA5704 > DASYKS01. Next base: position 278 of record DATMZM010000332.1, on the reverse strand, counting down.
ATGAACCCTTGGCCCCCGCAACGCCGAGGCGATCGCGGCGGTGAAAGAGCGGCGAGGGGATCGATGACCCCGTTACGGGGGTGCTGCCGCCGAAGATCGATCTCCGGGCGATGAATAGGCCGGTCAATCCGATAACCTCGGGGATAAGGGCACTGATCAAGGGAACGCCGCCCTTTCGTCTGCCGGTTTCGTGTTCACGTTCGAGACCGAGCCGCCGTCGATCTGGACGCTGACGTAAGGCGCCTCGGGCGTCGTGGCGATCTGGACCGTGACGGCAT
>DATMZM010000133.1:0-2329 GCA_035607445.1 Thermoanaerobaculia bacterium | reverse complement strand
CCACGCCCGGTTCTCGCCCATGGCGGACTCGTTCGAGCCGATCGAGAGCAACGCGGCGCTCGCCAAGTCGCAGCTCGCGCTCGGCGACCTCGACGGCGACGGGTACCCGGAGATCCTGCTCGCGCCGGTTCGGGGAACGCGTGCGCGGGTGGCGCTCCTGGTCCGCGGCGCCGATGGCCGCTACCGGGATCGCGCGGCGGCGGCGGGCATCCGCGACCTGGCGGGCAACGCGGCGCTCTTCGCGGATTGGGACGGCGATGGCGACCTGGACCTCCTGGTGAGCGACGACCGGCGGACGATCCTCCTCGCCAACCGGCGAAACGACGGTGGAAATCTGGTGATCCGCCCGCGCGCGGGCGCCGATCGGCTCGCCTCGGGCGCCCAGGTGAGGGTCTACGCCGCGGGACATCTCGGCGAGGTCGGGTCCCTGCGCGGCTTCCAGGCGGCCGGCCCCGCCTCGCCGCCGAGCGGCATCGGCCCTCTCGGCGAGCTGTGCTTCGGCGTTCCGCCCGGCAGCCGTTCCGACGTCGAGGTGCGCTTCCTCGACGGCCGGCGCGCCGTGCGCCGGGCGGTTCCGGCCGGATCGACGCTCGCGATCGACGACCTGCCGTGGGGAGTCCGGACGGCGGCGGCCGTCGCCCGGCGGATCCGCCGCGCCGCTCTGCGCGCCGAGGGCGGCGGGGAAATCCTAGCGCTCGCCCTCGCCGCGGCGATCGTCCTCGGCTTCCGGAATCGGCTCTCCCGCCGGCCGGCCGCGGAGCGGATCTTCCCGTTCGCCGCGATCCCGGTCGCCTTCCTCGCGACCGCCACGGCCACGATCGTCGCGGTGACCGACTCCCCCCTCGCCTGGCAGCGCGGCGCTCCCTCGGCCGCCATCCTTCTCCTGGCCGGTGCGCTCGGGCTCGCCGATCGAGCCCGGATCCGCTGGCGGCGCGCGCGCTATCTCGGGCCCTATCGCCTGCTCGAAACGCTCGGGGAGGGAGGGATGGGCGTCGTCTACCGCGCCCGCCACGTCGTGACGCGGCAGCCGGTCGCGCTCAAGGCCGTCCACCCGCGGATCACCGCGGAAGAGGACGCCCGGATGCGCTTCCTGCGCGAGGCGGCGATCCTGACCCGGTTCGACCACCCGAACATCGTGCGCGTGTTCGAGACCGGCGAGATCTCGGGCCGCGGCTTCCTCTGCATGGAGATCCTGGACGGCCGCTCGCTCGGAGTCCTCTTGCGGGAGCATGGACCCCTGCCGCCCGCGAGCGCCGCGGCGGCGATCGCGGTCGCGGCCGAGGCGCTCGCCGAAGTGCACCGCCACGGCATCGTCCATCGCGACGTCAAACCCGAGAACCTGTTCGTGGCCGGCGGCGAGCCCGCCCTGCCGGCGGACCTCGGCGGCTGGCGCAGGCGCTTGAAGCTGATGGACTTCGGCCTGGCGCAGAGCGTCGCCCGGGAGCCCTCGACCGCGGCTCTCCTCGGGACTCTCCCCTACGTGGCGCCCGAGCGGCTCCGCGGGCAGGCGCCCGATCCGCGCTCCGACCTCTACGCGCTCGGGGTCGTCGGGTTCGAGCTGGCGACCGGCAGGCTCCCGGGCACCGATCTGCGCGACGTCGAAGCCGCCTGCCCGGCGCTCGCGGATCTCGTCGCGCGGCTGCTCGCCCGCGATCCCGCGGCCCGCCCGGCCTCGGCGGCCGAGGTCGCCGGAATCGCCTCGGAGATCGCCGCCGGACGCACCGCTTTGCCCGCGCCACGGATCCCCGCGCCGGCCGGCCCGGTCCGCCCCGCGGCCTCGAGCACAGCCCGCGTCTGGCAGGCGAGCCTGGCCGAGATCCGGCGCTGCCTGGCCGAGGGCCGCACCACGGAGGCGCAGGTGCTCCTCGTCGGCCTGCTCGCGAGCCTCCGCCGCCTGCTCCAGAGCCTGCCTCCCGAGGAACGCCGGGAGACCGCCGCCCGCTTCTTCGTGCACGACGTGATCGAGCTCCAGCGCGAGCTTCTCCCCGGAGCCCCATGAGATATCCGAGCGATTCGAGTGGTCCGAGTGATCCGAGCCAGCCGAACGATCAGAGCAAGCCGACACCCCCGACCCATCCCACCGAGCCGGGCGAGCCGGCCGACTGGCTCCAGTTCCTGCAAGCGGCGGAGACGCGCGGCGTCGAGGGCCTCGGCCGCAAGGCGCTCGCGCTCGAGCGCCTGCTCGCGATCGGCCGCGACCTCGCGACGCTCGATCTCGACACCGTGCTCGACCGCATCCTGAGCCACGTCCTCGATCTCTCCGGCACCCGGCGCGGCGCCGTGCTCCTGCTCACCGAGGAGGGCGACCTGCGCCCGGCGCGCGCCGCCG
>DATMZM010000163.1:0-2382 GCA_035607445.1 Thermoanaerobaculia bacterium | reverse complement strand
CAGCGCGAAGCCGGCCTGGCGCTCGGCGAGGACCGCCGCCGCCGCGCCGCCTCCTCCCGCCACCGCGCCCTGCGCGTCGAGGCCGAACGAGGACTGGAGAGAGCCCGAGGATCCCGCCGCGAAGCCGGCGCCCGCGCCCGGCCCGAGGCTCGCCGAGAGGTCGGCCGAGAAGGCGACCTCCGCCCCCGCGCCGAGCGAGAGGCCGCCCGAGAGGTCGGCGTCGAGACCGCGCCATGCGGAGGGGTCGACGCCGACCCGCGCCGCGAATTCGGCCGCCGACTCGCCGTCGAGGGCGAGAGAGGCCTGGGCGCCGAGCCCCGCCGAGAGGCCGACCGAGAGCCCGGCGGAGGCGCCGATCGAGAGCCCCGCCGAGAGGCCGAGCGAGGCGCCGCCGACGGCGCCGAGCGAGAGCGCGCCGGGCGCGGGAGCGTTGCCCTGCCGGTTGGCGCCCGGCCCGGCTTCGAGGAACTGGTACTTCGCGTTCTGCTCCTGGAGCGAGAGGGCGACCTTGGCGCGCAGCGGCGTGCCGTCCGCCGCGAAGTGGTCGAAGTCGATGCTGACGCTGTTGACGACGCCGTCCAGGATCAGCTCGCCCCAGTGGAAGCGGAGCTTCGGCGGCGCCTCCTTGCCGTCCTCCTTGGGCAGCACGAAGCGCTCGACGATCGCGGTCTTCTCGCGCACCGAGCGCGGAGAGTCGGTCGTCCCCTCGTCCGCGGTGTCGAAGACGAGATCGCAGGTGAGCACCGTCGAGCTCGAGCCGATGTACTGCCGCGCCTGCCGGCCGCGCGTGTCTCCGCCCTCGACCTGGTTGCTGATCGTCAGGTGCAGCGTCGTCGGGTTGAACTGCACCTCGACCGGATCGCCGACCGGCTGGCCCTGCTGGTCGCTCGAGATCTCCTGGAGCGTGGCTTTTTTCAGCTGCACCGTCTCAGCCCTCCACCAGGCGCAGCCCTTCGTGGGCGATGTGCAGCTCTTCGATCGCGAGCTCGCCGGTCTTGGCGTTGAGCTCCGGGCCCTTGACCTTCGCCGGCAGGCCGCGGTCGAACTCCCAGGTCGCGACCACCTGGTCGCCGACGCTCATCACCTCGACGACGCCGTCGTAGCGGCGCACCGGCCGCTCGCCCGAGGCGATGCCCTGGAGCCAGAGCCAGAGGTCGCGGTTGACGCCGCCGCCGGGGCTGTAAAACATGCCGCGCTTGAGCACGACGTTCTGGTACTTGGCGCGGCCGACCCGCCGGACGACGCCGTCGTTGCGCCCGCCCTCCAGGTACTCCTGGACGTCGAGGTCGATCTCGAGCCCGGTGCATTCCTGGAACGCCCCGTCGGCGAGCTGCGTGCCCGTGCCGCCTCCACTGCCGATGCCGGCGGAGATTCCGACCGAGAGCGACGCGCTCGCCGAGACGCCGGCCCCGCCGCCGCCGAAGCCGGCGCTCGCCGAGGCCGAGACGTCGATCCCGACCGAGGCGGAGGCGCCGAGCGAGAGCCCCGGCTGGCCGGCGTCGCCGTCGCCGCTCTTCCTGAGCTTGACCTGGAAGCGGAAGGTGCGCAGGAGCTGGTCGGCCACGGCGTCAGCCCTCCACCGTGAGCGTGCCGTCGCCGCTGCGGATCAGGCGCAGCACGACGAACTCGATCGGCTCGGCCGGCGCCACGCCGACCTCGACGATCAGCTGGCCTGAGTCGAGCACGCGCTGCGGGTTGAGCTCCGCGTTGCAGCGGACGAAGAACGCCTCCTGCTCGGTGGCGCCCGCGAAGGCGCCAGCGCGGTAGAGCTGGCGCAGGTAGACGGTCAGGAAGCGGCGGATCTCGGCCCAGAGCGCGGGGCCGTTGGGCTCGAAGACGAGCCACTGCGTCTCGCGCTCGAGCACGCGGCGGATCAGCATCAGGAGCCGCCGCACCGAGAGCTGGCGGTAGCTCGGATCGCCCGACAGCGTGCGGCCGCCGGTGAGCAAAATGCCGTCGCGGTCGGCGAGGAAGACGTTGATCCCGGCCTGGTGCAGCTCGCCGTGGCGCGCCGGGGAGACCGCCTCGGCCGCCGCCACGACTCCCCCCGCGGCGAGCGCGTTGAACGGGCCGTGCGGCACGCCGAAGACCAGCTCGCGGCGCGCGATCACCCCGGCGGCGACGGCGGAGGGCGGCAGCAGGATGAGGGCGTCGCGGCCGTCGTCCGGCCGCGCCACCTTGAGCCACGGGTGGTAGCCCGCGGCGTAGGAGGAGCGGAAGCGCGAGCGCCAGTCGAGCACCCGCCGCGGCTCGAGGCCGGGCGGCACGTCGAGGAGGGCGATGATCCCGAGCGCCTCGGCGCGCTCGACCACCGCCTGCTGGAGCGCGACGATCGCCGCGAAGTCGCCCGGCAGGCGCGGGTCGAGCCGCAGGCCGTCGAGG
>DATMZM010000182.1:0-10837 GCA_035607445.1 Thermoanaerobaculia bacterium | reverse complement strand
CTCGCCCGCCCGCCGCAAGCGTCTTCGGCCGGGGCTCCAAGAGGCTGGCGAGGGGGACGTCGTAGACGATCGAGAGCTGCGCGAGCCGTTCGAGGCTGACCGCGATCTCGCCGCGCTCCCAGCGGCTGACCGTGCCGCGATCGACTCCCAGCGCGGCGCCGACCTCCTGTTGGGACAGGTGGCGAAGTCGCCTCAACCGCGCCAGGCGTCGAGCGACCACGCGGCGCAGGTGCGGGGCGGGGGAGATCTCCACGGATGGGTGCGAAGGTTGGGCGCGAGATTTTTCGGTCACGGCGCCAAATAGTGCTCAATTCTGAAAAGGGAGTCAAGAGTTGAGGCGTGTCGCGCCGCAGCGGCGCCAAAGCTGAGACGATTCGGGATCGGGATCGTCGGTTTCCGGGGAGGGGCCGAGATTGTCGGGATCGCGCGCCGGGAACCTCCCGCGCGCCGACTACCCCGTGCCGCCGCCCGGTTCGGGCTTCTTGGGCAGCGCCCGGCCGAAGGCCTCGGTCAGTCTCGAGTCGATGAGGCGGCGGACGTCGTCTTCGGTCAGGAGCGGCGGCAGGGGGGCGGGCTCCGAAGGCGTGGCCGCCGGTTCGGGCGCTCCCAGGGCGCGCACCTTCTGGCGATAGACGACCGCGAGCGGCCCGGGGAACGGGGCCGATCCCTCCTCGGCGTAGAGCACCTCGAAGAACGCTTTGCTCTCGATGCCGAGAGCTTCCAGGATGTCGAGGATGTGCTGGAACTTGAGGTCGAGCCGGCGCGACAGGATCTGGCTGGTCCGGCTCCGGCCGGTGCCGAGCAGGCGGTCCACCCGCCGCCGCGAGCCGCCGAAGGTGTCGACCAGCTGCTCGAGCAGCGCGAGAGCGCGCTCGGTCTCGCCGGGGCGGGCCACCTCCTGCCGGAGCTCCTGCTCGCGGCTCGGCCGGCCGCGCCGTTTCGGCGGTTCACCCGCCGGCTTCCTCTTCTTCGGTTGCGCCCGCTTCTTCTCTTCCGGCAGGGCCGCCGCCTGGGCGGCCTGACCCGCCGCCCCGGACGCTCCTTTCCGCGAGCGGCGCGCCCGGGTCTTTTTCCCGTCCGGCGCAGCCGGTGCGCCGGGCGCCGGCGGCTCTTGAGTCGCCGCAGACTGCGGGTCGTCACCGTTTCCGGGCGGGGTCTTCGCGCGGGCCATGCCGCGATTGTCGAGGCGGAAGGCGCCGCCTGTCAAGGAATTCGGCGCCCTTTCGTGCGCGCACCGCACGGCGAGGCGGCGGAAGCGAGCGAGCGAAAGGTTTTTCTTCCTCGCGATCGATCACGGTTAGGCGCCGCAAGCCGCAAATTTGCCGTCCCCTTTCGTTTCGTCCTAGCCTCACGGAAGGCTGGAAATGCTTGGAGTTTCGCGCAGCGACAACGTTCACGAGGCCGGGAACTTTGCCATGCTCCCGCACGATCAGGAGCAACGCACGAGCGTTGCCTCCGCGGGCGCGGGGGCCATCCCGGCCGCCGGCAAAACCCGCGGACCAAGGAGCCCCCACCATGACCTCGAAACGCACGATTCTCTCCGCCGCCGCGCTCGCGGCCCTCCTCGCCCTCCCCTCGCCCGCCGCGGCATCCGGAGGCTGGCTCGACGACCTCTCCGCGCGCCTCGGCTGGCTGCGCGCCCTGTGGACGGGAGGCACGACGGTCCCCGGCAGCCGCCCGGCGCCCGGCCTGCGGCTTGTGTGGGGTGAAACAAGCGAAATGATCGATCCCTCGGGCCGCACGGCCCCCGGGGGTTTCCAGTTCTTGTGGGGAGAAACGGGCACCGAGATCGATCCCTTAGGCCGCACGGCCCCCGCCGGGGGGCTGCAGTTCTTATGGGGAGAAACGAGAACCGAGATCGACCCCTCGGGCCGCTCGACCCCGCTGGCGGTTCTACGGGGCGCGAGGGGAGGCCGCGACTTCTAGGGTTGTCCCAATCTCGCGGAACAGGCGCACGGAATGCCCGGCGGCCGGCGTTTCATGGCAAAATTCCGTCACGCATTTACGCGAATGGATCGCGAAGCGGTCGCGCATCGAGGCTCTGGGAGGCGCCATGCCGGACAGCCCGCACCTGACCCCCGTCGAGCTCGTGAGCTTCTGGGATCGAGAGGTCGAGGACGCGCGGGTCATCGAGATCCTGTCCCACCTCGCCCGAGGCTGCCCGGCGTGCCTGCCGCTCGCCGCGGAGCTGCCCTGGCCGCTGCCGATCGCGAGCCCGGCGATCGCTGAAGGGCAGCGCGCCGGGGCGCTCGCGCGGATGCAGGATTTCCGGATCCGCGCCGCGTTCAAGAAGGTGCTCGCGGCAAACGCCGCGCTCGATGCGGCGCAGGACCGGGCCGCCGCGGAGGTCGGGGACGAGGCCGATCTCGGCGAGCTCTCGCGGCTTCCCCCTCCCACCCAGACGCTTCTCCTGGCCCGCGCGGACGCCTGGCTCTGGAAAGCCCGCACCCTTCGGCGCAAAGATCCGGAGAAGTGCTTGTTCGCCGCCGTGCTCGCCGTGAGCTTCGCGGACGCGCTCGACTCGCCGCAGCACCCGGCGGGGGAGGCGGAGAACCTTCAGGCAGAAGCATGGGCCGAGTTGGCCAATGCGCGGCGGTTGGACGGCGATCTTCAGAGCGCGGAGGCCGCACTCTTCCGGGCCGTTCAGAGCACCTCGGACGTCTGCGTTGCGGCCGAAGTCGGTGAGGTCGTTGCCCGCTATCTCTTGGCGACCCGCCAATTCGAAGACGCCGACGCCTTGCTTTCCTATCTGCAGCAGATCTACCTGCAATCTGGTGAAAGCCATTCTGCGGGCCGGGTGTGCATGAGACGGGGCTCGATTGCCAAACAACAGCAAGACCTTCTCCTTGCCGTTAGGTTCCATCTTGATTGCCTAAAGCTGCTCGATCTCTCCGCTGAGCCAGCTCTCTCCCTCGCGGCCTTCCACAACGTGATCGACTGCTCGGCGCGCCTCGGGTTTTTCGATACCGCCCGCGAGTGGCTCGACCGCTGCTTGCCTCTTTACGAGGCATGGGGAGGTGAGACCGACCTCCTGCGCCGCCGCTGGGTGGAAGGCAACGTCGAGGCCGGGCTCGGCAACCTGCCGCGGGCGGACGCGCTCCTGCGCCAGGTCCGCGAGGCCTTCGAGGATCTCGACCTCTCCTTCGAGGCCTCGCTCGTCACCCTGGACCTCTGCGCCGTGTGGATACGGCGCGGCAAGTTCCGCGAGGTGGCGTGCGGCGTCGACGAGGCGGTCTGCACGTTCCAGGCGCTCAAGATCCGCCGCGAGGCGCTCGCCGGCCTGCTTCTCCTCCAAGAGGCCGCCCGCGCCGAGCAGGCGACCCTCGCGATGGTGCAGGCCGCGGCGGTTTCGCTGCGGGCGGAGGGCCGGTAACGGGTGGCGGCCTCCGCGGGATCGCTCGGGCCTGCTGTTGCAGCCCCCTGACCCGAGAACGCCCTCATGCCCCCGCACGACCCCGCTCGACTGGCCGGCGCTGCTCCGGGGACGGCCTGGGGCGGAGGCACGGGGAGCGCTCCCGGCAAGAGAGTGAGCAAGCTGTCGCTTGGCCGGGAAAGGGGAGTTGGATAAGCTTGTTCGCGCCTGGAACATTTGGCCGGTTGATCCGTAAGAGACGAGAAAGCGGGGAGGTCTGCCGGCTCTCTGCCGCTCCTTCCGAGCTCCCAAGCGAAACGAGGGGTTCTATGGTGCCTACGAAGGTTGTCCGCGGCCTCCTGCTCGGCCTCGCATTGCTCGCTCTCGCCGTGCCCTCGGGCGCGGCGGTGACCGTCCCGTCGACAGCTTCCGGGGCGCCGCCGGCGACCGAGCTGCCGGTCGTCGACGGCAAGATCCAGCTCGCTCTCGACCAGGCGGTCGGCCTCGCCCTCGAGCACAACCTGGGGCTCCGCGTCCAGCGCTTCGTGCGCAGCGAGTCCTGGTTCGGCATCCTTCAGAGCCGCGGCGTCTACGACCTGAACCTGACCGGCGAGCTGACGACGCTCGACAACACGTCGGCCCAGGTCTCGCAGATCACGGCCTCGAGCTTCAAGCAGCAGACGTTCAACCTCGGCCTCGACCGCAACGTGCCGACCGGCGCCAACCTCGCCCTGGATTTCAACAACACCCGCCAGGAGAGCGACGTCGTCTTCAACGCGCTCAACCCGAGCTACGACTCGTTCCTGCGCTTGAGCGCCGTCCAGCCGCTCCTGCGCAACTTCGGCCGCGACGCCATCGAGCGCGGCATCCGGATCGCGCGCGCCGACAGCGCGGCTTCGAAGAGCGAGTTCGAGCGCCAGGTGGTCGACACCGTCCAGCAGGTGACGGTCGCCTACTGGAACCTGGTCGCGGCGCGCGATCAGCTCAAGGTCGCCGAGGAGAGCCTCGGCCTCGCCAAGGAGCTCCACGAGCGCAACAAGATCCAGGTCAACGTCGGGACGATGGCGCCGCTCGAGCTGGTCCAGAGCGAGGCGGCGATCGCGACCCGCGAAGAGGACATCATCCGCGCCCAGGCCGCCGTCGGCGACGCCGCGGACCAGCTGCGCCAGCTGCTCGACGTCCCGGCCGGCGGGGCCTGGACGGCCGACGTCGTGCCGACGACCGAGCCCGAGACCGAGCGCGTGACGCTCGACGTCGAGGAGTCGCTCGCGACGGCCTACGCCTCGCGCCCGGAGATCCGCGCGCAGGAGAGCGCGATCGAGCACCTGGAGGTCGAGTCCGACTACTTCCGCAACCAGAAGAAGCCGCGCCTCGACCTGAGCCTCGGCTATCGCTTCAACGGCGCGGGCGGCACGCTCCGCCGCGACCCGGTCACCGGCGCGCCGCTGGCCCATCCGATCAGCGGCGGGTTTTCCGACGACCTCAATCAGATCAAGAGCCTCGACTTCCGCGGCTGGTCGGCCGGGCTGACGTTCGGCCTGCCGCTCGAAAACCGCACGGCCCGGGCGCAGAGCCTGATCGCGAACCTGAACCTCGAACAGGGCCGGGTCACCCTCGACCAGGTCAAGTCGCAGATCACGACCGAGGTCCGGACGGCGGTGCGCGCGGTCCTGACCGCGGCCAAGCAGATCGACGCCGCCCGCTTCTCGGTGACGTCCCAGGAGAAGAACCTCGAGGCCGAGAAGAAGCGCTACGAGAACGGCATCTCGACGAGCTTCCGGATCAACCAGATCCAGGACGACCTGACCCAGGCGCGCAGCCGCGAGGTCTCGGCGATCGTCAACTACCGCACCTCGCTCGCCGCCTATTACAAGGCGATCGGCAAGCTGCTCGACCAGCACAACGTCGAGATCGAGGAGCCCGCCGGCGAGCCGAAGGCGGCGGGAGGGATCGGACGATGAAAGGCAACGCCGCGAGCCGCCTCTGGCGCGTCTTCGTCGCGCCGGTCGAGACCTTCCGCGAGATCCAGGACGACCCGCGGTGGGTGCTCGCGTTCGTCCTGCTCTGGGTCCTCGCCAGCATCTCGGCCTTCCTCCTCATCTCGCGCGTCGATTTCACCGAGATGGTCCGCCAGCAGCTCGAGGCCCAGGGGCAGCAGGTGCCCGCGAACCTCGAGTCGAGCGCGCGGATGATCCGCGGCTGCTCGACCGCCGGCACGTTCCTGGGGCCGCCGATCTTCTACCTGGTGATCGCCGCCGCGTTCCTGCTCTTCAACCTGCTCGGCGGCGAGCTGAGCTACAAGCGGAGCCTCGCGATCACCGTCCACGGCCTGATGCCGCAGGCTCTCGGGTCGCTCCTCGCGATTCCGGTCATCCTCTCGCGCGACAGCTTCACGCCGGAGGAGATGCAGTCGGCGTCGTTCCTCTATTCGAACCTGGGGTTCCTGGCGCCCGAGGGCGCGAAGCCCTGGCTGCTCGCACTGCTGGGCAAGATCGACGTCTTCACGCTCGCCGCGCTCCTCCTCCTCGCGATCGGCTTCCACGTCGCCGGCAAGGTGCCGCGCGCCCGCGCTTTTGCCGGCGTGTTCGGCCTCTGGATCCTCGCCGTCGCCGTCCAGGTCGGCCTCGCCGCGATGCGCGGCGTCAGGTAGGGGAGAGGGGACCACGCCCATGAAGCGAGCCCTCGTCGGTCTCGTCATCGTCGCCGTGCTCGGCGGCATCCTGGCGCTCAGCCTGCGCGCGAACCGGGGCAAGAAGGGTCCGAAGGTCTACGTCGAGCAGACGAAGCGGCGCGAGATCGTCGAGGTGGTCAAGGCGACCGGCGCGATCGATCCGAAGGAGAAGGTGAGCATCTCGTCGCACGTCGTCGGCAAGATCGAGAAGCTCTACGCCCGCGAAGGCGACGCGATCCGGGCCGGCGCGCCGTTCATCGAGCTCGAGAAGTACAGCTTCCTCTCGGCCCGGGACCGCTGGGCCGCCGAGCTCGCGAGCGCTCTGACGGCGGTCCGCCGGGCGGAGGTCAACCTCGCGGACGCGCGGGTCAAGGACGCGCGGGCGGTGAAGCTGCGCGGCGAGGGGCTGATCTCGCAAGAGCAGCTCGAGACCGCGACGCTCACGGAATCCTCGCTCAAGCTCGCCGTCGACGAAGCGCACGAGGCGGTGCGCCAGGCGCGCGCGAACCTCGCCCAGGCGGCGACCGACCTCAAGAAGACGACCATCTACTCGCCGCTGACCGGCCGGGTGATCAAGCTCTCGGCCGAGGAGGGCGAGGTCGTCGTCTCCGGGACGATGAACAACCCGGCGTCGGTGATCGGCATCATCGCGGACCTCTCCGAGATCCTGGCCAACGTCGACGTCGACGAGACCGAGATCGTGAGCATCCATCCCGGCCAGAGCGCGACGCTCAAGGTCGACGCCGTGCCCGGCCGCGAGTACCACGGCCACGTGGTCGAGGTCGGCAGCTCGGGCAGCTCGCGGCCGCAGCAGCCGGACGTCACCTTCTTCACCGTCAAGATCCAGCTCGACGACGCGGACGAAGCGCTCCGGCCCGGCATGTCGGTGCGCGCCTCGGTGCGCGCCGACGCGCACGCGAACGCCCTCGTGGTGCCGATCCAGGCGGTCGTCGACCGGGCGCCGCTCGACAAGGACGGCAAGCCCGAGGAGGGCAAGGACGAGGTCAAGGTCGTCTTCGTCGTCGACAAGGAGGGCAAGGCGCGCCAGACGCCGGTCGCGATCGGGCTCTCCGACGAGACCCACATCGAGATCCTCTCGGGGCTCAAGCCCGGCGCCCAGGTGGTCACGGGGCCCTACCGGACGCTGCGCGACTTGAAAGACAAGGACGCCGTCACGGTGAGCAAGACGAGCGAGGCCGAGGACCGGCGGAAGGCGAAGGACAAGGAGCAGGAGAAGGACAAGGGTGAGGAGGGATAGCGCGCGATGCCCCTGATCGAGCTTCGGGACGTCTACAAGATCTACGACATGGGCGCGGAGAAGGTGCACGCGCTCAACGGGGTCGATCTGACCATCGAGCGCGGCGAGTACGTGGCGATCATGGGCTCGTCGGGCAGCGGCAAGTCGACGCTCATGAACCTGCTCGGCTGCCTCGACACGCCGACCTCGGGCAGCTACGTGCTCAACGACACGCCGGTCCAGGACCTAGGCGACAACGAGCTCGCGGGCATCCGCAACAAGGAGATCGGCTTCGTCTTCCAGACCTTCAACCTGCTCGCCCGGACGGACGCCCTCCACAACGTCGAGCTGCCGCTGATCTACGCCGGCCTGCCGCGCGCGGAGCGGCGGGACCGGGCGCGCCGGGCGCTCGAGCGGGTGGGGCTCGCGGACCGCACCCACCACCAGCCGAACGAGCTCTCGGGCGGCCAGCGCCAGAGGGTCGCGGTGGCGCGCGCTCTCGTCAACGACCCCTCGATCCTGCTCGCCGACGAGCCGACCGGCAACCTCGACTCCGCGACGTCCAAGGAGATCATGGAGCTGTTCGACGAGCTGCACCGCGGCGGCAACACGGTGATCCTGGTCACCCACGAGCCCGACATCGCCGAGCACGCGAACCGCAAGGTCCAGCTGCGCGACGGCAAGATCGTCGGCGACCACGAGACGCCCCGCTCTCCGCGCTCGCCGAGCGGTGCGGCCTAGGCGCGCGAGGCGACCGTGATCGTCGCCGAGAACCTGAGGCTCGCGCTCGGCGCGATTCGAGCCAACAAGCTGCGCTCGTTTTTGACCACGCTCGGGATCATCATCGGCGTTGCGGCGGTGATCGCCGTCGTCTCGCTCGTCCAGGGCCTCGAGCGGATGGTGACGAAGGAGCTCGAGGGCGTCGGCGCGACCTTCATGGAGGTCGCGCCCGACTTCGCCGACCAGACCAACAGCGGCCCCGGCATCGTGCCGCGCCAGGTGAGGCTCACCTGGGACGACGGCCAGGCGATCCTCGCCCGGGTGCCCGGCATCCGCGTCCTGACCCCCGTCGTGATGGGCAAGGCGCAGGTCAAGCTCGGCGACCGCTCGCACACGCCCTATCTGATCCTCGGCGTCAACGAGAACTGGCCCGAGGTGCGCAACCACGCGGTCGAGGAGGGGCGCTTCCTCTCCCGCCTCGATCTCGAACGGCGCAAGAACGTCGTCGTCATCGGCCGCACGATCGTCTCGGAGCTCCGCCTCGGCAGCCGGCCGATCGGCAAGGAGATCTACGTCGGCCGCTACCCGGCGACGGTGATCGGGGTGATGGAAAAGAAGGGCCACACCCTGGGCGAGGACCTCGACGACCTCGTCTTCGTGCCCTTCGACGCCGCGGTGCTGCTCTTCGGGAGGAACGCGCGCGACCTGGTCCGCGTGCGCCTCCAGGTCGAGCGCGCCGACCTCGTGCCGCAGGTTCGCGACGCGATCACCGGCCTCCTGCGCCAGCGGCACAAGATCGCGCCGGGCCAGCCGGACGACTTCCGGATCCGCATCCAGGACGAGATCCTGCGCTCGACCCAGAGCATCCTCGGCAACATCACGGCGGTGGTCGCCGGGGTGGTGGGCATCGCTCTGCTCGTCGGCGGCATCGGGATCATGAACATCATGCTCGTCTCGGTGCGCGAGCGGACGAGGGAGATCGGCGTGCGCAAGGCGGTCGGCGCGCGCCGGCAGGACGTGCTCGCCCAGTTCCTGATCGAGGCGGTGACGCTGTCGCTCGCGGGCGGCGCGATCGGGCTCGCCCTCGGCTACGGCGCGGGGCTCGCCCTGTCCAAGGTGCTGCCGGGCGACTGGCCGACCGCGCACGTGCCGCTCTGGGCGGTGGCTCTCGCGTTCCTCTTCTCGGCCTTCGTCGGCATCTTCTTCGGCAGCTATCCGGCGAGCCGGGCGGCCCGGCTCGATCCGATCGAGTCGCTGCGCTTCGAGTAGAGGCCCCGAGCATGCTCCTGGGCGAAAACTTCCGGGTCTCCTTGGAAGCGCTGCGCGCCAACAAGGTGCGCTCGCTCCTGACCACCTTGGGCATCGTGATCGGCGTCGCGGCGGTGATCGCGGTCGTCTCGATCGTCCAGGGTCTCGAATTCAAGATCACCGAGCAGCTCCAGGGCGTCGGCGCGAACTTCATGATGATCTTCCCCGACGTCCAGAACGAGCGGCCGGGGGTCTTCTCGCGGCCGATCAAGCTGACCTGGGAGGACGGCCAGGAGATCGTGCGCAAGGTGCCCGGGGTGACGCTGATCACGCCGGTCATCGCCGGGCAGAAGAAGCTGCGCTACCGCGACCGGCAGCACGACCCGCAGTTCGTGCTCGGCGTCAGCGAGAGCTGGCAGGAGGTGATGAACCACGCCGTCGGCGAGGGGCGCTTCCTGTCGCGCGTCGACCTCGCCAACCGGCGCAAGGTGATCTGCATCGGCCGCAAGGTCGCCGACGAGCTCGAGCTCGGGCGCGAGCCGGTCGGCAAGGAGATCTACGTCGGCGACCTGCCGGTGACCGTCATCGGCATCATGGAGGAGCGCGGCGAGAGCCTGGGCGTCGACCTCGACGATTTGGCGTTCCTCCCCTTCGACTCGGCGCTCGGCCTGTTCGGCCGGAACGCGGGCGACCAGGTGCAGCTGCGGCTGAAAACCCGCGACACCGAATCGGTCGATCCGGTCAAGGACGCCGTGACGGCGCTCCTGCGGCGGCGCCACCGGCTCGCTGCCGGCGTGCCGGACGACTTCCAGATCCAGACCCAGGACGAGCTGCTGCGGACGATCGACAAGATCCTGACCGCCGTCACCGCGGTGGTCGGCGGGGTGGTCGGCATCGCGCTCTTGGTCGGCGGCATCGGGATCATGAACATCATGCTCGTCTCGGTCACGGAAAGGACGCGCGAGATCGGCGTCCGGAAGGCGCTCGGCGCGAAACGGCGCGACGTGCTCGTCCAGTTCCTGATCGAGGCGCTCGCGCTCTCGCTCGTCGGCGGCCTGATCGGCCTCGCGCTCGGCTACGGCATGGGCACCGGCATCGCGAAGATGCTTCCCGGGGAGTGGCCGCCCGCGCACGTCCCGTTCTGGGCGATCGCGCTCTCGATCGGCTTCTCGGGGCTCGTCGGCGCCTTCTTCGGCAGCTACCCGGCCGCCCGCGCCGCGCGCCTCGATCCGGTCGAGGCGCTGCGCTACGAGTAGGAAAAGCGCGGACGGGAGGAGTCTCCTGATCTCCCGCCCGCGCCGGGGCAACTCAAGGTTCTACTTCTCGGCCGGCGCCGCTTCTGCGAGCGGCACGGCCTGAGCCTGGGCCGCCTTGCCCTTCTTCGCGGTCTCGGAGGGCGCGCGCGGCTTGCGCCGCTCCTGGGGGCGGATGCCGAACTTCACGAGCTCCGGATTCTTGGGTCCCAGGAGCGCCCGCAAGTGGGCCTTGAGGCGGTTCGCCTCGTCGGCCCCCTGACGGGAGAGCGCCTGCCGTTTCTTGGCCAGGGCGTGCGACTGGCCTTCCAGGTCCTGGATCTGGTCGGCCATGCGGCTCAGCTCCGCCGTCGAGG
>DATMZM010000197.1:0-8843 GCA_035607445.1 Thermoanaerobaculia bacterium | reverse complement strand
CCCGCTGCGCGATCTTCGGCCAGGATTACGGCCAGGCGGGAGCGATCGACGTCCTCGGCGACCGCTACGGCCTGCCCGACGCCCTCTCCGGCCACAACAGCTATTTCCTCTGGGGCCCGCGCGGCTACGACGGCCGCTGCGTGGTGGTGATCGGCGACGACGAGGAGACGCTCCGCGGGATCTTCGACGACGTCCGCTTGGGCGCGGTCTTCGAATGCCGGAACTGCATGCCCTACGAGAGCGGCTTGAACATCCACGTCTGCCGAGGGATGAAGCGACCGATCGCCGAGCTCTGGCCGAAGATCAAGAACTACAATTGAGGAGGGAGTCGACACCCCGCCCCGGATGTAGACTCACCCCATGTCTCTGACCCTGCTCGAAGAATCGCCGCTCGCGCCGCCCTCGGATCTCGGGCCGTATCGCGCCTCGGACTACGCGGCGCTTCCGGACGAGCCGCGGTGCGAGCTGATCTCGGGGAGGTTCTACGTGACGCCGAGCCCGACCTACACGCACCAGGCGACCGTCGCCGAGCTGGTGCCTCGATTCGAGCGGGCGGCGACCGCGGCGGGCGGCAAGGTCGTCTTCGCGCCGATGGACGTCACTCTCGCCGACCATTCGGTGGTCCAGCCGGACCTCATCTACATCTCTCCCGAGCGCCGCCACATCCTCGCCGAGCGGATCCAGGGCGCTCCCGACCTCCTGGTCGAGGTCCTCTCGCCCGGCACGACGCGCCGCGACCGCGGCGAGAAGCTCGATCTCTACGCCCGCTCGGGCGTTCGCGAGTATTGGATCGTCGACTGCGTTGCCCGCCAGATCGAGTTCCTGATCCTCCGCGACGGGCAGTTCGTCGTCCACGTGCCGAGCGGCGGGGTCTTCCGTTCCCAGGCTCTGCCCGGCCTCGATCTCGACCTGGCCGATTTTTGGGCCGCTCTCGAGCGGCGGCTCGCTTGAGCTTGACAGCTTTGACAGCTACCGGCCCCCTGTCTAGATTCTTCTCGCCGATCGACCGGCGAGACCACCGAGGAAAACGACGATGAAGCGGAAGACCCAGCGGCTGTCCCTTTCCCGCGAGACCCTCAAGAGAGTCGAAACCCAGAGCCTTCGAGAAATCGAAGGCGCGGCACCGACGCTCGCCGTCCCCACCTGCGTCAATGGCACCTGCGCCGGCCGTTGCCTCACCACTTTTTGCGCGTAGCGGGCTGCGCTCCCGGGGCGGTAGCCGGCGACCCGGCACCGCCCCCCATCATCCCCGCTGCTATGATCCGCGGCCGGATCGGGCGCCCGCCCGAGCCACCCTGAGAGCGAGGAGAGCGCGATGACCCACGCCCCCGGCCGGCATCTGTCCGGCAAGCGGATCGACCCCCAGCCTTTGACCGGCGGCGAGAGCCTGATCGAGGTCATCGAGGGCGCGTTCACCGCCTACAACGGAGCGCGGCTGCGCGAGGCGTGCGAGCTGCTTTCACAGAAGATGCTGGCCGCCGATTCGACCGTCGGCATGTCGCTCTCGGGCGCGCTCACTCCCGGCGGCTACGGCAAGTCGTGCCTGGTGCCTTTG
This sequence comes from Thermoanaerobaculia bacterium, assembly GCA_035607445.1. Classification (GTDB taxonomy): domain Bacteria; phylum Acidobacteriota; class Thermoanaerobaculia; order Multivoradales; family UBA5704; genus DASYKS01. The sequence continues at coordinate 7,288 of DATMZM010000197.1, read as the reverse complement.
ATCGAGGCCGGCTGCATCGATTGGATGATCTCGACCGGCGCGAACCTCTATCACGACACCCACCACGCGATCGGCTTGAAGCTCCATCGCGGCAATCCGCACTGGAACGACGTCGTCCTGCGCGAGGAGGGGGTCGTGCGGATCTACGACATCGTCTTCGACTACACGGTGCTGCTCGAGACCGACAAGTTCTACCGCATGGTCATGCGCCAGCCGGAGTTCGACCGGCCGATGTCGACGCCGGAATTCCACTACCGGATCGGCAAGTACGTCGCCGCGGTCGAGGAGAAGCTCGACCTGGTCGGGACCTCGCTCCTGGCCGCCGCCTATCGCCACGCCGTGCCGATCTTCACCTCGTCGCCGGGCGACAGCTCGATCGGCATGAACGTCGCGGAGCTGTCGCTCGAAGGATCGAAGCTCGCCTTCGACGTCACGGCGGACGTCAACCTGTCGGCCGCGATCGTCTGGCAGGCGAAGGCGACCGGGGGCAAGAGCGCGTGCTGGATCCTGGGCGGCGGCAGCCCGAAGAACTTCCTGCTCCAGACCGAGCCGCAGATCCAGGAGGTCCTGGGGCTCTCGGAGGCGGGGCACGATTACTTCCTCCAGATCACCGACGCGCGCCCCGACACGGGAGGGCTCTCGGGTGCGACGCCGGGCGAGGCGGTCTCCTGGGGCAAGGTGGATCCCGAGAAGCTGCCGGACGCCGTCGTGGTCTACAACGACTCGACGATCGTCCTGCCGCTCCTGACCGCTTACGTCCTCGGCAAGGGCGTGCGCCGGGAGCCGAAGCGGCTCTACGAAAAGCTTCCCGATTTCATGGCGCTCCTCGTGGCCCAATTCGCCGAGAAGCGCGAGGAGCGGATCGCCGAGGGGACGTTCGCCGCGTAAGCTGCGCGTCAGTGGGGGTGCCCCAGCTCCTCGATCCGGGCCACGACGTCGCGGTAGTTGCTGTTGATCCCGTAGAGGTCGACGAAGCTCTTGTAGGCCGACTCGCTGTCGCCCATCGCGACGTAGGCGCAGCCGGTGTCGTACTGCAGGCCGAGCGAGTCCTCCTCGCTCAAGTCCGGCGACTCGAGCCCGCGGCGGTACCACTTGACGGCGAGCTCCGGCAGGCCCTTTTCGAGGAAGCAGAGGCCGAGGTTCGAGCAGCAGGCGACCAGGTGGGCGGGATCCTTGGCGGAGAGCTGGAACTCGCCGATCGCCTCGTCGATCAGGCCCATCTCGCGATATGCGATGCCGAGGTTGAAATGGGTCTCGTAATCGGTCGCCGAAAGGTTCTCGGAGACCCCCTTCTTGAAGCCCTCGACGATCTCTTCGAGCGTCTGCTCGGCCGGTCCGGCGAGCAGGTCGCCGCCCCCCACCTCGCGCTCGAGCTCCTGATCGAGCTCGCCCGCGAGATCGAAGAAATCGTCTTCCGAGAACAGGCCGGAGCCCGGCGCCGGCGGCTGACTCGAGGCGCTCGCGGCGCTCGCGCGCACGGCTTCGGCCTCGTCGAGCCAGCTCATCGAGGTGTCGTCGAGGCTCGCGGGCGACTCGGCTTCGGGCGGCGGCAGAGGAGCCATCGGCTCGCGCAGGCCGGGGACCACGAAGTCCTGGTCGTCGATGTCCTCGAGCGATGCGGCGATGGCGCGTGGATCGAAGAGCACGGTCCCGGGCTGGGGCGGCGGAGCGAACGGCGGAGGCACGGCCTGGGGCGGCGGGGCGATCTCCGCGGGGGCGGCCTCGACCGCGGGGGACTCCGCGGCGACCGCGGGCGGCGGTGCGGGCGGTTGGGGGGCTTTCGGGGCGGCGATCGGTTGGGTGGACGGCGCCGCGGGTTTGCGCGCCTTCGCCGTTCCGAGGAGAGCCGCCACCTCCCGGTCGAGGCTCCGCGAGGCCTTCGACTGGGCCGGCGAGAGCGGGATGGGAACGACCGGGGCGACGGGCGAGGCGGCGGCCGGAGCGGGAAGCTCGACGTCGAGAGGAGCGGGGGGCTCGACGGCGGGAAGCTCGTCGTCGAGAGGGCTCTTGGCGAGCTCCACGAAGGGCAGCTCGACGGCGGGGACCGGGCGTTGCGGCTGCGGGCGGGCGGGCCGGCGCTCCTGCTCGATCCGGACCCCGGCGCTCGCGAGCTTCTGGCGCGTCAGGTCCCAGATCTCGGAGGGCCGGCCCGCGACCGCCCGGGCCATGGCGCGCGCCGCCTCGGCCGCAGGCTCCAGGCGCCCGCGATCGAGATGGATCTGGATGCCGAGCGCGTGGGCCTCGAGATTGTCCGGCCTCGTGCGGAGCGCTTCCTCCAGGCGCTCGAGCGCCTTTTCGTCGAGACCGTAGCGAGCCAGCACCTCGGCCTCGGTGACCAGGTCCTCGTCGTGATCCCGCGCCGGGTGGTGCAGGCCGTCGGCCGTCTGTTCGAGCGCCTCGGCGTCGAGCCGCACGCCGCGGCTCGACGCGGTGGGGCGCCCGACGGAGGGCGCCTCGAGGGGGAACAGGTCCTGGAACGGATCGACCAGCGGCTCGAGCGACGGCAAGCCCTCGAAGCCGAGATCCGCGATCTCGCTCCAGGACGCCTCGCCCTCCTCCGCCGCGGGCTCGGCGGCCGGAGGCGGTGCGAGGGGGGGAGGGGGTGCGGCCTCGACCGGCGCTTCGGGCTGCGTTTCCGTCTCGGCCTGGAGCGCCCAGGCGGGCCGCCGCGGTTCCCCTTGCAGCATGTCCGGCGGCGGCTTGACCAGGCTCGACGGCTCGGCGTCCTCCTCCATTTCGAGGACGAAGACCTCGTCGAGGTCGAGCTCGATCTCGTCCGGCTCTTCGCGCGCCTCCTGCCGTGCGGCCGGCTCGGCAGGGGCGGCGAAAGCCGGCGTCTCCTCCTCGACGTCGAGATCGAGGTCGAGCGAAAACGGCTGGGCGGACGCGGCGGGTTCCTCCGGAAGGGCCGGCACCGTCGTATCGCCCGATCGACCGGCGCTCGGTTCGGCGTGCGGCGCCTCGGGGCGCGCTTCGAACCGGGGCACCTCGCGCACCCCCGTGTCTTCGAGCCCGATCAGGCGCCCGATGCGCTCGGCGTCGGGGTTGCGCTCGACCGCGAGGGCGAGGAACCGGGCCGCCGCGCTCGTCCCTCCCGCCTGGCGCAGCTTGAGCACCGCGTCGGTCAGGAACGGGATGTTCCGGTCGTCGATCGCGAGCGCCCGCTCGTAGACCTGGGCCGCTTGCGGCACGTGCCCGGTTTCGAGCATCAGCTCGGCGATCGTCCGGTACTCGCCGAGAGCCTTCTCGTACAGCAGCTGCTGCTGGTAGATCTCGGCGAGCTTGACGTGGTGGCTGGGGTTCTCCGGCTCGAGGTCGACCAGCCGGTTGTAGATCGCGATCGCCGAGGCCGCGTTGTCGTGCTTCTGGTAGTAGTCGGCGAGCACCTGGAACTGCGTGCGCGCCTCGTTGGTCAGGCCCTGCTTGGCGTAGAGCTCGGCGAGCTTCTCGTAGACCTCGAGGACCGTCGGGTTGAGCTTGATGATCTTCTTGTAGATCGCGATCGCCTTGACGAAGAAGCCTTCCTCCGTATAGCGCTCCGCGATCTGGGTGAAGAAATCGATCGCCTCGTCGACCCTCTGGATCCGCGCGTAGAGGTCGCCGATCCGGTTGAGGGTGTTGATGTCGTTCGGGTTGTCCGAGAGCAGCTTCCGGTACTCGCGGATCGCCGGCTCGATCTTGCCGCGCGCGACGTACTTCTCCGCCGTCTGGACGATCTGCTCGCGCGCGGCGGCCATTTAGAGACGGACCTCCGCGCGGCTCGGCGCTTCCAAGCGAGGCACGACGGGCCGGAAGGTCAGGCGGTGCTCCGGGCAGGGCCCGAGCGCGGCGAGAGCGGCCAGGTGCTCGGGGACGCCATAGCCCTTGTGGGCCGCGAAGCCGTAGCCGGGGTGGCGCCGGTCGAGGGCCACCATGCCCCGGTCGCGCTCGACCTTGGCGAGGATCGAGGCGCAGGCGACCGCGTAGCTGATCGCATCGCCGCGGACGACCGGCAGGCAGGGGAAGGGGAAGCCCGGGAGGGCGACGGCGTCGATCACCGCGCAGTCGGGCGCGGGCTCGAGGCGCGCGAGCGCGCCGCGCATGGCGAGCCGGGTCGCTTCGAGGATGTTGACCCGATCGATGACGTCGGCCGAGATCGAGACGACGGCCGCCGCGAGCGCGGTCCGGCGAATCTCGCCGGCCAGCCGCTCCCGCTCCTCGGCCGTCAGCTCCTTGCTGTCGTCGACGCCGGGAATCAGGAACCGCGGATCGACGATCACCGCCGCGGCGACGACCGGGCCGGCCAGGCAACCGCGCCCCGCCTCGTCGACCCCCGCGATCCGGGCGAACCCGGAGCGGGCGAGCAGGCCCTCGAGCCCGCGCAGCAGGTGGAGGCGGTAGGCCTCCGCGCACAGGTCGAGAAACGAGCCCGGTCGAGCGCTCGGCGCAGCCGCTTTCCTCACCGCGCTCCTTTCCCGCCCCGGAGGGAGCGGAGAGCTAGCCCCGCGGCTCCTCGCGACGCTCTTCGATGCGCGCCGCCTTGCCGCGGAGACCGCGCAGGTAGTAGAGCTTCGCGCGCCGCACCCGACCGCGGCGGATGACCTCGATCTTGTCGACGTTCGGCGAGCACATCGGGAACATGCGCTCGACGCCGACGCTGCCCGACATCTTGCGGACGGTGAACATCTCGCGCGCGCCGCCGCCGCGGCGGCCGATCACGACGCCCTGGAAGATCTGGATGCGCTCCTTGTCGCCCTCGACGACGCGGACGTGGACCTTGACCGTATCCCCCGGCCGGAAGTCCGGCATCCCCTGGCGCAGATAGGCGCTTTCGACACGTTGCAGCTGATTCATGGCATCACCTTATGAGCGATCCGAAAGCGAACCTGCTCAGATTTCGCGGACGGAAGTCCGAGACGTTAAGCCCATTATTCTCAAGGTCAAGCCGCGGCGCAAGCGCGGTCCGCGCCGCGGGCCCGGACCCGGCATTCTGTCAAACCCTCCCCGCCTCCTCAACCGGCGCGAGCGCCGCGAGCTCGCGCTCCTCGTCCGGCGACAGGCGGGCCGCGGCCAAGAGGTCGGGGCGCTTCTCCCGCGTCGCCTCGAGAGCTTTCCGGAGGCGCCAGCGGAAGATCTCGGCGTGGTGCCCCGAGAGCAGCACCTCGGGCACCGCGAGCCCCTCGACCACCGGCGGGCGGGTGTAGTGCGGATAATCGAGCAGGCCGTTGCGGAAGCTGTCGTTCTCGACCGATCCCGAGAGCTGGACGACGCCGGGGATCTGCCGCGACATCGCTTCGATCAGGACCATGGCCGGCAGCTCGCCGCCCGACAGCACGTAATCGCCGATCGAGACCTCCTCGTCGACCACCGTCTCGAGCACCCTCTCGTCGATCCCCTCGTAACGCCCGCAGAGGAGCACCAGGTCTCCGCGCGCCGCGAGCTCGCGCACCTTCGCGTCGTCGAGCCGCTTGCCCTGGGGCGAGAGCAGCACCCGCCAGGGGGTGCCGCCTTCGGAGAGAGCGCGCACCGCGCGGATCCAAGGGGGAGCGGCCATCACCATTCCGCCCCCGCCGCCATAGGGCTCGTCGTCGACGCTCCGGTGGCGGTCCTCGGTGAAGTCCCGAAGGTCGATCACCCGCGCATCCAAAAGACCCTTCTCGAGCGCCTTGCCGATCAGGCTCGTCGCCAGGAACGGCTCGAACAGCTCGGGAAAGATGGTCAGGACTTGGATGCGCACGCTTCGAGCAACCCTTCCGGCAGCGCGAGCTCGATCCGGCCCCGCTCGACGTCTACCTCTTTCAAGAAGCTCCCGACGAACGGGATCGGCACTTTCCGGTCGCCGTCGTCGACCACCAGCAGCAGGCCGCCGCCGTCCTCCAGAAGATCGACCACCTCGCCCAGCTCCCGCCCGTCCGCCGCGCAGCGGCAGCCGAGCAGCTCGAAGTGATAGTAGGTCCCGGGCTCGGCCGGTGGCACCCGTTCGCGCTCGATTTCGAGCACGGCGCCGCGCAGATCTTCGACCGCTTCCCGCCCCTCGAATCCCTCGAACGCCAGGAGAGCGCCGCCGCGATGGGCGCGGCAGCTCGCGAGCGTCACTCGCCGGGGCTCGCCTCCCGCGGCGCGCAGCAGCAACGAGGCGCCGGGCCGGAACCGATCCGGAACGTCGGACGAAAGCTCGACCGACACCTCGCCGCGCACGCCGTGCGCGCGGAGGATGCGCCCGACGACGACGGTCGCCGGGAGATCGCTCCGGGGTGAGACGGACGTTTCCGCCATCGACGCTTCGAGCGCCGGCTCCCCTCGCGGGAAGGCCGCCGCTCCCTCAGTCTTCCAGGATCTCGAGCGCGTAGGGGATCGGCTCGCGGGCGTTGCGGGTTTCGAGCAGGGTGCGGATCGCGCGCACGGTCCGCCCCTGGCGGCCGATCACCTTGCCGAGATCCTCCGGGTCGACCTCAACTTCGAGCAGGATCTCGTCTCCGCTCGGAAACGTGGCGACCTGGACCCGATCGGGGTGGTCCACCAGCTGGCGGATCAGCTCCTCGATCTCGCTGCGTACCTCTGCCACGGCCGTCAGGACGCCTTGGCGAACAGCTTCTTGACCGAAGGCGAGAGCTGCGCGCCCTGGCCGACCCAGTACTGCATGCGCTCGCCGTCGATCTTCATCTGGGCGGGCTGCTTGGTCGGGTCGTACCAGCCGATCTCCTCGACCGCCCGGGCGGTGGGAGTCTGGCGGGAATCGGAAACCACGACCCGATAGAACGGGGCGTTTCTCGCGCCCATCCGGCGGAGCCGAATCTTGACCATTGCTTGGATGACCTCGGATCTCGTTAACGGAAATTGCTCGAATCGCCCCGGGACCCCAAAGGGGCTCTCGCCGAACGAAGGCCGGGAGTGTAGCAGGAAGGGGCGTTTCGGGGAAGTTTCTGGAACTCGGGCTCGCTCAGCGAGCCCGATCTTCGCGGAGAAGCGTCGTGCTGTCAGGGGCTCCGACCGCGCTAGGGCGAAAGGACCGGCGGCGCCGAATCTCGTCGAGCACCTCACCGACCGAGGGTCGATGGGCCTCGAGCGCTCGGCTCAGAAGAGCGACGACCTCCGTGCTGAAAGAGCGCTTGCGCGCCTCCGCTCGCTGGCGAATCCGCTCGACCAAGGAATCTGGAACGTTGCGGACGTGAAGGGTTGCCATGCGGTTTCCTCTCGATTCCGCTCTATTTTACCCCTTCCCCTTCATCCCCATCGCCCGGCGCAGGAACTTGCCCTGGACGCCCTTCATCATCTTTTTCATCGTCTTGTACTGCTTGAGGAGGCGGTT
>DATMZM010000157.1:0-14327 GCA_035607445.1 Thermoanaerobaculia bacterium | reverse complement strand
CGGGCCGGATAGGCGAGCCGGCGCCGGCGCTCGTCCGCGCGGTCGAGCAGCCGGCGGGCGACCGACCCCAGGCCCTCCGTGGCGAGCAGATCGAGCGCCAGCCGCAGCCGGCTCACCGGCGCCTCCGGGCGAGGATCCGCTCGTAGACCTCTTCGATCGCCTCGGCGTGCTCGCCGAACCCGAGCACCTGCGGAAGGTTCCGCCGCCACTCGTCGAGGAGCCCCGGAGACTCGATCAGCCGCTCGATCCAAGCCCGCAGCTCCCCCGGTCGCTCGGGGTCGAAGAACGCCCCGCACCGCTCGGTTTCGAGCGGCAGCTCGGCGAGCGCGCCCCGCCGGCTCGCGAGCACCGGCACCCCCATCGCCATCGCCTCGCGCGCCGCGAGCCCGAACGATTCGAGGCCGAGCGAGGGCACGATCAGGGCGTCGAGATCGCCCAGCATCCGGGCTTTCTCCGCCTCCTCGAACCGGCCGCGCCAAACGAGAGTCCCTCCGCCGAGTGCCCGCACCTCCTCCGCGAAGCCCGGATCGACCCCCGGATCTCCCCAGATCTCGAAAACCGCCCGTTCCGGATCGATCCCCGAGAACGCTTCCGCCGCGACCTGCAGCCCCTTGTGCGGCAGGACCGAGCCGGCGAACCCGAGCCGCAAAGGCAGGGCCGTCGGCCGGATCCGCGCCACCGGAAGGCCGCTGGCCAACGCGACGCCGTACGGGATCACCTCGACGTCGAGCTTTTTCTTCTCACCCAGAAGCTTTTTCAAGCTCTCCGCCAGGAAGGCCGAACCGGCGACGCGATGATCCGCTGTTTCGAGCGCGCGCCGCAGCAGCCGTCCCCGCTCCGCGTAGAGCAGCGGATTCCACACCGCCGACCCCGGCAGCCCGGTCAGAGGCAGGCATCGCGAGCACTTGGCGAGGCCCGGACCGGAGCAGAGCCGGCGCTCGCGATCGAGCAGGTTCGCCCGGGCGCAGACCGTCCACCAGTCCTGGACCTGATAGAGCACCGGAATCCCGCGCCGGCGCGCCGCCTCGGTCAAGGTCGCGGCGTGGCCTGACAGGTGGTGGACGTGCAGGAGGTCGGGCCTCTCCTCGTCGAGGAAGGCCGCGAAGTCGCGCTCGAGCGCGACTTCGCGCAGGGCGTTTCTCGACAGCGGATCGCGTTGCGTGAAGTTGTTGACCGCGAGGCGCACGCGGCAGCCCGCGTCGAGCAGCTCCAAGGCGTCGCCCACGCTCCGCGCCGGGTCGGCGATCCGCGCGTAGGCGACCGCCTCGCGGAACCGCGCCTGGTGCCGCAGCAGCCAGGCGGCGTAGAGCTCGGTCCCGGCCGGGCTCCACGGCGGCCAGCCGTGGACCAGGTGCGCCACCTTCCGCGGCCCTCCGGGGCGCCCGCCCGCCCGCCGCTCGGGCGCGAGCCCCGCGAGCGCGCGCTCGCGCACCGGCCGGAGCGGGTCGGCGCGGATGAAGGCGGAGATCGTCGCCAGGTACTCGGGGTGGAGCTTCGCGAGCGAGCGATGGGCGGCGGCGACCCGCTCCCGGCGCGCGCCGCCGAAGCTCCGGTGCCCCTCGTGGTAAACGAACGTCGCGTCGTCGAGAGCGTGGCGCCAGCCGGCTTTGAGCGCCCGCATGCACCATTCGCTCTCCTCGCCGTAGCCGAGCCCGAACGCCGTCTCGTCGAACGGGCCGATCTCGTCGAGCGCACGGCGCTTGACGAACAGGCAGACGCCGACGCCCGTCGGCAGGCGAGGGTAGGCGCAGAGCGACCGCTCCTCGATCCGGCGCGCGAACGACTCGACCGTCTCGCCCGCCGGGAGCGCGTTCGACTCGAGGAAGCGGGGGAGCGAGCAGATCGTCGCCGCGTTGGAAAAGGGCGTCACCGTCGCGATCTCGGGGGCCGAGTAGGCTGCGGCGCGCAGCCTTTCGAGCCAGCCCGAGGTCGCCATCGCGTCGCTGTTGAAGAGGATCACGTCGCGCGCGGAGGCCGCCATGCCGCGGTTGACGCTTGTGACGAACCCCTGCCGCTCGGGGTTGCGGAGAACCTCGACGCCCGCGCGCGCCTCGGCCGCGAGCCGCTCCTCCGTTTCCGCCGGCTGCGGGCCGTCGAGGACGACGACCAGCCGGTGATCCGCAAGGTCCGTGTGCTCAAGGAGGGCCGCGAAGCAACGGCCGAACGGCTCCGGAGCCCGATAGACCGGGACGACGACGTCGACCGGACCGGGCGGCCCGTCCGCATGCCCCCGGACGGGCGGCGAGTCCCAATCGAGGGGCGCGATGCCGGCAGCGGCGCGGAGAAGGTCGCGGAAACGATTCGAAGCCAAGCTCCTAACGATCCCAGCTTGCCCGGGCCGCGACCGTATGGCCCTGGGCCGCGCGGCGCGGGCTGAACAGGACCTGGTAGGTGAGCTTGCCTCGCGGCGCCACGGAGCCGGCGTCGACGCTCTGGCTTTCTGCGGGCTCGCCGTCGATCAGGAGAGTGATCGTCCCTTTGGCGCGGACGGAGGCGGAGCCCAGGTTCGAGACCGCGCCCGAGACCAGCACCCGGTCGTCCAGGATCATGCAGTCGGGGTCGCCCACCGAGACGACCCGAGGGGCCGTCCCGGCTTCCGCCTCGATTTCGGCAAGCTCCTTTGCGAGCTTCGCCTGGGTCGCCGCGTGGATCTTCTCGAAGCGCTCGGCCGCGGTCTCGATCGGTTCCGGGCGGTCGGCCGAGGGGAGGCTCGGCGCTCCCGGTCCGGCCGGGCGAGCCGGCTCTTGGGCGGCCGCAGGCGCTGGCGGCTTCAGCGGCTTCAATGGCTCCGGGGCGCGGGCGAGCCAGAGGTAGACGCCCAGCGCGGCCAGGATCAGGACTGCCGCGGCGGCGATCCACGGCCCGCCGCCTTCGGGCGCCACGGGGGTTGAGGGCTTGGGCTGCATCGCGTTCTCCGGCCTTGGATTCCGGCACATCCTATCCCGTGCCCGCGCCGGCCGGCGGAGCGCGGCTCTCGGCCGGGCTCCGCCGGGTTTGTTCCCGCCTCCGGATCGGCTACTCTTCCGCGGCCATGAGCGGAGATGCGAGGAAGACCGTCTGCATCACCGGCGGCGCGGGGTTCATCGGCTCGCATTTGGCCGACGCCCTCGTCGCCGCGGGGCACCGGGTGCTGGTGATCGACGACCTGTCCGGCGGCCGGGAGGAGAACGTGCCGGCGGGCGCCGTGCTCCACGCCCTCGACATCCGCTCGCGGGAGGCGGCGCGTCTGGTCGAGGGCTCGGGCGTCGACGTCCTGCTCCATCTCGCGGCGCAGATGGACGTCCGCCGGTCGGTCGAGAACCCGATCTTCGATGCCGACGTCAACATCCAGGGTGGCCTCAACCTGCTCGAGGCCTGCCGGCGGGGCCGCGTGCGCCAGGTCCTGTTCGCCTCGACCGGCGGCGTCATCTACGGCGAGCAGGAAGCGTTTCCGGCGACCGAGGACCATCCGACCTGGCCGGTCTGCCCCTACGGCATCAGCAAGCTCGCGTTCGAGCGCTATCTCTACTTCTACCGCTTCACCTACGGTCTCGACGTCGCCTGCCTGCGCTACGCCAACGTCTACGGCGAGCGGCAGAACCCGCACGGCGAGGCCGGCGTGGTCGCGATCTTCCTCGATCGCCTGCTCTCGGGGGCGACGGCGACGATCAACGGCGACGGCCTCCAGACGCGCGACTACGTCCACGTTTCCGACGTCGTGCGCGCGAACCTGGCGATGCTCGGCCGGCCCGGCTTCTCCGTTTACAACGTCGGCACCGGCGTCGAGACCACCGTGGTCGAGCTCTACCGCCGGCTCGCGGCGGCGCTCGGCATCGACCGGCCGGCGCAGCACGGCCCGGCCAAGGCGGGCGAGCTGCCGCGCTCGGTGATCGACGGCTCGCGCCTGCGCGCCGACTTGGGCCTGCCCGCGCCGCTGCCTCTGGCCGCGGGCTTGGAGCGCACCGCCGCCTGGTTCCGCGCCCGCTTCGAGCGCGCCTGAGCGGCGCTCACCGGGCGTGCATCTCGGCTTCCGCGAGGATCTCCTCGAACGGCCGGCCGGCGATGTCGATCTCGACCCTCTTCACGTCGGAGAACTGGAGCGCCGTCCGTTCGAGCTCCGCGCGGACGCGCGAGACGGCGCAGGGGCCGCCGAGCTCGACGTAGCCCCGGAGGTGGAGGTGGACGCCGTCTCCCACCCGTTCGGCGCTCCCCAGGGTCAGGTGCGAGGCGTAGAGCGAGTGCACCAGCCCGCTGCCGGCGTCGAAGACCTCGCGGCGCGCGAGGAGAGCCGAGATCGCCCCCTCGAGCGCCCGCTGCCGGCGGGGCAGGGCGATCCGGATCGGCGTCGGGGCGTCGTCCGCGCAGCCGACGCCGGGAGCGATCAGGAAGATGTGGGTGCGGTCGACCGCGTCGGTCGAGGCCGGGACGATCAGCCGGCCGCAGCCGGCGAGCGCGGCCGAGACGAGAAGGATGAAGCGAAGCGGGACGAAGCTCGAAGGCTCCGGCCGCCCCGGCCACCTCGGCCGCTTCACGCATCCTCCCGCCGCTCGTAGAGAGCGAAGGAGTAGGCCGGCAGCTCGCCCGCCGCCTCCCGCCGGTCCCTCGTGACCAGGCGCCAGGCGCTCCAGTCGACCTCGGGGAAGCGGGTATCCCCGTCGTAATCCCGCTCGATCTCGGTCAGGTCGAGCCGGTCGACGAGCGGCAGCGCCGCGGAATAGACGGCGGCCCCCCCGGCGACGAACAGCTCGTCGTCGCCGCGGGCGCGGCCGAGCGCGAAGGCGGCCTCGAGGCTCGCGGCGACGAGGGCGCCCGGAGCCAGGAAGCCGGGGCTTCTCGAGAGCACGATGTTGGTGCGGCCGGGCAGCGGCCAGGCGCCGATCGACTCCCAGGTCGAGCGGCCCATCGCGACGCAATGGCCGAGGGTTCGGGCCTTGAAGCGGCGGAGGTCCTCGGGCAGCTTCCAAGGGACGTCGCCCCTACGGCCGATCGTGCCGTTCCTGGCGACCGCCGCGATGATCGTGGTCTTCATGGGCTGGTTCGGTGGCGAGGCGGCCCCGCGTCCCTTCAGACCGCGACCGGCGCCTTGATCGCCGGGTGGGGGTCGTAGCCTTCGAGCTGAAAGTGGGGGAGGTCGAAGTCGAAGAGCGAACGGACCTGCGGGTCGAGGACCATCCGGGGCAGGGGCCGCGGCTCGCGGCCGAGCTGCAGCCGGGCCTGCTCGAGGTGGTTCGAGTAGAGATGCGCGTCGCCGAGCGTGTGGACGAAGGTGCCCGGTGCGAGGTCGCAGACCTGGGCGACCATCAGGGTCAGGAGCGCGTAGGAGGCGATGTTGAACGGCACGCCCAGGAAGACGTCGCCGCTCCTCTGGTAGAGCTGGCAGGAGAGCCGTCCGCGGGAGACCCAGAACTGGAACAGGGCGTGGCAGGGCGCGAGCCGCATGCTGTCGAGCTCGCCCGGGTTCCAGGCCGAGACCAGGTGCCGGCGCGAGTCGGGATCGCGGCGGATCTGCTCGACCACGCGCGCGATCTGGTCGACGGCGCCGCCGTCGGGCCGCGGCCAGGAACGCCACTGGCGGCCGTAGATCGGCCCGAGGTCTCCCGCCTCGTCGGCCCACTCGTCCCAGATCGTGACGCCGCGCTCGTGGAGCCAGGCGACGTCGGTCCGCCCGGCCAGGAACCAGAGCAGCTCGGCGAGGATCGATCGCAGGTGGAGCTTCTTGGTCGTCACGAGAGGGAACCCTTCGGCGAGATCGAAACGCATCTGGGGGCCGAAGACCGAGAGCGTGCCGGTGCCGGTCCGGTCGGTCTTCTCGACACCCTCTTCGAGGACTTGGCGGACGAGGTCTAAGTAGGCACGCATCGGGTGGCTTCCGGCGAAAACCAGTCTACCAGCGCCGGCCGCCGCGGGGGCTCGGGGGCACTCGCGATAGGATGCCCCCCGAGCCCGAGCAGAGACGCCGCGCGCCGCGTCCTGTCGAGAGGCGGATGGTGTCGTCATGAGGAGATCGAGATGGGCAAGATCGGTTGCGTGATCGTCGCGATCCTGGCCGTGGTCATCGGCGGGTTCGCGCTCTGGGGCGTCTCGCAGTACAACGGCCTGGTCGGCGTGCAGCAGGAGGTCGATACGCAGTGGGGCAACGTCCAGAACGCCTACCAGCGCCGCGCCGACCTGATCCCGAACCTGGTCGCGACCGTCAAGGGCTCGGCGAAGTTCGAGCAGGACACGCTCACCCAGGTGATCGAGGCGCGCAGCCGGGTCGGCCAGATCTCGCCCCAGGCGACGGCGCAGATCCTCAACGACCCGCAGAAGTTCGAGCAGTTCCAAAAGGCGCAGGACGGCCTGTCCTCCGCGCTGTCGCGCCTGCTCGTCGTCTCGGAGCAGTACCCGCAGCTGCGCTCGACCGAGGCGTTCACCAACCTGATGAGCTCGCTCGAGGGGACGGAAAACCGGATCGCCGTCGAGCGCAACCGCTTCAACGAGGTCGCGCGGGGCTACAACACCCGCGTCAAGCAGTTCCCGGCGAGCCTGTTCATCTCCGTCCTCGGCTGGAACTTTCCGCCGAAGCCCTACTTCGCCGCAGCGGCGGGCTCCGAGAACGCGCCCAAGGTCGACTTCACCAAGTAGGGGCTCCGAGCCTGGACGTTTTTCTCCGGATGTCGTAGAAGTTTTCGTAATGCGCGCGAGCCTTCCTGCCCTCGCCCTCCTCGCCGCGTTGCCGGGAGCGCTCGCCTGCTCCCGGGCGGCGCGTCCGGAGCGCACGCCGCCGCGAGGCGATCTCGTGGTCCGGCGCGGCGAGCTGCGCGCCTGCCAGCTCCTGACCGGCGAGCTGGTGGCGGAAAAGGCGGAGTCGATGATCGTGCCGCAGGCCCCGGGCTGGCAGGTCCAGATCCGCTGGCTCGCCCGCGACGGCTCGCTCGTGGCCGCGGGCGAGCCGGTCGCCATCTTCGACAGCGGCTCCTCGGGCTCCGATCTCGAGGACAAGAAGCTCAAGGCCGCCGAGTCCGCGCGCGAGCTCGAGCGGCTGGCCGCCGAAGGCGAGTCGAAGGCCGCCGAGAAGCGCTACGCCGTCGAGGAGAAGCGGACCGCGCTCGAGAAGGCGCGCGCCCGCGCCAAGGTGCCGGCTGAGCTGCTGCCGCTGGCCGAGGTCCAGGAACGCGCGCGCGCGGCGGAACGCGCGGAGGCCGATCTCGAAAAGGCCGAGCGGGCGCTCGCGACCGGGCTCGCGGCGAGCCGGGCGGACGTCCTGATCAAGCGCATCGAGCTCGATCGCTCGCGGCGCGAGATCGCGGCGGCCGAGGCCGGGCGCGCCGCGCTCACCCTGACCGCCCCGCGCTCGGGCCTGGTCCTCGTCGGCCGCCACCCTTGGGAGGACCGCGAGCTGCGCGAGGGGGATTCGGTCTGGGTCGGCATGACGGTCGCGAGCCTGCCCGATCTCTCTTCGCTCGGCGTCCTCGCCCGCCTTTCCGACGTCGACGACGGCCGGATCGCCTCCGGCATGGCGGCGAGCTGCGTCCTCGACGCCTACCCGGACCGCCTTCTCCCCTGCCGCATCGGCGACATCTCGGCGGTCGCCGGGGAGGCCGCCCGGGGGGCTCGCCTGCGCCGCGCCTTCGCCGTCCACGTCGCGCTCTCGGGAGCCGATCCGGAGCGGATGCGGCCGGGGATGTCGGTGCGGGTCGAGGTCTGCGCCGCCCCGCGGAAGGGGCTCCTCGCGCCGCGCGCGGGTCTCGACCTCTCGGTCTCGCCGCCGCGCGCCCGCCTCGCGGCAGGGAGCGAGACGCCGGTCCGCCTCGGACCCTGCGATCCGCTCGACTGCCTGGTCGCCTCCGGCCTCGACGCCGGCGCGCGGCTCCGTCCCCTCTCGGCGGATCGAGCGGAGGCCCCGGGGTGATCCGCAATCCCCGCGCGCGGCGCGCCGTCCGGCTCGCCCTGCCGCTCGCCCTCGCCCTGGGCCTCCTCGGGGGCTGGGCGGCGAGCGCCCGGCGCCCGCGCGGCACGGCGCGCGACTGGGCCGAGGTGCGGCGCGGCGATCTGGTCGAGACGGTGGCCGTCACCGGCGAGCTCGAGGCGGTCGCCTCGCTCCTGATCGGCCCGCCCTCGCTGCCCGACACCTGGGAGTACAAGATCGCGGACATGGTCCCGGAGGGGACCGCGGTCGCCGCCGGGACCCCCGTCCTCCGCTTCGACACCGAGACGCTCGAGCGCCAGCTGGCGGAGAAGCGGGCGGAGCGCGACGCCGCCCAGCAGGAGATCGAAAAGAAGCGGACCGAGCTGGCGCTCGCGCACGGCGAGGACGCGGTCTCGCTCGCCGAGGCGGAGGCCCGGCGGCGCAAGGCCGACTTGAAGGCGCGCGTCCCGCCCGAGCTCGCCGCCGGGATCGACCGCGCCGAGGCGCTCGCCGACCTCGCCCTCGCGGGCAAGGAGGTGGCCTATCGCGGCGCGCGCCTCGGCCTCGCCGCGCGCCAGGGCGCCGCGGAGCTCGGCTCCCTGCTCGACCGGCGCGACCGGGCGGCGGCGCGGGTCCGCGAGGTCGAGGCGTCGATCGAGCGCTCGACCCTCCGCGCGCCGCGCGCCGGCACGGTGATCTACGTCGCCGACTCCCAGGGGCAGAAGAAGCGGATCGGCGACAGCTGCTGGCAGATGCAGAAGGTGCTCGAGCTGCCGGACCTCTCGAAGCTCCGCGCCCGGGGCGAGGTGGAGGAGGCCGACATCGGCCGGATCGCCGCCGGCCAGCCGGTGCGGCTGGCCCTCGACGCGCTTCCCGACGTCAACGTCGCCGGCCGCGTCGAAGCGGTCGACCGGGCGGTGCGCGAAGAGCGCGGGCGCGCGCGCTCGGCGGGCAAGGTGATCGAGGTCGAGATCGCTCTCGACGTCTCCGGCGAGCGCCGCGTGCGGCCCGGCATGCGCTTCCGCGGCACGATCGAGGTGGCGCGCGCCAAGGGCGTCCTCCTGGTGCCCGCCGAGGCGGTGCTGCCGTCGCCGGACGGGCCGCGCCTGCTGCGCCGCTCCTTCTGGGGGTTCACGGAGGTCCGCCCGAAGCTCGGGCGGCGGACGCGCGAATCGTTCGAGGTCGTCGCCGGCCTTTCCGCGGGCGATTTCGTGGCGCGCCGCGACCTGGGCGAGGAGGCGCGGTGAGGCGCTCGCCGGTCGAGCTTCCGAGCCTTCCGGTCCTGCGGGCGCTCGGACTGGCGATCGCGCTCGCCGCCGGCTGCCGGGCGGGCGCAGGCCCCGAGGTGCCGACCTACACCGTGCGCGCGGAACGGCTCGCGTTGCGGGTGCCGGCCGAGGGCAACCTCGAAGCGGTGCGGGCGACGCAGCTCGCCGTGCCGACCGACGCGCCGGGCCCCCTGCGCATCACCTGGCTCGCGCCCGACGGCGCGCGGGTGCGCGCGGGCGAGGTGGTCGCCCGCTTCGACGGGACCGATCTCGCGCGCGACCTGGCCGCCGCCGAAGGCGATCTCACGATCGCCCGCGAGAAGGACCGGAAGGCGGCGGCCGAGGCGGCGGCGGCGCTCGCGGACCTCGATCGCGAGGCCGGGCTCGCCCGCTCGGAGCTCGCCGCCGCCGACCGCTTCCAGAAGAAGGACGAGCTCGTCTTCTCGCGCCACGAGATCCTCGAGTCCGCCGTCGATCGGGAGCTCGCCGAAGCGCGTGAAGCCAACGCCCGCGCGGCGCGCTCGACCCGCGCCCGGCAGGCCGAGGCCGAGCGCGCCCTGGTCGCGATCGACGCGCGGAAAGCCGACCTCGCGATCGCCCGCTCGCGCCGGGGCCTGGCCGCTGTCGAGGTCCGGGCCGCGCACGACGGCCTCCTGGTGATCGAGCGCGATTTCAGGAACGAGCTCGTGCGCCCCGGCGACACGGTCTTTCCCGGCCAGGCGATCGCCCGGCTGCCCGACCTGGCGCGGATGCGCGCCCAGGTCTTCGTGCTCGAGGCCGACGCCGCCGGGCTCGAGCGGGGCAAGCCCGCCCTGGTGACCCTCGAGTCGCGGCCGGACGCGCCGATCCCGGCCCGCGTCGAGCGCGTCGACGCTCTCGCGAAGCCCCGCTTCCGCGGCTCTCCGGTGCAGTACTTCGCTGTCGACCTGGCCCTCGATCGGACCGACCCGGCGATCATGAAGCCGGGTGCGCGCGTGCGCGCCTCGATCGAGGTCGACACGAGGCGGCACGCGCTCGCGATCCCGCGCCAGGCCCTCTTCGAGCGCGAGGGCCAGAGCGTCGTCTTCCGCCGTAGCGCGCGCGGCTTCCTGCCCGTCGCCGTCGCGACGGCTCCGGCCGGCCCGGGCCTCCTCGCCGTCGTCTCGGGCCTCGCGGCCGGCGACGTCGTCGCCCTGGTCGATCCGGCGCAGGGGGCGGAGCCGAAGCCGAAGCCGGACGGCTCGCCGGCGCCGGGCGCTGGCGCGGCCACCCCCGAGGGCGGCGCGTGATCCCGCGCGAGGCGCTCGAGGCGGGGCTCGCGAGCCTCGCCGCCCACAAGCTGCGCGCCGCGCTCGCCACCTTGGGCGTCGTCTTCGGCGTCGGCGCGGTGATCGCCATGCTCTCGATCGGCAAGGGTGCGGAGCGCCAGGCGCTCGCCCTCGTCGAGCGGCTCGGGCTGCGCAATCTCGTCGTCCGCGCCCGCGAGCTCAAGCCCGAGGAGGCGCGGGAGGTCCGCAAGAAGTCGCTCGGGCTGTCGCCGCGCGACCTGGCGGCGATCCGCGAGGCGGTGCCCGGCGTCGAGACCGCGGTGCCGCGGATCCGCCTCGACGCGACCCGGGTCGAAGCGCCGGGCGCGCGCTCGGACGCCGCGATCTTCGGCGCCGCTCCCGAGCAGGCCCGGCTCGCCCGGCTCGAGGTCGCCGAGGGGCGCTTCCTGGACGCTCTCGATCTCGCGACCTCGGCGCAGGTCTGCGTGCTCGGCCCCGGCGTCCGGCGCGACCTCTTCGGCCAGGCCCCGGCGCTCGGCCGTCCGGTCAAGATCGGCGACGTCTGGCTCACCGTCGTCGGCGTGCTCGCGCCGTCGCTCGGCGGCGACAGCTTCCAGGGGATCGCCCTCGGCGCCACCGCGCGCGAGGTCTACCTGCCGGTGTCGACCGCGGAGCGCAAGTTCGAGCGCGACCCGCTCGCGGCGCCGCTCGACGAGATCGCGCTCGGCCTCGCCCCGGGCGCGGATTCGGGCGCCGCGGCCTCGGCGCTCGCCGCCCTCCTGTCGCGGCTCCATGGTGGTGCCGAAGATTTCGACCTCGTCGTGCCCGAGGCTCTCCTCGCCCAGAGCCGGCGCACGCAGAACCTGTTCAACGTCGTGATGGGGGCGATCGCCGGCATTTCGCTCCTCGTCGGCGGCATCGGGATCATGAACATCATGCTCGCCTCCGTCCTCGAGCGGACGCGCGAGATCGGCGTGCGCCGGGCGGTCGGCGCCCGCGGGCGCGACATCCGGATCCAGTTCCTCGCCGAGGCGTTCGCGATCAGCGGCCTGGGCGGTCTCGCGGGCGTCGCCCTCGGGCTCGCGATCGCCCGCGCGGTGTCGGCCTACGCCGGCTGGCCGACGGTCGTTACCCTGCCCGCGATCGTGCTCGCGACCGGCGTCGCTCTCGCCGTCGGACTCGCCTCCGGCTTCTATCCGGCGTCGCGGGCGGCCGGGCTCGACCCGATCGACGCCCTGCGCTACGAGTGACGAGCGATGATCGATCCCGCCGAGGCCGCACCGGATCCGGGCTCCGAGAGCGCCGCCGGTTTCGAGCCGCTCTGGCGCTGGGCCCGCCGGACCTACGCGCTCCATCTCCTGACCCTCTGGGGGCTCGCGATCTCGAACGCCTGCCTGGGGCTTTCGGTGCTCCTCTCCGCCTCGGCGTTGCGAGGATGCCCGGCCCGCCTGCGCCGCCTCGCGCCGCTCCTGCCGCCGCTCGGCCTCTACGTGCTGCTCCTGGCCGCCGCGATCGTCGCCTCGCCCGCGCCGCGCGAGAGCTTCGGCTCGCTGAGCGAGCTGTTCGCTCTCGCGACGCTGCTGCTCGCGCCGCTCCTCGTGCGGGCCGACGATTTCCGCCGCCGGCTGATCGACGCCGTGGTCGCCCTCGGCGCCGTCCTCGCCCTCTGGGCTCTCGGCCAGTACCTGGTCGGCTACGGCGACATCGACCGGCGCATCCGCGGCCCGTTCTCGCACTGGATGACGCTCGCCGGCGTCCTTCTGATCTGCGACCTGCTGCTGATCGCCCGCTTGAGCGTCGACCGGAAAAGCCGGCGCTCCCTCTGGCGCTTCGGCGCGCTCGCGGCGATCAACCTGGCCCTCCTCGGCAGCCTGACGCGCAACGCCTGGGTCGCCCTCGGGGTGACGCTCGTCGCCTTCTTCGGCGTGCGCCGGCCGCGCTCGCTCGCGGTCCTGCCTTTTTTGGCCCTGCTCTTCTTCCTCGTCGCGCCGCTCCCGATCGTCTCCCGCGTCCTGTCGATGGGCAACCCGCGCGACCCGTCCAACTACGACCGGCTGTGCATGATCGACGCGGGACTGCATATGGTCGCCGAGCGCCCTCTCTTCGGCATCGGGCCGGATCAGGTGCAGAGCCGCTACGCGCTCTACCGGAATCCGACCGCGCCGCGCTTCTGGGTGCCGCACCTGCACAACACCTTCCTCCAGCTCGCGGCGGAGCGCGGCCTGCCCGCTCTCGGCTCCTATCTCTGGCTGATGGCGGTTTCGATCCGCGAGGCCGCCCGCCGCTATCGCCGGGAAGGGGGCGACGCGGGACCCAACGCCGCCCTTTACCTGGGCGTGATCCTCGGTTTGGCCGGCTTCAACGTCGCGGGCCTGTTCGAGTTCAACTGGGGCGACACCGAGGTCCAGCGCGTCGTCCTCTTCCTGCTCGCGCTGCCGTTCTGCGTCGCGCCGGAGCCGGAGCCGGAGCTGGAGCCTCGGGAGGGGTAGCCGCCTCGCCGCGCGCGCCCCGCGGTCAGCGGTTGGCGCGCAGCTCGTAGATGCCGGAGCGAGCGACCGCTCGCGAGCCGAGCGCGAGCGCCGGCGGCAGCTTGCTCGATTCCGCCACGAGGTAGACCCTGCCCGGACCCCGCCAGCGGCGCCAGAGCTCGGCCTCGTCGATCATCCAGGCGCGGGTGTCCTCGTGCTCCATGCCGTACTCGAGCTCGCCCGCGTAGGCGACGACGTCGACTCTGCGCCGGAGGTAAAACGGCAGGGTCTGGTAATAGCGGTGGTAGGTCACGATCTCGTCGCCCGGCCGGAGGCGGGGAGCGAGCGCTTCGGCGAGCGGTTTCGTCGATTGGAAGGCGTCGTAGCGCGGCAGGCTCGCGAAGAGGAGGCTCCAGACGAGGGCGCTGCCGGCGGCGAGAGCGGGGAACGCGGCCTTCGAGCCCGCGCGGTGGAGCGCCCAGGGGACGATTCCCGTCAGGGCGAAACCGGCGGCGAGAGCGGGCCGGAAGCCGCCGAGCGTCTCGTAGAGGATCCTGCCCTTCGTCCCCGCCGCGGGGCCGGGCCAGAAGACGACGAAGGCGGCCTCGGCGAGCCCCAACACGGCGAGCGCCGCGAGCGCGGTCCGGCCCCCGTTCGACGGGCTCGGCGGCCCGGCGTCCTCCCGCGCGGGGTCGCCGGAGAGACCCGCCAGGAAGCGGCCGACGAGGAGCGCGAGCGGCGGGACGGCGGGCAGGACGTAGGGGATCAGCTTCGAGTCCGAGATCGAGAAGAAGGCCACCACCAGGACTGCCCAGAGGACCAGGAACGCCGTCTCCCGGCGCGTCTCGCCGGTTTCCTTCCAGGCGCCGGCGAGAGCCTGGGGCAGGAACGCGGTCCAGGGCAGGAGGCCGCCGAGCAGCACGGGCAGGAAGAACCAGGGCGGCTCGTAGCGCTTGTGGACTTTGGTCAGGTAGCGCAGGAAGTGCTCGTGGACGAAGTAGAACCAGGCGAACTCCGGGTGAGCGCGCGCGGCGAGGAGGTGCCAGGGCGCGGCGATGGCGAGGAACACCAGGATGCCGGCCGGCGCGAGGGCGACCTTGACGAGGCGCCATTGCCGCGTGACGGCGATCCAGGCCCCGATCACGAGGCCCGGAATCACGACGCCGATCAAGCCCTTGGTCAGGACCGCGAGCGCCGCGAAGGCGTAGAAGACCAGGACCAGAGCGCGCCGCCGACCGCCCGGAGGCTCGCGGACGGCGACCAGAAAGGCGAGGAGAGAGGCCGCCAGGAGAGCCGACACCGGCATGTCGAGAGTCAGCACGTGCCCGAGGCCGAGGTAGAGCGGCGAGGTCAGGAGCACCGCCGCGGCCCAGAGCCCGGCGCGCCGCCCGAACAGCCGGCGCCCGGCGGCGTAGACGGCCGCGCAGCCGAGGAGCGCGAAGAGCGCGAGCGGCGTGCGCACCGCGGTCTCGCTCGG
>DATMZM010000365.1:0-7438 GCA_035607445.1 Thermoanaerobaculia bacterium | reverse complement strand
TCGCGAACCGCCCCACGGCGAGTTACGAAGCTCCGCCCGCAGCTCGGCTCCTCCGCTCGCGACCTCCAGGCTCTTCGAAGGCCGAGTGCTATCATCCGCAAGCCTTAAGATTCGCCCGTGCCAGCGAGGCTCGCCGTGTCCAACCAGGACCCACAGATCGCCGTGCCTTCACCCGACGCCGGAACCGAAATCTCGGTCGTCATGCCCTGCCTCGACGAGGCGGAATCGGTGGGGATCTGCGTCGAAAAGGCGCTCCAAGCGCTCGCCGCGATGGGGGCTCGAGGCGAGGTGGTGATCGTCGACAACGGCTCGAAAGACGGGTCGCCGGAGATCGCCGAGAAGGCGGGGGCGAGGGTGATCCACGAGCCGCGGCGGGGGTACGGCTCGGCCTATCTGCGCGGGTTCGCCGAGGCGCGGGGCCGTTACCTCGTGATGGGCGATTCGGACGACAGCTACGACTTCCTCGACATCGAAAGGTTCATCCTGCCGCTGCGCGAGGGCCGCGACCTGGTCATGGGCACGCGCTTGAAGGGCAAGATCCTCCCCGGCGCGATGTCCTGGTCGCACCGCTGGATCGGCAACCCGATCCTCTCGGGGATGTTGAAGTTGCTCTTCCGCACCCGCATCTCGGATTCCCACTGCGGCATGCGCTCGTTCACGCGCGAGGCTTACGAGCGGATGCACCTGCGCACGACCGGCATGGAGTTCGCGTCCGAGCTGGTCGTCAACGCGCTGCGGGAACAGCTCGACGTCGCGGAGATCCCGATCACCTACCGGCCGCGGATCGGCGAATCGAAGTTGAACGGCGTGCGCGACGCCTGGCGCCACGTCCGGTTCATGCTGATGTTTTCGCCGTCGTACCTGTTCCAGCTCCCCGGCCTGATCCTGATGCTGATCGGCGCCGCGCTCGTCGGCTGGCTCGCGACGGGACCGCGCGAGCTGTTCGGACGCGTCTGGGATTACCACGTCCTCCTCTTCGGCGCCCTGGCGCTGATCCTGGGCACGAACCTGGTCCTCTTCGACGTCATCGCGAAGACCTTCTCGATGGGCGCCGACTTCGCGCGTCCCGGGCAGTGGCTCGCCAAGCTGCCGCGCTGGTTTTCGCTCGAAAAGGGACTCCTCGCGGGCGGCATCCTGCTCCTCCTCGGCCTCGGCACCGAGGTGAAGATCGTCGTCGATTGGCTCGAGGCCGGCCGGGGCCCGCTCATGGCGGTGCGCGGGATCGCGCTCGGCATGACCGCGATGGTGATCGGCGCCCAGACCCTCTTCGCCTCTTTTCTCGTCAGCCTGATGCTGATCCCGCGCCGGTAAGCTGGGGATGGTGAGCGAGATCGAGCCCGTGGCGCCGCGAGGAAGCGTCTGGCGGTGGCAGACGATCCTTCCCTGGGTCGCGGGGGTCGTCGTGCTCGCGGTCCTGCTCTGGCGGATTCCTTTCACGGGCGTCGCCGCCGCGATGGGCCGCGGGCCGATCTTCCTGCTCGCGCTCTATGCCCTCTTCGAAGCGGTCGCCGTGCTGCCGGCCGACGCCTGGGCGACCCGCACGGCGCTCGCGATCGGCGGCGAAAAGCGTTCCTACGTCGATCTCCTCCTGGTGCGCGGCTCGACCTATCTGCTCAACTTGCTGAGCTACGCCGTGGGCCAGGGCGGGATCGGCGTCTACCTCGCGCGGACGGGAGTGGCCGCCGCGCGCAGCGCCGGCCTGGTCCTCTTCCTCCTCGCGACGAACGGGATCGCGCTCGCGGTCGCGGCGGCCCTCGCCCATCCGTTCGCGCACGGCGGCGACAAGCGGGCGGGGATCGCGATCGGGGTCATCCTCTACGGCGTCAAGACCTACCTGACCGCGCTCGCGGCGCGCGGGCTGTTCGCGAAGACCCGCTTCGGCCGCTGGCTCGCCACCCGCGTCGAGCGCGAGCCGATCGCGACGCTCGCCCGCGCGGGGTTTTTCGGCCATCTCAAAGCGACAGCGGCCCGCCTGCCCCACGTCGCCTGCCTGCTCCTCGTCCTCTGGGGCTCGTTCCGCGTCTGGGGGATTCCGGTGCCGCTCGAGGTCGGGCTCGCGACGCTCCCCGCCGTCGTCCTGATCGCGGCGCTCCCGATCACCCCTTCCGGGCTCGGCACGGCGCAGGCGCTCCAGGTGCTTCTCTACAGCCCGTTCGCTGTCGGGGCCACCCCCCAGGCGCGCGCGGCGACGCTCCTCGCGTTCAGCCTGGTCCACCATGCGCTCGGGCTCCTCGGCCAGGTCGCGGTCGGCTTCACCTGCCTCGCCCTCCTCAAGCGCCGGGGTCTCGGCAAGGCTTCGCCGAGCCCGGACGCGACCGCCGCGACCCCTGCGCCCCTTGCGGCCAACGAGCCGGACGCCGCGCCGTGAGCGCTCGCCCGCTCCGCATCCTCCTCCTTTACGACTGCATCTACCCGGGCTCGGTCGGCGGCGTCGAGCACCGCAACCTGGAGCTCGGCAAGGCCCTCGCCGCGCGCGGGCATCGGGTCACCCTGGCCGGGTTCGCGGACGCTCCGGAAAGCCCGGCGCCAGGAGTGGAAGTGCTGCCCCTGGCCGCTCGAGGCCGGCTGTACGCCGCCTCCGGCAAGCGGAGCACGCGGGAAGCCCTCCGCTACGCGGCTCTAGTCGCTCACCTCGACCTCTCCCCGTACGACGTCATCGAGACGGCCAACATCCCTTACGTCCATCTCTTTCCGCTCGCGCTCCGCTGCCGCCTGGCGAAAAAGCCTCTGGTCGTCACCTGGTACGAGTACTGGGGCGTCTACTGGCGGCACTATCTCGGGTCGATCCTCTGGCTGCCCTACGCCGCGATCGAAAGGCTGGCCGTGCCGCTCGGCCGGCGGGCGATCGCGGACAGCCGTCTGACCGCGGATCGCGTCCGCCGGCGCCGGGGAGGGGAGGTGCCGGTCGTCCCGGTCGGCATCCCGCTCGAAGCGATCCAAAGCGCCGCAAGGAGCGCGGCCGGAGCGGAACCGGATTTCCCGCCGTTGATCTACGCCGGGCGGCTGCTCCGAGAGAAGCGGGTCGATATCCTGCTCGAAGCTGTAGCGCTCCTCCCGGCCGGTCCCGAGCCGCTCCTCGCGATCTTGGGCACCGGGTCGGAACGCGAGCGGCTGGAAGATCTCGCGAAGAGCTTGGGGATTGCCGGGCGCATCCGTTTCCTCGGGCACCTGCCGACCAACGCCGACGTCTGGAAGTGCCTTGGCGGCGCCCGGATCGCCGTGCAGCCCTCGTCGCGCGAGGGGTTCGGCCTCTTCCCGCTCGAAGCGATGGCCGCCGGCCTGCCGGTCGTCTACTGCGAGTCGCCGGAGAGCGCTCTCTCCGAGCTGGTCACATCGGGTGTCGAAGGAATCTGCACGGCTCCCGAGCCCCGAGCGCTCGCCGCCGCGCTCGACCGATTGTTGAACGATGATGACGAGCGCCATCGACTGGCGGAAGGAGCGCGCCTACGGGCCGCAGGCTACGCCTGGGAAGCGATCGCGGAGCGGATCGAGAACCTCTTCCTGAGCCTGGCGTAATCTCTGGGATGCGCGAAGGATGGCTCGAAGTGCGGGGCGGCGGCGTCCCCCTCTCCCCGGGCGGGAGGGCGGGTGAGTGGGAGAGGGGGATCGAGGGGGTGAGGGAGGGGGCTTGACATCAACTACCACGGTAGTACTATCTCGGTAGTTGACTTGGAGGAACCGCCCATGGAAACGCCCCAGAAGCTCGGTGACCTGCAGCTCGCGATCCTGCGCGTGCTGTGGGCGCGCGGCGAGGCGACCGTCTCGGAAGTCCACGAGGCGCTCGAAGACGAGCGCGGTCTCGCCCCGACGACGATCGCCACGATGCTGACCAAGATGGAGAAGAAGGGGGTGGTGGAGCACCGGAGCGAAGGCCGCCGGTTCGTCTACCTGCCGCAGGTGAGCGAAGGCGAAGTGCAGCGGTCGATGGTCGCGACGCTCACCTCGCAGCTGTTCCAGGGCGACGTCTCCGCCCTGGTCAACCACCTCTTGTTCGAGCATCCGATCAGCGCTCGCGAGCTCGGCGAGCTCCGCGGCCTGATCGCGGCCCGCGAGGGCGAGGAGACGCGGCCATGATCCCGTCCGCCCCGGCCGCCGCAATTCTCGCCTGGCTCGCGACCTATCTCGTCCATAGCACCCTTCTCTTGGGCGGCGCCTGGCTCGTCTCGCGCCGCCTGGCCGGCCGCCATCCGCTCGCCGAGGAGGCCGCCTGGCGCACCGCCTTCTTCGGCGCGATCCTGACCGCGACGCTCCAGGTCTCGACCGGCTGGCAGCCGCTCGCCGGGGCGCTCGCCCTGCCGCAGGGCATTTCGGGAGACCGCGCGGAAGCGGCCTCGGTCGCCGCGGTCTCCCAGCCGCCCGAAGCCGCGCCCGCGGAGGTCTTCGCGCCGGCAGGGGTCCGGTTCGTCCCGTACCAGCCGTCGCGCGAGTTTCCGACCCAGGCCCAGGCGATCGTCCCGGCCGCCGCGGCCCCCGTTGCGACCGCCTCGCTCCTCTCGACCGCCTCGCTCGTCCGCATCTGGCTGCTCGCGGCGGCGGCCCTCCTGCTCCGACTCGCGATCTCCCATTGGGCGCTCCGCCGCCGGATCCGGGTTCGGCTCGAGGTCGTGGGCGGCACGATGTTCCAGATCCTGCGCCGCCTGCGCGCCGAATCGGGCGTGCCGGCCCCCGTCCGCCTCTCCTGCGCCCACCGTCTCGCGACGCCGATCGCGTTCGGCCTGGGAACGGGTTTGACCCAGGCGGAGATCGCGGTGCCGCCGCGCGCCCTCTCGCACCTCGACGCCGCGGAGCAGGAGAGCCTGCTCGCCCACGAGCTGGCCCACCACGCGCGGCGCGATCCGCTCGCCCTCACGCTCACGCAGATCGTCGCCTGCCTCTTCTTCTTCCAGCCGCTCAACTGGCTGGCGCGCACGCGGCTCCGGGCCCTCTCCGAGCTGCTCGCGGACGAATGGGCCGTCAGCCGCACCGGGCGCCCGCTCTCCCTCGCCCGCTGCCTCGCGGAAGTCGCGGGCTGGTCGCTGCCGGACGGCGGCTTGCCGGTCCTGGGCATGGCGGATTCGGCCTCGCCGCTCGGCCAGCGCATCCGACGCCTCCTCTCCGAGCCCCGCGCCGCCGCGCGCCGGCTCCCGGCCTGGTCGCTGCCCGCGCTCGGCGTCCTCCTGGTCGCTTTCGCCGTGGTCGCCCCGAGCTTCTCGTCGGGACGGTCGGAAGCCAAAGCGTCGAGCGCGCACGCGGCCCAGGCCGCGAAGGCGGCGGTTCGGGCCGGGGCCGCCTCCTCGGATCCCCAGGAGTACCGCCGGCCCAAGGAGCCGGGAACCTACGTCCGCGAGACGCCCGACGCCGACCCGGCCGACGAGGTGAGCGAGGAAGGCGATTCGGCCGAGCCGGGCGAGCCGGGTGAGCTGGGTGATTTGAGCGGTGAGAGCGGTTTCGACGCTTCGGACGCGCTCGGGACCCCGGTGCCCGGCGACCTCTCGGAAGCCGAACAGGACGCCATGGAGCGCCTGACCGAGCGCTACCGGGACGGTCACGTCGAGCAGCTCGCCCAGGAGATCGCCGAGCACGCCCAGGCGATGGCGCAATCGACTGCCGGGCTCGATCAGCTGGGCCCCGAGATCGCGCGGATGGTCGAGCAGTCGATCCCCAGGCCCGAGGTGCTCGCCCATCTCGCCGAAATGGGCAAGAGGCTCGGCGACCCCGGTCTCTCGCCCGCCGATCGGGCGCGCCTGAAGGCCGAGATCGATCGCCTCGCCGCCTCGGCCCGGCCGAGCCCCGAGCAGCTCGCCGCGATCCGGAGAATGGCCCGCGAGCAAGCCCGCCGAGCGCCCTCGCGCGCGGAACGGGACCGCCTCGTCGCGGACGCCCGCCGCCTCGCCGAGGCCGCCCGCCCGAGCGAAGAGGAGCTGAGAGAGATCCGCCGCATCGCCCGCGAGCAGTCGGAAAGGGCGCGACAGATCCTCGAGCAGCATCGGGAACGGTTGGACCAGATCCACCGCGAAGCGGCCGAGGCCATGGCCGAAGCCCAGCGCGACATGCGCGAGCAGATCGAGCAGGAGCTGGGCCCCGACCTCGAAAAGCTCCGCGGCCGGCCGGGGCATCTCCGCACCCCCCGGCCCCCGCGCGTCCCCCGGACGCCCGGGGCCCCGGTCGCCACCCCCAGAGCGCCCGAGGCACCGAGCGCGCCGCCCGCCCCGCCGCCCACTCCGAAGCCGGGCCGGGCCGCGCGCGCGCTCCCCACCCCGGCTCCCGAAGCCGCGGTCGCCCCCGTCCGGGCGTCCCGCGCCGTCCCGGCCGTCCCACCGCGCCCGGCGCTCGCCGCCCCCCCCGCACCGCCGACCGCGCGCCCGGCGATCGCCGTCCCCGGCACGCCGGCCCCGGCCCTCGCCCCCTCGCCCCCCGCCGAGATCCCCGAGGCCGCCGAGCCCGCGGAGCCGGGAGAGCCCGCCGAAGCCCCGCCCGCCTGATCTCGCCTCCCGGGTCGCCGAACCCGCCACCCACCCCGAGCGCTTCCGCTAAGATCGCCCCCACGGAAGCGCTCGGGGGCTGGTGCCCCTCGCGGTCTTCAAAACCGTTGTCCCGCGCCGGTTCCGGCGTGGGGGGTGGGTTCGATTCCCATGCGTTTCCGCCTGAATCAGGAGAAAAAGCGATGCGAAATGCGATGTTGGCGATGATCCTGGCCTCGACTCTCGTGACCGGAGAGCTCCGGGCAGAGACTGCCAAGACTCCACCGGCGGATGTCGGACCGGGCCGCATCGCCTGGTTCGACATCACCACGACCAGCCTGCCGCGGTCCAAGGATTTCTACGGGAAGCTCTTCGATTGGCAATTTACCCCGGTCCAGGGCACCGATCAGGCGGCGGAGATCGTCGCGGGTGGCACGGCGATTGGGACACTACGGGTGGCGGACGGCAAAATCACCCCGTTCAACGGAGTGGTCTATGTCCAGGTGACCGACATTCAGGCCAGCTGCAAAAAAGCGAAGGAACTGGGGGGAACAATCCCGCCTGGGTTCCCCTTCAACCTGCCGGACGGCATCGGAGCCATCGCGGTGATCGTCGATCCCGCCGGCCACCCGATCGGGCTTTACTCGAGGACCCCGCTCGCGCCGGTGACCCCTGAGCTACCGGGCTAGCGGCGGGGGGCGATCCCGGCGCTTGCTGTAGCCGCGCACAGTCGCCCGAGAATTCCCGATTCAATGCTTCCCGTAGCGATTCAGTGCCAGCCGCTTAGTCATTTTTCGCAGCCCCTGACCCTTCCTGGCGATCCTTTGCTAGCGGCAGGGTGATGATCTGACACTCGCTCTAGCCCGCATTTCTCACCGTGGCATCCGCCGGGCGGTTTCAAGCCGCTCGGCGGCCCAACGGAGGGCCTGGAAGTGGGCACATGTCGATTGGGAGGCCAGAAAACCTTCAACGCGAGCTCTCCGGGGTGTCTTTTTCGG
>DATMZM010000395.1:0-9052 GCA_035607445.1 Thermoanaerobaculia bacterium | reverse complement strand
CCGGCCGTCGCCGGAGCGTGCGAGATCCTGGGGATCGATCCGATGTACGTGGCGAACGAGGGCAAGCTGGTCGCCTTCGTCGCCCCGGAGGCCGCGGAGGCCGCGCTCGCCGCCTTGCGGCGCGTGGCCGGGTGCGAAGCGGCGGCGGAGATCGGCGTGGTCCGAGGCGACCCGCCCGGCATGGTGTTGATCGAAACGGCTTTCGGAGGCAAGCGGGTGATGGACCTTTTGGTCGGAGATCCGTTGCCGCGCATCTGTTAGGTCCTCGAGGAAAGGAGAGCGCGCATGGCCGACGTCCAGTTTTCACCTCAGCAGAGAAAGACGGAGAACATCACCGCCCACGTCATCTGGATGACCACGGGCCTCTCCTGCGAAGGAGACTCGGTCGCCATGACGTCGGCGACCAACCCCAGCCTCGAGGACATCGTCCGGGGGATCATCCCCGGCATGCCCAAGGTCGTCATCCACAACTCGGTCGTGGCGTTCGAGAACGGCGCGGAGTTCATCCAGGCCTGGTGGGACGCCGAGGCCGGCAAGCTCGACCCCTTCGTCCTCGTGGTCGAGGGCTCGATCCCGAACGAGAAGATCAAGAAGGAAGGGTATTGGGCGGCGATCGGCGTCAACCCGAAAGACGGCCAGCCGATCACCACCAACGAATGGGTGGACCGCCTCGCGCCCAAGGCGGCGGCGGTGGTCGCGGTCGGGACCTGCGCGACCTACGGCGGCATCCCGGCGATGAAGAACAACCCGACCGGCGCGATGGGCCTGCCCGACTACCTGGGCTGGAGCTGGAAGTCGAAGGCGGGTCTGCCGGTCGTCTGCATCCCGGGCTGCCCGGCCCAGCCGGACAACACGACGGAGGTGCTGCTCTACCTCGTCCTCCAGCTCGCCGGCATGGCGCCGATGATCGACCTCGACGAGGCGCTCCGGCCGCGCTGGCTGTTCGGCCGGTCGGTGCACGAGCAGTGCAACCGCGCCGCCTTCTACGAGCACGGCGATTTCGCGACCGAGTACGGCACGGACCATCGCTGCCTGGTCAAGCTCGGCTGCAAGGGGCCGGTCGTCAAGTGCAACGTGCCGATCCGCGGCTGGCAGAGCGGGGTCGGCGGCTGTCCGAACGTCGGCGGCATCTGCATCGGCTGCACCATGCCGGGCTTCCCCGACAAGTACATGCCGTTCATGGACGAGGACGCCAAGGGGAAGATGTCGTCCACCGTGGCGCGCTTCACCTACGGCCCGATCCTCCGCTTCTTCCGCAACCAGTCGATCAAGAACATCGGTGACCGGGAGCCCGCGTGGCGGACCCCGGGGACGAAGCTCCAGTCGGGCTATCAAGCCCGCTGGCAATAGTCGGCGTCCTTGAAACCGCCACCCAAGGAGAGCTCGATCCATGGCAACGTTAGACATCCCCACGAAACAGGACATCGTCGTCAAGGAGATGTCGTGGGACCCGATCACGCGCATCGTGGGCAGCCTCGGAATCCATGCCGAGGTGGACTTCACCAACCGCCAGGTGCGGAAGTGCTATAGCACTTCGATGATCTTCCGCGGCTTCGACATCTTCATGAAGGGGATCGATCCGCGCGACGCCCACTTCATCACCAGCCGGATCTGCGGCATCTGCGGCGACAACCACTGCACCTGCTCGTGCCTGAACCAGAACATGGCCTACGGCGTCAAGCCGCCGAAGCTCGGCGACTACGCCTTCAACCTCGCCGAATCGGCGGACTTCATGTTCGACCACGCGATCTTCAACGACTGCATGGCGAACGTCGACTTCTGCGAGCAGATGGTCAAGGACACGAACCCGAGCGTGCTGGCGAAGGCCGAGACGACCTCCTCGCCGCACGGCGACGTCCACGGCTACAAGACGATCGCCGACATCATGCGGGCGCTCAATCCGTTCACCGGCGCGTTTTACTTGGAGACGCTCAACGTCGCGCGCTACACCCGCGAGATGTACTGCCTCCTGGGCGGCCGCCACACCCATCCCTCGACGATCATGCCGGGCGGCTGCAGCGCCGACATCACGCACCAGACGCTCACCGACTACTACGTCCGCCTGATGCGCTACATCGACTACTGCAAGCGCACGGTGCCGATGCACGACGACCTCTACGACTTCTTCTACGAGGCGCTGCCCGGCTACGAGAAGGTCGGCTATCGCGAGACCGACCTCGTCTGCTGGGGCGCTTTCGACGACCCGGACTACGTCGACTACAAGTACGAGCACATGACGTCGTGGGGACGCAAGCGCTTCATCACCCCGGGGGTGGTCATCGGCGGCGAGCTGATCTCGACCGATCTGGTCGAGATCAACCTGATGATCCGCATCCTCCTCGGCAGCTCGTTCTTCGACAGCTGGGAGGGCGAGCAGACCTTCGTCACCAAGGACCCTCTCGGCAACCCGGTGCACAAGAACCACCCGTGGAACAAGGTCACTCTGCCCAAGCCGCAGAAGCGCGACTGGGCGACCAAGTACAGCTGGGTCGTCTCGCCGCGCATCTTCGACCAGCGCACGGGCCGCCATGTCGCCTGCGACACGGGCGGCGGACCGTTCGCCCGCCAGTGGGTGACGGCGAAGGCGGGGCTCGTCGACCTCGGCTACCTCAAGGCGACGGGGCACAGCATCCAGATGACCCTGCCGCGCACCGCGAGCCTGCCCGAGACGGAGCTCGAGTGGAAGATCCCGCAGTGGAGCAACGCGATCGAGCGCGACCGCGCCCGCTCGTACCACCAAGCCTACTCGGCCCTCGTCGGGCTCTACAATCTCGAAAAGGCGCTCGCCGAGGTGCGCGCGGGACGGACCAAGAGCTGGTCCGAGTTCAAGGTGCCGGAGGAGGCCGTCAGCGTCGGCTTCCACGAGGCGGCGCGCGGCGTGCTGTCGCACCACATGGTGATCAAGGACGGCAAGATCGCCAACTACCAGCCCTATCCGCCGACGCCCTGGAACGCCAACCCGCGCGACGTCCACGGCACGCCGGGACCCTACGAGGACGCGGTCCAGAACACGCCGATCTTCGAGGAGAACGGCCCCGACGACTTCAAGGGCATCGACATCATGCGCGCGGTGCGCAGCTTCGACCCCTGCCTGCCCTGCGGCGTCCACCTCTACGACGGCAAGGGGAAGGTCAGCAAGATCATGCACACTCCGACCGGCCTCTGTTGAGAGCCCGGCGGATCGCGTTGCGGTGGCCGGTACGGAGGTGCGACCGATGACGGACGACGTCGAGGATCCCGCCCGATCGGCTCGATCGGACAGCGTGGTCGAGCGGGTCCAGGAGCTCATCTCCCGCGTCGAGAGGATCGAGGACCCCCTGGCGCGGGAGGTCGCCTCCGATCTCGCCGCGGCGATGCTCGATCTCTACGGCGAGGGGTTGGGGCGCATTTTCGCGGCCCTCGACGCCGGAGGACCGGCCGGCGCGGCGATCCGCGACCGGCTGGTCGCGGATGGGGTGGTCGGGAGCCTTCTCCTCATCCACGACCTCTACCCGGTGCCGCTCGAGGAGCGGGTGCACGAAGCGCTCGAGAAGGTGCGGCCCTACATGGAGTCGCACGGCGGCAACGTCGAGGTGCTGAGCCTCGAAGGCGGCATCGCCCGGCTGAGGCTCCACGGCAGCTGCCACGGCTGCCCCTCCTCGGCGGCGACCCTCGAGCTGGCGATCAAGCAGGCGCTCGCGGAGACCGCGCCGGACCTCTTGGACATCGAGGTCGAAGGCGTCGTCGATCCGCCGGTCCCCGGCGCCTCGGCTTCCCCGATGCCCTCTCCGGACAGCCGGCTGCCGATCCTCCCCTCGTCCGACGCGACCGGCGCGGCGGTAGCGAACGGCGCATTCAAGAAGCCGTCCTGGATCAGCCTCGACGGCTTCTCGGACCTGACCGCGGGCCATCTGCGGGCGGTCGAGGTGGAGGGCACCTCGCTCCTGGTCGCGAACGTCGCCGGAACGTTGCTCGCCTATCTCAACTCCTGCGGGGGCTGCCGCGCCACGCTCGACGGCGGGCAGCTCTCGGGCGGCATCCTCACCTGTCCCTCCTGCCGCGAGCGCTTCGACCTGCCGCGCGCGGGGCGGGCGATCGGCGAAGACCAGACCCGCCTCGGACCCATCCCCCTCCTGCCGGAGGCGGGCGGCCGCCTGCGGGTCGCGCTGTCGGTATGAGCGGTCCGAGCGGTCCGGCCGCCCTCGTCTCCTCCTTGCGCAAGCTCGCCGTGGTGTCCCGGTCAGGCGGGCCGGCCCGCCCGGCGGCGGACGGCGTCGAGCGCTGCGACTTCTGCCGCACCACCCTTCCCGCCGAGCACAGGCACCTGCTCGACGTCGAGGAACGGCGCATCCTCTGCTCGTGCGAGACCTGCGTCATCAAGCGGGCCGACGATCCGCGCTACCGGCCGCCCGGGCGCCGCTCCCTGCGCCTGACGAGCTTTCATCTGCCCGACGAGATCTGGGCCCGCTTCAAGATCCCGGTCGGCCTCGCGTTCTTTCTCTGGAGCAGCGTGGCGCAGCAGGTGATCGCCCTCTACCCGAGCCCTCTCGGCGCGACCGAGTCCGAGCTCGACCTCGAAGCCTGGGAAGAGCTGCGCCGGGAGAACCTGATGCTCGCGAGCCTGGAGGCCGACGCCGAGGCTCTCCTCGTCCGCCGCAACACGCAGGACCCCGAGTATTACGTCGTGCCGACCGACGACTGCTACCGCCTGGTCGGCCTCCTCAAGTCGGCCTGGAAGGGGATCGGCGGCGGACCGGCCGCGGAGGCCGCGATCGAGGGCTACTTCGGCGAGCTGCGCCAGCGCGCGAGGGAAGCGTGAGCGCGCAATCCTCGCTTCCCGAAGTGGCTCCGGCCGCCGAGGCCACCGTGGCCACGCCGGTCGCTCAGACCGCGCAGACCCGCGCTCCGGAGTCGCCGCGGCCGACCTTCGAGGTCCTGGGCGCCCAGGCGGTCCCCTTCACCGCCGTGCCGACCCTCGTCTTCACCCTCCGCGTCCGCGATCCCACCGAGCGCCCCATCTACACGATCGCGCTGACCTGCCAGGTGAACCTCGAGCCGGCGGAACGCTCCTACGACGACGCGACCCGGAGCCGATTGGTCGAGCTGTTCGGCGAGCCCGAGCGCTGGAGCGCCACCGCGCGCAGCATGATGTGGGTGAAGCGCGACGTCCTGGTGCCGAGCTTTTCGGGCGAGACGACCTTCGAGCTCCAGGTGGCGTGCGGCAACGACCTCGAGCTCGCCGCCGAGAAGTATTTCTCCTCGCTTCCCGGCGGCGAGGCGCCGCTCACGTTTCTCTTCAACGGCACCATCTTCTACGAGGAAGAGGGCGGCCGGATGCAGCTCGTCCAGGTGCCCTGGGAGTGCGTCGCGAAATACCGCCTGCCGGTCGCCACCTGGCGGTCCTTGATCGCGAGCCACTACCAGGACAGCGTCTGGATCCGCCTGGGCGCCGCGACGGTCGACCGCCTGGCGCGCTACAAGGCGGAGCGCGGCCTCCTCTCGTTCGATCATTGCCTCGACCGCCTGCTCGAAGAGGTCGAAGCCGCGGCGCCGGCCGGCCGCGCTGGAGAGAAGAGGTAGCCGGCCGGTGACCGCCGCCGTCTCGCACCTCGATCGGCTCGTCTCCTCCCTCGTGCGCGAGGGCTACGCCCTCTATCCCTACACGCCGGGCGCGGCCAAGAACTCGACGCCGACGCCCTTCGGCATCCTCTACCCTCTCGCCTACGCCGCGCGCGAGCCGACGACGTTCGATCACCTCCAGGTCGAGTGCCTGCTCCACGCGCCGTCCGTCGCCGAGCTGTTCGCCACCGCGCGTTTCCTCCAGGCCTCCGGCCCCCGGCACCAGGCGGTCGAGCGCCGGGTGGACTTGCCGCCCGTCTGGCTGGCCGCGCTCACCGATCGGCCCGCGGCGATCGACTTCGCGTTCGACGACGGAGCGTCCGATCACGGGGAGGCGAGCGCGGGAGGCGAGGGGATCGCCGGCCGCCTGCAGCTCGACGCGGAGTTTCTGGAACCCGGGACCTGGCGCGTCCGGCTCCAGGTCGAGAACACGACCGCGCTCGACGCGGACGCCGCGCGAGACCTCGACCGCGCCGCGGCCCTGCGCCTGAGCCTGCTCTCGACCCACGCCCTCCTCCGCGTTTCGGAGGGCCGGTTCGTGTCGCCCTTGGAGCGCACCGGGCCGCTGGGCGAGGCGGTCGCCGCCTGCCGCAACGTCAACACCTGGCCGGTCCTCGCGACGCCGGAGGACGACGCGGTCCTGGGCGCCGCGATCTTCCTGCCCGACCACCCGCAGGTCGCCCCCGAGAGCCGGCTCGACCTCTTCGACTCGACGGAGATCGAAGAGGCCCTGCTGCTGCACGTCCATGCGCTGTCGGACGGCGAGCGCGAGGCGATCGGCGAGCAGGACCCCGCCGTTCGCGAGATGATCGAGCGCGCTCTCTCGACGACCCCGCAGGACATCCTGGCGCTCCACGGCCGGCTGCGGATCGCGGAGGCGCCGGAAGGAGATTCGGATGACTAGCCCGCCCCCCGACGTGCCCCCTCAGAAGCTCGGCCGGACGCCGAGCCCGCCGATCGCCCCGCCGGGCGCCTTCGACGTGCCCGGCGAGACGGAAGCGGTCTCCGGCGGCGTCACTTTCCGGCGCGGGGAGAAGGTGATCCTGCGTCCCGGAGAGGGCGGCAACCCGCACGACCGGATGCTCCACGGCCACGTCGCGACGATCGAGCGCATCTTCTTCGACTACGACGATCGGCTCTACCTCGCCGTGACGGTGGACGACGATCCCGGCCAGGACCTGATGCGCGAGAGCGGGCGGTTCCTCTTCTTCTTCGCCCACGAAGTGGAGGTCTTGTGAGCCTCGCGCCCGAGCGCCCCAAGCAGGTCCTGGTCGCGGGGGTGGGCAACGCCTGGCTGCGCGACGACGGTTTCGGCGGCCGGGTCGCGCAACGCCTGCTCGACCGGACGCTGCCGCCCGGGGTCTCGGTGGTCGACTTCGGCACCGGCGGGCTCGACCTCGCCTACGAGGTGATGCGAGGCTACGACGCTCTCGTGCTCGTCGACGTCAGCCGGGGAGGGCACGAGCCGGGCACCCTTTACGTCATGGAGCCCGACGAGGCGTCGGTCGCGGGCGGGATCGAGAACGGCGAGGTGCTCAACCCTCACGGCATGGATCCCCAGACCGTGCTGCGCTTCCTGAAAGCCGTCGGCGGCTGGCCGGGCAAGGTCGTGGTCATCGCCTGCGAGCCGCAGGACGTCGAGGAGATGGGCTTCGGCCTGAGCCCGGTGGTCGACGCCGCGGTGGCGGGAGCCGTCGACCTGGTGCTCTCGACCGTCGACGGGCTGCTCACGGACGCCGCCTACGCGCAGTGAGCGAGCCTGGCACGCCGCCGGCGGCGGGCGACCGGATCGCGCAGCTCCTGGCGGAAAGAACATCGGCCAACGCGCGCTTCTTCTCCGCCGAGGCGGAGCGCCTGGCGCGCCTCTGCCACCGGATGGCCGAGCGCTTCTCGCGCGGCGGCCGGCTGATCGCGCTCGGCTCGTCGCCCTCCGCGCGCTCGGACGCGCGCCACGTCGCCGTCGAGTTCGTCCATCCGGTGATCGTCGGCAAGCGCGCTCTGCCCGCGCTCGGCCTGGCGAGCGAGGGGGGTCGGCTCGCGCTCCAGGTCGATCTCGCGGTCGAGCCCGGGGACGTGGTCATGGCGTTCGAGACCGCGGAGAGCCCGGAAACGGCGACCGCGCTCGCCGCCGCAGGCCGGCGGGGGTGCCTCACCATCGCCTTTTCCCCTTGCGGAGCCGAGTGGGAATTCCTGCCCCCTTCGGAAGACCCCTTCGTCCGCCAGGAGCTGATCGAGACGCTCTACCACCTGCTCTGGGAGCTGGTCCACGTCTTCTTCGAGCACCGGGGCCTGCTCGAAGGGCGCACGGCGCGCGCGGTCCACGACGCAGGGCCGGCCCGGTTCCTCTACCCGTTCCTGGGCGAGGAGGAGCACGATCTCGAAGCCGTCGTGGCGGACGTCCGCCGCTCGGTGCTGCTCAAGTCCGAGGAGATCGGAGCGCTCCGCGCGCAGACGCTTCGGGAAAACCGCGACGCGCTCCTCGCCGCGGCGGCCGCCTTGCGCGAAGTCTTCGATCGCGGCGGCAAGCTGCTCCTGTTCGGCAACGGGGGATCCGCGACCGACGCGATGGACGCCGCGGCGGACTTCCGCGCCGCGCCCCAGGGCTTCCCGCCCCGCCCGGCGCTCGACCTGACCGAGGACGCGTCGATCCTGACCGCGCTCGCGAACGACATCGGAGTGGAGGGGATCTTCTCGCGCCAGATCATCGCGCTGGCCAAGGAAGGCGACGCGGCGCTCGCCTTTTCGACCAGTGGCGGCTCGCGCAACGTGATCGAGGCGCTCGGAGAGGCGAAGCGGCGCGGCCTCCTGACGATCGCCCTCGTCGGCTACGGGGGTGGACGGGTCGCGGACGAGCGGATCGCGGACCACGTGATCGTCACCCGCTCGGAGCACGTGCCCAGGATCCAGGAAGCCCAGGCGAGCGCCTACCACGCGCTCCGCGAGCTGGTCGAGCTGGCGGCCCCCGGAGCGGGCTCTTGAAGAGCGCGATCACCGCGGCACCGGAGGAGGTCGGCTTGCGCTTGCGCGCGCGGGTCGAGGGCATCGTTCAGGGCGTCGGCTTCCGTCCGTTCGTCTACCGGCTCGCCCGCGAGCTGGGGCTCGGCGGCTTCGTGCGGAACGACGAGCGGGGCGTGCTCTTGGAAGTCGAAGGCCCGGAGGAAGCGATCGCGCGCTTCTCGGCCCGGCTCCCGATCGAAGCTCCCCCCCTCGCGGGCATCGAGCGCATCGTCGAAGAGAGCGTGGAAGCGCGGGGCGAACGGGACTTTTCGATCGTCGAGAGCGCCCGGGACGGCGAGCCAGCGACCCTCATCGCGCCCGACGCGGCGACCTGCGACGACTGCCTGCGCGAGGTCTTCGACCCGGCCGACCGCCGCTTCCGCTACCCGTTCACCAACTGCACGGGGTGCGGCCCGCGCTTCACGATCGTTCGCGGCGTGCCCTACGACCGGCCGCT
>DATMZM010000265.1:0-2784 GCA_035607445.1 Thermoanaerobaculia bacterium | reverse complement strand
AGAGCGTTCGCCGCTTCGCCCGAGAGGCTCTCGGCGCTCGCGACGACGAAGACCTGGCCGCGCCCCTCGAACGGCGAGAGCTGGGCCGCCTTCAAGAACTCCCGCGTCGCGTCGACCGACGTCGACGCCTTCGTATCGCGGAGGAGGACCTGGAAATCGGGGTGGAACGGCGCCTCCGGCCCGGGCCACGCGATGCGTCTGCAATGGCGGCAGACGCCGCACGGGCGCGCGTCCGGAGCGGCCTCGCACAAGAGCGCGCGGGAGAGCTCGAGGGCGGCCTCGCTCCGCCCTTCGGCCGTCTGCCCGTGCAGGATCACCGACGGGTAGAGCCGGCCGGCGCGGGCGGCGGTCAAGGCCGCTTCGCGGTTCATCGCGCGCTTCCCGGGGCGGCCGTCGGGCGCTCGTCGCGATCCTTGAAATTGCTCTCGTTGCCGAGGATCGCGCGCACGCGGGAGGCTGTCGCCTCCGGCGAGCCCGACGAGTCGACCACCCGGAAGCGCCCCGGCTCGGCCGTGGCGAGGGCGAGGAAGCCCTCGCGGACGCGGGTGTAGAAGGCGAGGCTCTCGGCGTCCAGGCGATCCGAGGGGCGCCCGCGCGCCGCGGCTCCGCCGCGCCGTTGCGCCTCCTCCGGGGGCAGGTCGAAGACGAGGGTCAGGTCCGGGCGCCGGCCCCCCGTGGCGATGCGATCCACCGTCTCGATGCGCTCCCGCGGCACGCCCCGGCCGAAGCCCTGATAGGCGAGCGTCGAGTCGGTGAACCGGTCGCACAGGACGGTCCGCCCGGCCGCGAGAGCGGGCTCGATCACCTCGCGAAGATGCTGGCGCCGGCTCGCGAAGACGAGCAGCAGCTCGACCGTGCCGTCGACCTCGCCCCAGCGGGAGTCGAGGAACAGGCCGCGGATCGCATCGCCGAGGGGAGTCCCCCCGGGCTCGTGCGTGGCGCAGACGTCCACCCCGCGCTCGGCGAGCCACGCCGCGGCCCGGCGAAGCTGGCTCGACTTGCCGCTCCCGTCGATCCCTTCGAAGGTCACGAACCGGCCGCTCTGAGGCATGGTGCGGGAACTTACCATGCCGCTCGGAGAGCGGGGAGGAAGGGGTCGGTGCGATCCGCTACCTCGCCCCGAAGAGACCCGGCCGCGCGCGCGACCTCGAGGGGGCCGCCTCGATCAACACGTGGTGGAACAGCGGGTTGAAGCCGTTCGCCGTATGGTGGGTCTTCGAGAGGCGCTTTCGAGAGCCGAACACGGGGAGGCCCAGAATGTCGGCCAGCGAGCGCAGCGTGCGTTGACCGCTCACGGAGACCCCGGTCTCGCAACCGAGGAGTCGAACGGAAACCGCATTCATCGCCCGCAGCACCTGACTGCGCTCGACCTCCTCGAAGAACCGCTTGACGAGAGGGTCGAGCGCATCGATGACGGTCCCGCCCATCCGCAGCAACCGGTGATCCCGCGTCGAGTGTCCGAGGAGATCGACGGTGATCGCCGGTGCCGTGGGCTTCGCTCCATAGACGTCCAGGGCTTGCCTCACCTCGCGCAACGAATGCACGATCGTGGTGTTCGCAGCGCCCTTCAGCGGTTCTGAAAGGACATCGAGAACGTCTGAGGAAACGATGTTGAGCGAAGGGATTCGCACGGGGACGCGCCTCACTCCCCTC
Organism: Thermoanaerobaculia bacterium; assembly: GCA_035607445.1. Classification (GTDB taxonomy): domain Bacteria; phylum Acidobacteriota; class Thermoanaerobaculia; order Multivoradales; family UBA5704; genus DASYKS01. Next base: position 1,131 of record DATMZM010000265.1, on the reverse strand, counting down.
TGAAGGGCGGGAGTTTTGGTTCCACCGCGAACTCCAAGAGCGTTGTCCCCAACTTCGCTCCGTTGAACAGCAGGGCGCTGTGGCGGGCCCGTCGCGATGGATCGGCGACGCCCTTCTCCGGTTGGCCCTGTTCATTGCGCGTTTTCATCACGGTCTCCATTTCTCTGGTTTGCGGTGGTTTCGATCGACAAGGCCGTCGAGATCAGAAACAGCGCGCCTTCGCTGACGCCGCGTCCGAGCCCGATCTGAGTGAGGCTGTCCGGTCCGGCGTCGATCTGGTCCGGCGAGGACAGGTCGATCCACATGATGGTCGGCTGGGCGTGCGGACGATCCGACGCTCCCTGCGGATACACGGCGACCCTCGCCAGCGTGCCTCGCTGCTCGAGGATCTGCGCGTGATGCCCCGCGTACCTCTTGCCGGCGCGCGGATCCTCGGAGCCCGGCCAGTAAAGCGCGGTCATGTACTCGTACGGCCGGCCGCCCATGAACTTCGGCGGAAGCGCCGGCTGGACGGCGAGGGGAAGCCGATCGCAGAAGCTCTGCTCGAGATACACGGCTCCGGTCAGCTGAATCTCCGGCCAGCGCGGCCCGAGGGTCGTCCCTCGGACGTCCCCGTTCGGTCCGCTGAAGCAATCGTCCACCTCCACGGCGTCGAACCCGATCTCCCCTTGCGCCGCCGCGCTCGGAGTGCGCGCGAGATCGACCGAGATCAGCAGCGAAGGATCGAAGCCGTGGTCCGCCGGCTCGTCGGGCCAGAACGAGACGCGGGTCTCGCCCTCGATCCGTCCGATGAACCCGCCGGTTCCTCGAAAAATCCATCTCATCGCGATCCCCCCTCTCCCAAGGCCATCGGGACCGCGATGGATGGAAACCGATGTCGTGTATGCGTCATGTTCATCTTCCTTCTGAAGGTCTGTTGCCTTCGGCTTCCGCGTTGGGAACGCCTTCAAGCCTCTTGCCGGTAGCCGGTCGATCATCCCTGCCGCGCCCGCGAGGGGATCAGCAGCGAACCGACACAGAGGGAATCGAGATTCGTGGAGAAAAGACGACAGGGGGGCGAGAGATGTCGGCCGGGGCTTACGGCGCGCCGTCGAGCAGCGCCCGGGCCCGCTCGGGATGCCCGCGGGCGAT